>JADKCZ010000002.1:300000-600000 GCA_016718565.1 Anaeromyxobacter sp. | reverse complement strand
CATGCTGGCCGGGGTGACGGTGATGGTGGGCAGCTTCCGCGAGACGGTGGCGGGCTGGCTCGACCAGACCCTGCTGGCCGACGTCTACGTCACCAGCCCGTCCTGGCGGCGGGCCCGGGCCGAGGCCACCCTCGACCCGGCGCTGGTGGCGCGGCTGGCCGCCTGGCCGGGCGTGCGCGCCGTGGACCGCCTCCGGCAGGTGGAGGGGCTGGCGGCCGGGCGGCCGGTCTCCATCGCCGGGCTGGACGCCGCCGTGGCCGGCGCGGAGGGGCGGGTGCTGCTGGCCGGGGGCGATGCCCGCGCCGCCTTCGAGGCGCTGCGGACCCAGGGGGCGGTGCTGGTCTCCGAGCCGCTGGCCCGCCGCGCCGGGCTGGTCGCCGGCGCCGAGGTGACGGTGCGGACGCTGGCCGGCGACCGCCGCTTCCCGGTGGCCGGCGTCTACCGCGACTACGGCAACGAGCGGGGCGCCCTGCTGATGGACGAGCGCCCGTTCGCCCGCGCCTTCGGCGAGGGGCCCCCCTCCAACGTGGCCCTCTACCTGGCGCCGGGGGCCGACGTCGAGCAGGTGGTGGCCGACCTGCGCCGGGCCTTCGAGGGCACCCCGCTCCTGCTGCGCTCCAACCGCACCCTGCGGGCCGAGGTGCTGGCCATCTTCGAGGAGACCTTCGCGGTGACCCGGCTGCTGCAGGTGATGGGGCTGGTGATCGCGGTGGCCGGGGTGGCGCTCTCGCTCCTGGTGCTGGCGCGCGAGCGCTCCGCGGAGCTGGCCCTCTACCGGGCCCTGGGGGCCACGCGTGGGCAGGTCTTCCGGGTCTTCCTGGGGCGCGGGCTGGGGGTGGCGGTCTTCGGGCTGGCGCTCGGCCTGGTCGCGGGCGCCGGGCTGGCGGGCGTGCTGGTGCACCTGGTGAACCCGGCCTACTTCGGCTGGTCGCTGAGCCTGTCGTGGCCGGTGGGGGCGCTGGCCGCGCAGGCCGCCACCATCCTGGCCGCCGCCGCGCTGGCCAGCCTGGCCCCCGCCGCCCTGGCGGCGCGGGTGCGCGCCACGGAGCTCAGCCGCGATGCGCTCTAGACTCCTGGTGGGCGCGCTGCTGGGCGCGATCGCGGCGGCGACCGCCAGCTCGACCCCGACCCCGACCTCGACCTCGACCCCGACCTCGACCCCGGGTTCTGCACTCCCTCTCCCCTCAGGGGAGAGGGCCGGGGTGAGGGGAACCTCGAGCACGCGGTCGGCCCCCTCACCCCAACCCTCTCCCCCAGCAAGCTGGGGGAGAGGGAGCTCCGAGCGTCTGCTCCCTCTCCCCTCCGGGGAGAGGGCCGGGGTGAGGGGCGCTCCCGCGACCTTCCTCCCCGCCGATCCCGCCCACGCCTGGTCCTTCCCGCGCGATCACTTCGCCCGGCCCGGCTACCGCAACGAGTGGTGGTACTTCACCGGCACGCTCGCCGGGACGGCCGGCCAGCGCTTCGGCTTCCAGCTCACCTTCTTCAAGGTGGGGATCCTGCCGGCCCGACCGGCGCTCGACTCGGCGTGGGCGGCGCCGGGGGCGGTGATGGCCCACCTGGCGGTCACCGACGTGGGGGGCCGCCGCCACCGCTTCGCCGAGGTGGTGTGGCGCGAGGCGCCGCTGCTGGCCGGCTTCGGCGCGGCCCCCGGGCCGCGGGTGGCCTGGGCGCAGTCCCCGCCCGGCAGCCCCGGGCGCTGGACGCTCGACGTGGCGCCGGTCGGCGGCGCGATCCCGGCGCGCACGGGCGGGGCGGGCGGCGCGGCGCCGGAGCCCATCACCTGGCGGCTGGCGGCGCGCGACGACGCGGTGGGCGTGGCGCTCCGGCTGGAGCTGACGCCGGCGCGGCCCACCGTGCTGCAGGGGCCGAACGGCTACAGCCGCAAGGCGGCGGCCGACGGGTTCGCCAGCGAGTACTACAGCCAGACGCGCCTGGCGGCGACGGGCGTGGTCGAGCTCGACGGGGTGGCGGCGGAGGTGCGCGGCGAGGCCTGGATGGACCGGGAGGTGGGCTCCTCCCAGCTGGCGCCGTCGCAGGTGGGCTGGGACTGGTTCGCGCTGCGGCTGGCCGACGGCCGGGACCTGATGCTCTACCTGCTCAGGCGGGCCGACGGCGCGGTCGACTGGCGCAACGGCACGCTGGTGGCGCGCGACGGCACCAGCACGGCGCTGCCTCCGGAGGCCTGGTCGATCCGGCCCACCGGCCGCTGGCGCAGCGCCGCGTCGGGGGCGGACTACCCGTCCGGGTGGCGGCTCGAGGTCCCGTCGGCGGGGCTGTCGCTCCAGCTCGAGCCGGCGCTGGCGGCGGCGGAGAACCGCTCGCGGCTGGTCGAGGGGCTCTCCTACTGGGAGGGGCCGGTCATCGTCAGCGCCGGCGGCGAGGTGGTCGGCGAGGGGTACGCAGAGTTGACCGGCTACGGCGCGGGCGGCCGCCTGCCGCTGTAAGCAGGACCTTTGTCCCAAGGTCGTGGGCTAGAACGCCGGTCAACGGAACGTCCGTGTGGTCCGGCGCCGCAGCCGGCCCTGGCGGTGCGCCGCGCGGCCCGGTGGCGCCGCTGGTGCTACACTCCGCCGGTCCGCCGGCCGTCCTCACGCACCGTGGCGCGGCGGCGCTCAACCGGTGCAGTCTCAGGGAGCAGGGCACGATGGGCACGGCAGCACCGTTGGACCTGGACAAGGCGATCGTGGACCTGGTCTCCCGTGGGGCGGTCAAGGTCCCGCCGTACCCGGCCGTCGCCTTCCAGATCGAGAAGCTGATCCGGGGCGGCGACTACGGGCTCGACGAGCTGGCCAGGATGGTCTCCTCCGACCAGGTGCTGTCGGCCGACGTGCTGCGGGTCTCCAACTCGGCCATGTACTCGCGCGGCGCCGCCATCAACTCGGTGAAGTCGGCGGTGGGGCGCATCGGGGCCAAGGACGTGGCCCGGCTGGCCCTGGCCTTCGGCCTGGGCGCGCACGCCACCGCCGGCGGCAAGCTGGCCCCGCTGCGCCGCCAGGTCTGGCTCGACTCGCTGGCCAGCGCGGCGCTCTGCCAGGCCCTGGCCCGCGGCCGAAACCTGGCGCCCGACGAGGCCTTCTCCGCCGGGCTGCTGCACGACTTCGGCAAGGTGGTCGCCATCGCCTGCATCGAGGAGCTGATCCACCGCCGCGACGACGTGGCCGCCAGGCCGGTGGAGGAGTGGAACGCCCTGGTGGACCGCTACCACGTGGAGCTGGGCGTGGTGATGGCGGCCCGCTGGGACCTGCCGCCGGTGATGGCCGACGTCATCTCGCTGCACCACGCCGACGCCACCACCGCCGCGGCCGACCGCAGGCTGGTGGACCTGGTGGTGGCGGTGGACGAGGTGACCGCGATGCTGGGCGAGCGGACCCACCTGGAGCCGGAGGACCTGGGCGCCGCCGCCTTCCTGCAGGGGTCCGAGGGCGAGGTGGTGTCGAAGGCGCTCGGGCTGCTCCCCTCCTTCGTGGCCTCCTTCGAGACCGCCGACGCCTGGAAGAGCGCCGGGGCGAAGTCGCTGGTGGCGGCCGCCCAGCCGCCCCGCAAGAAGGACGGCGCGCCGGCCCCGCCGCCCTGGCCGGTGGTGCTCACGGTGGGCGGCAAGGCCTCCGCCTACCGCATCCTGGGCGTGGCCTCCACCCACTTCATGGTCAACGGGGCCGCCCCGGTGCCGGAGAACATGCTGCTGGAGATGAAGGTGCAGTGCGACCCGCCGCTGGCCGGCTACGCCTCGGTCAAGCTGGCCTGGCCCGACCAGGGCGGCTTCACCATGCTGGTGCAGCCCTACGCGCTGTCCGGCGCGGCGCTGGACCGCTGGAAGGCCATCGTGGCCGACGCCGCGGCCGAGGCCTGAGTGGCCGGCCTGGCCGCCGACGCGGGCGCCTGGAGCGCCGAGGTGGACCTCGACCAGGCCATCGACGACCTGGTGGCGCGCGACGCGGTGGACGTGCCGCCCTACCCGGCGGTGGCCATGCGCATCGAGCGGCTGGTGGGCGGCGGCGACTTCGGCCTCGACGAGCTGGCCCGGCTGGTGGCCTCCGATCAGGTGCTGGCGGCCGACGTCCTGCGCTGCGCCAACTCGGCCGCCTTCTCGCGCGGCGAGCCGGTGGCGGCGGTGCCGCAGGCGGTGGCCCGCATCGGCGCCGGGGAGCTCTCGCGCATCGCCTTCGCCTCGGCGCTGGGGGCGCGGGCCCTGGCGCGCGGCCCGCTGGCCCTGCTGCGCCGCCGCACCTGGCACGACGCGGTGGCGGCGGCGGTGCTGGCGCGGGAGCTGGCCCGGGCGCGCGGCCTGCCGCTCGACGAGTCCTTCGCCGCCGGGCTGCTGCACGACTTCGGCAAGGTGCTGGCCATCGAGTGCCTGGAGCGCATCGCCGCCGGCGCCCGGCAGCCGCGCCAGATGCCGGCGGCCTTCTGGGAGCTGGTGGTGGAGCACCACCACGTCCGGCTAGGCGCGGTGCTGGCGGCCCACTGGGCGCTGCCGCCGCTGCTCGCCGAGGCCATCACGCTGCACCACCAGGCGGACCTGACGGGCGCCAGCCACCCCGGCCTGGTGGCGGCGGTGGCGCTGTGCGACCGGATGGTGCGGCTGCTCGACGAGCGGAGCGCGGTGGGGCTGGAGGACGTCGGCGCCGTGCAGGCGCTCAGCGAGGCCGACACCGACGCGCTCATCCGCGGCATCGAGGTGGTGCCGGGCTTCGTGGCGGCCTTCGAGCGCGAGCCGGCGCCGCCGGACCGGGCCCTGCTGGCGCCCGCGCCGGCGCCGGTCGGCGCGGCGCCGCGCCGGCCGGTGCGCCTGCGGGTGGGCCAGGAGGACTACGCCGTGACCGGGTTCGCCCGCCACCAGCTGGTGGTGCAGGGGCGGCGCGCCCTGCCCGAGGGGGCGCTGCTGGAGGTGGAGCTGCAGGAGGCCGAGGTGGTGCGCTTCCACGCCCGCGTCCTCCACTGCTGGGAGGAGGGGCCCCGCTTCGGCGCGGTGCTCATGCCCTTCGCCCTGGGCGGGCCGGCGCTGCTGCGCTGGCAGGGGCTGACGGCGATCGCGGAGGGGTAGGGCGTGGACGAGACCCGTCGGCGCTGGCTGGCCGCCCACCCCTTCCTGGTCCCGCTGGCCCACCTCCAGGGGCTGCTGGAGCGCGCCGTCGCGGCCACCCCGGCGCCGGCCCTCGACCTGCCGGCCTTCGGGGCCCACGCGCCGGCCGCGGCCGCCGGCCTGCCGCTGCTGCGCGGGCCGACCCACGGCCCGCTCCTGCGCGCCGCCGGGGCGGAGCTGCTCGGCGACCTGCTCGCCCGCGTCGCGGCGGTGAGGCTGCCCGGCCCCATCGCCGCGGGCGCCTTTGAGCTGCGCGCCGCCCTGGCCACGCCCGGGGCGCGGGCGCTGGCGATCACCTGGCTCGTCGAGGGGGAGCCGGCGGCCCCGCCGCCTCCCCAGCCCGGGCTGCTCCGGTACCTCGGCTGGACCGCCTTCGGCCGCGCCCTGGCGCCGGCCGTGGCGGACTTCGCCGCGGCCCGCGACGAGCGGGCCTGGCGGCGCCCCATCTGTCCGACCTGCGGCGCCCTGCCGGTGATGGCCCACCTGGTGGACCACGAAGCCGGGCACGAGCGGCGCCTGGTCTGCGGCTGCTGCGCCGACCGCTGGAGCTTCGAGCGGCAGCGCTGCCCCTCCTGCGGCAACCAGGCTGCCGACCGGCTGGGGCTCCTCGAGTTCGAGGGGCCGGCGGCGCTGCGGCTCGACACCTGCGAGGCGTGCCGGGGCTACCTGAAGGTCTACACGGGCCGCGGGGAGGAGGCGCTCTTCCTGGCCGACTGGCCCACCCTGGTGCTCGACGCCATGGCCGCCGAGCGCGGCTACCTGCGGCGCGGGGCCTCGCTGTTCGAGCTGTAGCGGGGCCTCGGCCGCGAGGGAGCGCCCCGGCTCCCCAGGCAGGGGACCAGGGGTCGGGCCAGGGCAGCCCGAGCGCTCGCCGACTGACCGCCGGGCCTGGCGCGCCGGCGGGCCCGGTGGCGGCCACCGTGGCCCGGCGCTCGTCGGGCCTGGCCTCAGCGGCCGGCCGGCGCCCAGGGGCCGCGCAGCGCCACCGCGGTGAACCAGGCCAGCCAGAGGGGCCCGGAGATGGCCAGCAGCTTCGCGAAGGGGTCGCTCCAGAACTGCAGCGCCACCGGCAGGCTGGCCAGGCCGGCCAGCACCCCCAGGGCGCGCAGCCAGCGCGGCCAGCCGAGGCCCTCGCCGGCCCCGAGGTTGATGGCGAGCAGGCCCAGCCCGAGCACCAGGTTGAAGTGGGCGTCGAGGTGCAGGGTCACGGCCAGCAGCGCCAGCCCGACCGCCTGGCCCGCCTCGCCGGGGGGCAGGAAGCGGACCGCCACCGCGGGGCCGAAGCAGCCGGCGGCGTTGAGCAGCGCGCCGAAGGCGGCCAGCAGGGCGCCGGCGACCACCCAGCCCGGGGCGCGCGCCCGCGGCGCCGCGGCCAGCGCCAGCAGCACCAGGAAGGCGGCCAGCGCCACCAGCCCCACCACGAAGCTCCAGGAGGAGAGGATGGTGAGGAGCGGCTGGGCCTGGGAGCCGGCCAGCCAGGCGGCCACGTCGCCGGGGCGATAGGGGGAGGGGACGTCCCACAGGAAGGCCACGCCGAGCACGTTGCCGGCCACCGCGGTGAGACCGAGCGCCCTGGCGGCGCCGGCCAGGCCGGGCCAGGCGGTGGGCAGGAGGGCGCCCGCCGGGCCAGGCGCGGGGGCGGACAGGGGAGCTGCGGCAGCGCGGATGGTCACTCAGGCCTCCTGCTTCGGGAACCAGGGGAAGAAGGCGCTGGTGCGCCTCACGTACTCACGGTAGCCGGGCCGGCGCTGGCCGATGTCCTGCTCGAGCAGCGCCACGCCGGAGACCCGCACCAGGAGGAAGGTCATCAGGGCGGGCGCGGCCAGCGTCCAGGGGGCGCCGGCGGCCAGGCCCAGCAGGCCGAGGCCCCACCAGGCGCAGGCGTCGCCGAAGTAGTTGGGGTGGCGCGTGTAGCGCCACAGCCCGGTGTCGAGCACCCGGCCGCGGCTCCCGGGATCGCGCCGGAAGCGGCTGAGCTGCCAGTCGCCCACCGCCTCGAAGCCGAGGCCGATGGCCCACAGCGCCGCGCCGGCCGCGTCGAGCAGGCCGAGCGACGACGAGGGGGTGGCCACTGCCAGCTGGACCGGCAGCGAGATGGCCCAGGCCAGCAGCGCCTGCAGCAAGAAGACGGTGAAGAGGCTGACCCACCAGAAGCGCTGGCCGTGGCCGCGGCGCATGGCGGCGTAGCGCGGGTCCTCCCCGTGGCCGGCGTTGCGCGCCAGCAGGTGGATCGACAGCCGGAGCCCCCAGACCGCGACCAGCACCAGCGCCAGGGTGCGACGCGGGCCCGCGCCGCCGCCGCCGTCGGCCAGGGCCACGGTGACCCCCGACAGGACGAACGCCGAGCCCCAGAAGGGGTCCACGATGGAGGCGTTCCGGAGCTTCAGCGAGACGAGCCAAAGCAGCGAGAAGGCGGCTGAAAGCACGAGCAACGAGGTGAGGTGGGGAGCCCAGGACGCCATGCACGGATGTAGTGCCGCGCGGGTGACCGCGCCATCTTTGTCCATGTCACGTTCAGGTCTTGTCCAGTTCAGTCGGACCCGTTAAGTACTCGGGTGAAGCGGTGCTCCCAGCCTCCTTCGAGGTGAGGGGTCGAGGTCTAAGAAGAGGTTCACGTGCTCCGTCGCTGGTTCACCGTCCGCGTCCTCGAGCCGCTCAAGGCCCAGCTCACCCAGGGGGTCTCACCGGTTCGGCTGGCCGTGGCCCTGGCGCTCGGCCTCACCCTCGGCACCTTCCCGGTGCTGGGCACCACCACCGCCCTCTGTGCGCTGGCGGCCCTGGGACTGCGGCTCAACCAGCCCGCCATCCAGGTCGCCAACTACCTGGCCTACCCGCTGCAGCTGGCCGCCTACCTGCCGCTCTTCGCGGCCGGCGCCGCCCTCTTCGGCGCCCCGCCGGTCACCTTCACGCTGGCCGGGATCCAGGCCGAGCTGGCGGCCGACCTTCCCGCCACGGTGGCCCGCTACGCCGGCGCCAACCTGCGGGCCGTGGTCGCCTGGGCGCTGGCCGCGCCAGCCGCCTTCGGCCTGGCCTTCCTGGCGCTGCGCCCCATCCTGGCCCGCCTGCCGCTGCCGGCGCCTTCCCCCGAGAGGTGACCTCGTGAACGTCCTCGCCGCCGCCGAGCGCGGCCTGCTGCCCGACCTGGTGATCCGCGCCGGCATCCGCCGGCTCCTGCGACAGCGGCTCCGCGAGGAGGGGCGCGGCGACGAGGTGGCGCGCCACCTCCGCCTGATGGCCTGGGTGGAGACCTGCCGCCGCTCGGACATCGCCATCGAGACCGCCGCGGCCAACGCGCAGCACTACGAGGTGCCGCCGCCCTTCTTCGAGCAGGTGCTGGGCCCGCGGCTCAAGTACAGCTGCGGGCTCTGGGGCGACGGCGCCGAGGACCTGGCCACCAGCGACGAGGCCATGCTGCGGCTCACGGTGGAGCGGGCCGGGGTGCAGGACGGCATGCGCCTGCTGGATCTCGGCTGCGGCTGGGGCTCGCTCAGCCTCTACCTGGCCGAGCGCTTCCCGGCGGCGCGCATCACGGCGGTCTCCAACAGCCGGGACCAGCGCGCCTTCATCGAGGCCAGGGCCAGGGCCCGCGGGCTCGGCAACGTCAGCGTGATCACCGCCGACGCCCGCACCTTCGACACCGACCTGCGCTTCGACCGCGTCCTCTCGGTGGAGATGTTCGAGCACCTGCGCAACTACCAGGCCATGCTGGCCAAGGTGGCGTCCTGGCTGGTGCCCGGCGGCCGGCTCTTCGTGCACATCTTCACCCACCACCGCTACGCCTACCCGTACGAGGTGCGGGACGAGAGCGACTGGATGGCGGCCACCTTCTTCACCGGCGGCCAGATGCCCTCCGACGACCTGCTCCTCTACTTCCAGCGCGACCTCGCGGTGGTGGACCACTGGCGCGTCTCGGGCGACCACTACCGGCGCACCGCCGAGGCCTGGCTGGCCAACCTCGACACCCGCCGGGACCAGGTCCTCCCCATCCTGGCCGGGGCCTACGGGGCGGGCGCGGCGGCGCGGCGGCTGGCCATGTGGCGCATCTTCTTCATGTCCTGCGCGGAGCTGTGGGGGTTCCGCGGCGGCCAGGAGTGGCTGGTGAGCCACTACCTCTTCGAGAAGCCGGCGGCCCCGGGGCGGCCGTGCTGAGCCGCGCCGTCCGCGGGTGGGCCGCGGCGCTGGCCGTGGCCGTGGTGCTGGCGGCCCCCCCCGCCCGCGCCGGGGCCTCCACCCTCCGGGTGGACGAGGTGGCCTTCGACCGGGAGGTCGAGGTGGGGGGCCAGCGGCTCGGCCTGGCGGGCGCCGGGCTCTTCCGCTGGAAGTGGTTCGTCAAGGTCTACGCGGCGGCCCACTACCTGCCGGCGGGGCTGGCGCAGCCGGGGCCCGAGAGCGACGCGCCCCGCCGCCTCGAGTTCTCCTACCTGGTGGCCATCGAGCGCGACGGGTTCGGTCGGGCCGCGGACGAGCTGCTGGCGCGCCACCTCGCTCCGGCGGCGCTGGCGCCGCTGCGGAGCCGGCTGGAGCGGCTGCACGCGGCCTACGTGGACGTGGTCCCGGGCGATCGCTACGCCCTCACCTACGTGCCGGGGCGCGGCACCGAGCTGACCCACAACGGCAGGTCGCTCGCCCTGGTGGAGGGGGCGGACTTCGCCCGGGCCTACTTCGGGATCTGGCTGGGTCCGGCCCCCATCGACGACGGCCTGCGCCAGCGGCTGCTGGGACGCTGAGCGCCCGGCCCCGGGCGGGCGGGCGTCACCGGTCACCACGCGTACGCCGGGTGGTGGTACCGTGGCTCCCGCCGCGCCGCCCCGGGGAGGGGGGGCCGCATGATCCGCGACGCCGAGTGGCTCTTCCAGACCCTCTACGAGCACAGCCCCGAGGGCGTGCTGCTGTCGCGCATCGACGGCACCATCCTCCGGGCCAACCGGACCGCCTGCCAGCTGCTCGGCCGGACCGAGGCCGACCTCCGGGCGGCCGGGCGGGCCGACCTCGCCGAGCCCACGCCGGAGCTGGCGGCCCAGGTGGAGCAGCGCGCCCGCACCGGCTCGGCCGCCGGCCGGGCCTTGCTCCGGCGCGCCGACGGGACCTCGCTGCCGGTGGACTTCACCTCGGTGATCGTCCCCACCGCCGAGGCCCAGGTGCCGCTGGCCATCCTGATCTTCCGCGACGCCACCGCCGCCGAGGCCACGGCGCGCCTGCTCCAGGAGGCCGACCAGTCGGCCCGGGCGCTCCGGCTGCTCACCGCCTGCAACGAGGCGCTGGTGCGCGCCCCCGACGAGGCGGGGCTGCTGCAGGAGGTCTGCCGGGCCGCCGTGGAGGAGGGTGGGTTCCGGCTGGCCTGGGTCGGGCAGGTCGACGAGGAGGACGGGAGGCGGGTGCTGCCGGTGGCACGCCACGGGGTCGACGAGGGCTACGTGGACGCCCTGGTGCTCTCCACCGACGCCGCCGATCCGCGGGGGCGCGGTCCCACCGGGGTGGCGGCGCGGGAGCGGCGGGTGGTGGTGGACCAGGACCACGCCGCAGACCCCGACTTCACGCCCTGGCTGGACGAGGCCCGGCGGCGCGGCTATGCCGGCTCGGCCGCCGTGCCCATCGTGCACGAGGGGACCTGCCTGGGGGTGCTGTGCGTCTACGCCGGGGAGACCGGCGCCTTTCCGCCGCCGGTGGTGACCCTGCTCACCCGGCTGGCCGGTGACCTGGGGCGCGGGCTCACCGCCCTGCGGACGCGGGCGCTGCTCGAGGCGGTGCTCGACCACGCCCCGGTGGCCATCACGGTGCGGCGGCTCGATGGCCGGATCACCCTCCTCAACCGCAGGGCCGCCCGGATCCAGGGCGCGCCGGCCCCGGCCCTGCTGGGGCGCAACCTGGCCGACCTGGTCGACGCCGAGGGGCGCGCCCACATGCTGGAGGGCCAGGCCCGGGTGCTGGCCACCGGCGAGCCGACCACCTACCTCCTGCGGGGCCACACCGCCGCCGGACACTACGCCCTCGACGTGTCGCTGTTCCCGCTGCGCGAGGCCAACGGCCGCATCAGCTCGCTGGGCGCCGTGGGCGTGGACGTCCTGGAGCGCGAGCGGGTGGAGGAGCGGCTGCGCCTGTCGCGCGAGGTGCTGCGCGAGCTCTTCTCCCGCCTGGACCGGGCGCGCGAGGAGGAGAAGGCGCGCTTCGCCCGCGACCTGCACGACGAGATGGGGCAGCTCCTCACCGCCCTCAAGGTGGACCTGCTGGCCATGGAGCGCCGGCTGGAGACCATGCCCGGGATCGAGGCCGGCGAGCTGCTGGACCGGGTGGTGGGCGCCTCGGAGCTGGCCGGGCAGGCGGTGCAGGCGGTGCAGCGCATCGCGGCCGAGCTCAGGCCGGCCGCCCTCGACCGGCTGGGGCTGGACGCGGCCTTGCGGCAGGAGGCCCGCGCCTTCCAGGGGCGCACCGGCGTGACCTGCGAGGTGGAGGGCGCGGCCGGGCCCGCGGATCTCACGCCCGACCAGGCCACCGCCCTCTACCGGATCGCCCAGGAGGCGCTCACCAACGTGGCCAGGCACGCCGGCGCCACCCGGGTGCTGGTCACGATCGAGGCCGGGGAGGACGAGGTGACGGTGGTGGTGGAGGACGACGGCCGCGGGCTGGGCGCGGCCGCCGAGGGGCTCGGCCTGACCGGCATGCGCGAGCGGGCCGAGCGGCTGGGCGGCTCCCTCGCGGTTGGCCCCGGCGCGGGCCCCGGCACCAGGGTGCGGGTGCGCCTGCCGCGCCGGCTGGCCGGGCCGGCGCCGGCCTGACGACGGGCGACGACCTCGCCGGGGAAGGGTGATCACCCGACACGCGATTCCGGCGGAGGCCCGCTGTCGCGGCGCCAGCGCTGGGGGGAACATGCGGCCGCGTGAGAGACGCCCGCCCGCCGCCGCCGCCCCGTGGCCTCCAGGTCCTGCTGGTGCAGGCGCCCGGCGCGCTGCGCGACCGCCTGGCCGCCCTGCTCGCCGAGGTGGACGGGGTGGGGCAGGTCGACCTGGCCGCCTCGGTGGACGCGGCAGCCGATGCGCTGCTGGCGGGTGGTCACGGCGCGGTGGTGATCGACCTCTCAGGCGGGGGCCCCTGGCTGGCCACCCTGGGGCTGGTCGGGGCGCTGGCGCCCCAGGCGCTGGTGGTGGCGGTGGCCACCGAGGTGGAGCAGGAGCTCACCAGCCGGGCGCTGGCCCGGGGGGCGGTGGCGCTCTACCCGATCCCCTCCGGCTTGCCGGCCCTGGCGGCGCGGCTGGGCGAGGCCGCCGGGCGGCTCCGGGCCGAAGTGGCCGAGGCCGACGCCTGGAGCGAGCAGCGGGGCAGGGTGCCCGAGGTGGCCTGCGGCCGCGCCGAATGGTGCGGGGCCCTGGAGCGGCTGGGGGTGGGGCTCCTGTCCCTGGATCGCCACGGCGGGGTGGAGCAGGCCAGCGCCGCGGCGGCTCGGATGGTGGGGCGCCCGGCGGCGTGGCTGGTGGGGCTGCCCCTGGCCGCCCTGGCCGCCGCCGAGGACCAGCCCGAGGTGGCCAGGCTGGTCGCCGCCCTGGCGACTGGTGAGGCGGCGAGCGCGGAGGTGGCGCTGCGGCGGCCCGCCGGCGCCACCGCCTGGGTGCACCTGCGCGCCGTCGGCGCGCCAGCGCCCGGGGCCTCGGGGCGCTGGTTCACGGCGGTGGCGCTGGCCGCGTCGAGGGCGCCGCAGGTCCTGGCGCAGCGCGAGGAGGCCTTCGGCCAGCTGGCCGCCTCGCTGCGGCTCCGGACCGCGGCCCTCGAGGCGGCCGGCGAGGCGGTGGTGCTGGCGCGCGTCGACGGCGTCATCGAGTGGGTCAACCCGGCCTTCACGGCCCTGACCGGCTACCGGGCCGACCAGGCGGTGGGCCGGACCCCGGCCTTCCTGCAGTCGGGCGAGACGCCCGTCGAGCGCTACCGCGAGCTCTGGGCGACCATCACCAGCGGGCGGACCTGGCGCGGCGAGCTGGTCAACCGGCGCGCCGACGGCTCCCGCTACGTCGAGGCGCTCACCATCGCGCCGGTGGCCGGCCCGGACGGCGCGGCGGCGCACTTCGTGGCCGTCAAGCGCGACCTGACCACCGAGCGGCGCCTGCGGGACGAGCTGGACCGGGCGCAGCGGGTCGAGGCGCTGGGGCAGCTGGCCGGCTCGCTGGCCCACGATCTCAACAACGTGCTGGTGCCCATCCTGGCCGGGCTGGGTCCGCTGGCCGAGGCGCCGCTCGGGGCCGAGGCGCGCGAGGCGCTGGCCGAGGTCGAGGACGGCGCCAGGCGGGCGCAGGCGCTGGTCCGGCAGGTGCTGGACTTCGCCCGCGGCGAGGCCCCGACGCGGGAGCTGGTCGACACGGCCGGCCTCCTCGGGCGGGCGGTCCAGGCGGTGCGGGCGGCCCTCGGTCCGGGCGCCCTGCTGGAGGCCGCCTGGCCGGACCAGCTGTGGGCGGTGCGGGGCGACCCGGTGGCGCTCGAGCAGGTGCTCCTCAACCTCGGGGTGAACGCCCGGGATGCCGCCTGGCCCGGCCTGCCCGCGCAGGTGAGGCTGACCGCCCGGGACCTCCACCTGGACAGGTCGGAGGCGGCGCTGCTCGGCCTGGCGGCCGGCGCCTACGTGGAGCTTGCGGTGGCCGACGCCGGCACCGGCATCGCGCCGAACCTCCTCTGCAAGGTCTTCGAGCCGTTCTTCACCACCAAGCCGGTGGGGCGGGGCACCGGGCTGGGGCTGGCCACGGTGCGGCGAATCGTGCGGGCCCACGCCGGGGCCGTGACCGTGGAGAGCGACCTGGGGCGCGGCAGCACCTTCCGCGTGCTCCTGCCCGCCGCAGGATCCCTGGCTGCGGCCGAGATCGCGCCGTCGCCGCGCGCTGCAGACAGGGCCGCGCCGGGAAAGGGCGTCCTGCCTGCGGTGGCGGTCCTCTCCATGACCGGGGGGTAGGGGCGCGCCCCGACCGGGCCCCAGCCCGGCGTTGCCCTGCGTCCGGGCGTGTGTCCAGATCGGCCGCCAGCCGCGGCGCGGCAGACACACCGTCCGCAACCAGCCCGCCCACGGGCCCGCTCCGCCGCTGGCCCCGTCCTTGAAGGGGTGGGGATCACGGAGGAGCCCCATGCACCCTGTCGCCCCCCTCGCCCGCCCGGCGCGCCCGCGCGCCACCTCGGCCGGCGCTCCCGGTCGTCGCGCCCTGCTGGCCGCCACCGCCCTGCTGGCCCTGGCCGCCTGCGGCCGCGGCTGCGCCCCGAGGTCCGGCCAGGGAGGAGGCGCGGTGGCGCTCTCGCCCCTGCCGGAGCCGCCGCTCCTGTCGGTGGCGCAGGAGGCGCTGCCAGGTGACGGCGGCGCGCTGGCGGTGGTGGTGGCCCGCCCGCAGGGCCGGGTGGCGGGCGACGTCCGCCCCGCCGTGACCTTCTCCCGCCCGGTGGTGGCGCTCGGCACCGTGGAGGCCACCGCGGCGCCGCCTGGCTTCACCCTGGCGCCAGCCGTGCCCGGCGAGTGGCGCTGGCTCGGCTCGGCCACGGCCGAGTTCCAGCCGACGGCGCGCTTGCCGCCCGCCACCGCGTTCACCGTGACCGTGCCGGCGGGCGTGCGGTCCCTCGACGGCGCGGTGCTGGCGGAGCCCACCACCTTCTCCTTCGAGACCCAGCGCCCGGCCCTGCAGGAGGTCTCGCCCGCTCCCGGGTTCCGCTGGGCCACCGCCGACCAGGTGGTGGCGCTGCTCTTCGACCAGCCCGTGGCCGACCTGGCGGGCCACGCGCGGCTGCTGGTGGGCGGCCGCCCCTGGCCCTTCGGGGTGACGGCCGTGCCGGTGGCCGCGGCGCGAGCGGCCGAGGAGGCGCGGCGCGGCCGGCAGCGGCCCGGCCTGGCGGGCGCCGACGACGCCACCCGCCAGGTCCGCTACGACCTTCGGCCCACCCGCCCCCTGCCGCTCGACGCGGAGGTGGTGCTCGTGGTGGACGGCGCGCTGGCCGGGCAGGCCGGGCCCCTCACCATGGAGGCCGAGCACCGGAGCGCCTTCCGGACCTTCGGGGCGCTGGCCTTCGGCGGGCTGGCGGCCTGCCCGTGGGAGGAGGCCGGCTGCCACTGGGGCCCGCTCACCTTCACCACCAGCAACGAGGTGGACCTGGCCTCGCTGAAGGGGCGGGTGACGGTGCAGCCGCCGGTCGAGCTCCAGTGGGACGAGGCGGCCGCCTCGGCGCAGCGGGTCACGCTGCCGGGGCGCTTCCGGCCGGGCCGGCGGTACCAGGTGACGGTGGCGGCGGGCGTGAAGGACGTCTTCGGCCAGGCCCTGGCCGCCCCGTTCACCGCGGAGGTTGCCTTCCGCGACCTGGCGCCCGGCTTCGAGCTGCCGTCCGACCTGGTGCTGCTCGAGGCCTCCGGCGACGGCGGCCTGCCGGCCAGCGCGGTGAACCTGTCGGCGCTGCAGGTGAGGACGCTGCCCCTCACCCCCGGCGCCCTGGCGCGCGCCCTGGCCGCCGATCGGGCCGGCGGGCTCGACTTCTCCGCGGCGCCGCTGCGCTCGCTGGACGTGAGGACCGAGCGCAACGCCACCCGCTCCTTCCCGGTGCCGGTGCGGCAGCACCTGGCCGGCAGCGGCGCCACGCTCTTCGCGGTGGAGGTGGTGGCGCCGGAGGTGGTGGTGAAGGAGGCCTGGGAGGGCTGGCGCCGGCGCAGCGTGGTCCTGGGCCAGCTCACCGATCTCGCGGTCCACGCCAAGCTGGGCGCCACCTCGGGCCTGGCCTGGGTGACCCGCCTCTCCGACGGCGCGGCGGTGGCGGGCGCGCGGCTGGCGCTGTACGACCGGACCGGCGCCGAGCGCTGGAGCGGGGCCACCGACGCCGACGGGCTGGGGCGCCTCCCCGGGCTGGCCGAGCTCCTGCCGCCGGCGCGGGACCAGTACGACGGCGTGCCCTTCGCGCTGCTGGCGGCCCGCCTGGGCGACGACACCGGGGTGACCCTCTCCAGCTGGTCGGGTGGGTTCTCGCCCTGGGCCTTCGACCTGCCGGCCGGCTGGGACGGCAAGACCCCGCGCGAGCTCGGCGGGGTCTGGGCCGAGCGCGGCCTCTACCGCCCCGGCGAGACCGCCCACCTGAAGGGGCTGGTGCGCGCCCTCCGGCTGGGACGGCAGGCCGCGCCCGCCGCCGGCACGCCGGTGACCCTGAAGGTGGTGGCCGCGCGCGGGCAGGTGCTGCTGGAGAAGCAGGTGCCGCTCACCGCCTTCGGCACCTTCTCGGCCGAGGTGCCGCTGCCGGCCGACGCCCCGCTGGGCGGGGCCCAGGTGAGCGCCACGGTGCCGGTGGAGGGCGGGGTGCTCGGGTACCAGGCCTCGTTCCGGGTGGAGGCCTACCGGGCGCCGCAGTTCAAGGTGGACGTGGCGGCGCCGTCGCCCTCGCTCACCGCCGGGGATCCCCTGCGGGCCGAGGTGGTGGCTCGCTACCTGTTCGGCGGCGCCTTGCCCGGCGCGCCGGTCCGCTGGACGGTGGGGCGCGAGACCACCGACTTCGAGCCGCCGGGCCACGCCGGCTTCGCCTTCGGCCTGCTGAGCTGGTGGTGGGACGACGGCGAGCCGCAGCGCTCCTCCGACGTGGCCGGGGCGGGCGAGGGGCTGACCGGGCCGGGCGGGGCGCTGGCCATCGACGCCGGCCGGGTCGAGGCGCTGGCCAACCGGACCTGGACCTACACCCTGGAGGCCGAGGTGGAGGACGTCAGCCGGCAGCGGGTGGCGGCCCGCACCGCGGTGACCGTCCACCCGGCGGCCCTCTACGCCGGCGCGCGGCGCCCCGGGCGCGGCTTCGCCGAGGCGGGACGGGCCGACGGGGTGGAGGTGGTGGCGGTGGCGCCGGACGGGACGCGCCAGGCGGGCGCCAGGCTGGAGGTGCAGGTGAAGCGGCGCGAGTGGCGCTTCGTGAAGAAGAAGCTGGCCGGCGGCGAGTGGTCCAGCGTCAACGAGCTGGTCGAGGAGCCGCTGGCGGCCTGCGCCCTCACCAGCGCGGCCGAGCCGGTGACCTGCGCCTTCACCCCGGGCAAGCCGGGGCAGCACGTGGCGGAGGTGGCGGTGACCGACCAGGCCGGGCGGCGGCAGGTGACGCGGCTGCCCTTCTACGCCACCGGCAGCGGCTGGGTCTCCTGGCAGCGCGAGGACACCGACCGGCTGGAGCTGGTGGCCGACCGCGACCGCTACCAGCCTGGCGACACGGCGCGGCTGCTGGTGAAGAGCCCCTGGCCCGAGGCCGAGGCGCTGCTCACGGTGGAGCGCGAGGGGGTGCGCTCGGCCCGCCGCCTCAGGCTGACCGGCGCCGCCACCACCCTGGAGGTGCCGCTCGGCGAGGAGGACCTCCCCAACGTCTTCGTCTCGGTGGTGCTGGCGCGCGGGCGGGTGGCCGCGCCCGACCCCGCGGCCGAGGAGGCCGATCCCGGCCGCCCGGCCGTCAAGGTGGGGTACGTGCAGCTGCAGGTGGAGAAGCGCTCCAGGCGGCTCGCGGTGGCGCTCACGCCGGACGCGGCGGTGAAGCGCCCCCGCCAGCGGGTGCAGGTGGCGGTGGAGGTGAAGGACTGGCGCGGGCAGGGCGTGCCGGCCGAGGTGACCGTCTGGGCGGTGGACGAGGCGGTCCTGCGCCTCACCGGGTACCAGCCGCCGGACCCGGTGGAGCTGCTCCACCCGCCGCGGCCGCTCTCGGTGCGGGTGGGCGAGCCGCTGCTGCACCTGGTGGAGCGGCGCCGCTACGGCGAGAAGGGGCTCAGCAGCGGTGGCGGCGGCGGCGGGGACGGGGTGGGCAGCGGCTTCCGCTCCGAGTTCAAGACCACGGTGCTCTTCGCCCCGGAGGTGGTGACCGGGGCCGACGGCCGGGCCAGCGTGGCCTTCGACCTGCCGGACAACCTGACCACCTACCGGCTCATGGCGGTGGCGGTGACCCGCGGCGACCTGGCCGGCGGGGCCACCGCCTCGGTGCGGGTCGAGCAGCCGCTGCTGGCGCTGCCGGCGCTGCCGAGGCTGGCGCGGGTGGGCGATCGGTTCGAGGCGGGCGTGGTGGTGCACGCCCCGGGCGTGGCGGTGAAGGAGGTGGAGGTCCGGGCCGAGGCCGAGGGGCTCACGCTCACCGGCCCGGCCGCGCAGCGGGTGGCGCTGGTGGCCGGCCGCGCCGAGGTGCGCTTCGGCTTCCGGGCCGAGCGCCCCGGGCAGGCGGTGCTGCGGTTCCGGGTGGAGGGCGGCGGGGAGCGGGACGGCCTGGAGCAGCGGCTGCCGGTGCTGCTCCCGGTGGCGCTGGAGGCGGTGGCGGTGGCGGGCGAGACGCGCGACCTCCGGCGCGAGGGGCTGCTGCCGCCCGGCGGGATCCGCGCCGACGTGGGCGGGCTCACCGTGACGCTGGCCTCCACGGCCCTGGGCGGCTTCGCCGAGAACCTGCGGCAGCTGGTGGAGTACCCGCACGGCTGCCTGGAGCAGCTGGCGTCGCGGCTGGTGCCGTTCGTGGCGGTCCGCGAGGTGGCGGGGCGCTTCAAGCTGCCGCTGGCGCCCGGCGCGCCGCCGGCCTGGCTCGACGAGGGGGCCGGCGACCGGCTCGGCAGCCGGGATCCGGACGAGATCGTGAAGCGGACGGTGCGGGCCATCGAGGCGCTGCAGGGGCCCGACGGCGGCTACCGGTACTGGAGCAGCTCGACCTGCTCCTCGGAGTACGCCTCCTCGTACGCGGTGCTGGCGCTGGGCCGCGCCGCCGAGGTGGGCTACCCGGTGGACCCGGCGTCGCTGGCGCGCGGGCAGCGCTACCTGGCCGAGACGGTGGCGGCCGGCCGCTGCACCCGCTGCGGCTTCGGCTGCACCCCGCCGGGCGACGCCGTGCGGGTGGCGGCGCTGCACGCCCTGGCGCGCACCCGGGCGCCGCGCGCCAGCGGCTACGCCGAGCTGTACGCCCGGCGCGCCGCGCTCCCGCTCTTCGCCAGGGCGCAGCTGGCCGACGCCATGTTCGTCGGCGGCGGCGACCGCCCCCAGGCGCGCGCGCTGCTGCAGGAGCTCCTGAACCTGGCCAAGGAGGCGCCGACCGAGGTCCACCTCGAGGAGCAGGACCCGCGTTCCTACGCCTCGCTCTGGTCCTCCGACGTGCGCTCCTCGGCGCTGCTGCTGCATACCCTGGTCGACGTCTCGCCGGAGCACCCCTGGGTCGGCAAGCTGGCCGCCTACCTGGCGCGGGCGCGCGGGCCGGACGGCCGCTTCGCCACCACCCAGGAGGCGGCCCACGCCCTCATGGCGCTCACCGAGGTGGTGCGCGTCAAGGAGCGCGAGGTGCCGGCCTTCACCGGGCGGGTCACCCTGGGAGGCAAGGAGGTGGCGTCGGCGCCGTTCCAGGGGCGGACCACCGAGGTGACGGCGGTGACGGTGCCGGCCGCGGCGCTGCCGGCGGCGGGTGGCGCCGGCGCGGCGGCCCTGCCGCTCGACTTCCGGCGCGACGGCACGGCCGGGGTCCTGTACTACGGGGCGCTGCTGCGCTACGCCCCGCAGGTCATGCCGGTGGCGCCGCTGGAGCGCGGCCTCTTCGTGCAGCGCTGGTTCGAGCCCTACGGGGGCGGCGGGCAGGTGCGGGCGGCCCGCGCCGGCGACCTGGTGCGGGTGCGGGTGCGGGTGGCCTCGTCGCAGGAGCGCCGCTTCCTGGCGGTCACCGTGCCGCTGCCGGCCGGGCTGGAGATCGTGGACACCACGCTGGCCTCGACCGCGCTGCTGCGGCGCAGCGCCAGGGAGGAGGGGCCCGGCGAGGGGTACGACGGCTCGGCGGACGGCGCCGCCGGCGCCGCGCTGGGCGAGGAGAGGGCCGGGGAGGGGGCCTGGGCCACCACCTTCTGGTCGCCCTTCGACCACGAGGAGCGGCGCGACGACCAGCTGGTGCTGTTCGCCGACCGGCTGCCGCCCGGGGTGCACCTCACCAGCTTCGTGGCGCGGGCCACCACGCCCGGCGAGTGGACGCTGGCGCCGGCCCAGGCCGAGCAGATGTACGCCCCGGAGGTCTTCGGGCGGTCGGACGGCGGCACCTTCACCGTGGTGGTGGAGGGGAGGTGACCGCCGCCCGCCTGGCCCTCGCCCTCCTCGGCGCGGCGCTGCTCTCGGCCTCGGCCTTCGTGCTGGCCCCGCTGCCGGCCGGGCTGCTGGAGCGGAGGCCGGTGGCGGCGGTGCGCTTCACCGATCGCGAGGGCGGCCTGCTGCGCGAGGTGGCCTCCCGCGCCGACGGGCGAGCCGTGCCGCTCCCGCCGGACGAGCCGGTGCCGCCGCTGGTGCAGGCCGCCTTCGTGGCCTCGGAGGACGCCCGCTTCGGCCGCCACCCGGGCGTCGATCCCCTGGCCCTGGCCCGCGCGGCCTGGCAGGACCTGCGCGCCCGCCGTGTCGTCTCCGGGGGCTCGACCCTGGCCATGCAGCTGGCCCGGGCGCTGGTGCCGCGGCCGCGCACCCTCCTGGGCAAGGTCCAGGAGGCGCTCTGGGCGCTGCGGCTGCAGGCCCACCTCGACGACCAGGCCGTGCTGCGCGCCTACCTCGACCGCGTGCCGCTGGGGCCGGACCTCTTCGGGGTGGAGTCGGCCGCGGGGCGCTACTTCGCCCGCCCGGCCCGCACGCTCTCGGCCGGGCAGGCGGCGCTGCTGGCGGCGCTGGCCAGGGCCCCTTCGCGGCTCGACCCGTGGCGCCGGCCGGAGGCGCTGGCGGCGCCGCGGCGGGCCGTGCTGGCCCGCATGGCGCGGCTGGGCCACCTCACGGCCGAGGAGGCGCGGCTGGCCGGGGCGGCCCCGCTCGACCTCACGCCGCCGACCCGCGCCTTCGCCGCGCCCCACCTGGTGGAGGCGCTGGTCGGGTCGCTCGGAGCCCTCGGCCTGGAGCGGGCCACCCGGGTGGAGACCACCCTCGACCCGTCGCTGCAGGCCGACGTCGAGGCCATCCTGGCCGGCGAGCTCCAGGCCGACGAGCGGCTGCCCAACGCCGCCGCGCTGGTGGTGGACAACCAGAGCGGCGAGGTGCTGGCCTACGCCGGGTCGGCGGCCTTCCACGACGGGGCGGCCGGCGGCCAGAACGACGGGGTGCGGGCGCGCCGCCAGCCCGGCTCGGCGCTCAAGCCCTTCGCCTACGGGCTGGGGCTGGCGCGAGGCTTCACCCCGGCCACGCTGCTGCCCGACGTCGAGGTGGCCTTCGGCACGCCGGTGGGCGCCTGGATGCCTCGCAACTACGACCGGCGCGAGCACGGGCCGGTGCGGCTGCGGGCCGCGCTGCAGAACAGCTACAACGTGCCGGCGGTCCACCTGGTGGAGGCGCTGGGGGTGGATCAGCTGCTCCAGACCCTGCGCGCCGCCGGCTTCACCTCGCTGGAGGGCGACGCCGCCCGCTACGGCGCGGGGCTGGTGCTGGGCAACGGAGACGTCACGCTGCGCGAGCTGGCCCGCGGCTACCGGGGGCTGGCCCGCGGCGGCCTGCTCGAGCCGCTGCGCGAGGTGCGGGCCGCCTGGGACGCCGCCGGCCGCCCGCTGGCGCCCGCCGCCGAGCTGGCGCCGCGCCGCTTCCTCCCGGCGCCGGCCGTGGCGCTGCTCACCGACGTGCTCTCCGACGAGGCGGCCCGGGCCCCGGCCTTCGGCCTCGACAACGCGCTGCGGCTCCCCTTCCGCGTGGCGGCCAAGACCGGCACCTCGCGCGCCTCGGTGGACAACTGGACGGTGGGCTACACCGCCGAGCGGACGGTGGCGGTCTGGGTGGGCAGCTTCGACGGCCGCCCCATGCGCCAGGTCTCCGGCATCGCCGGGGCCGGCCCCATCTTCGCCCGGGTGCTGGCGCGGGCCATGCGGGGCCTGCCCGCGGCGCCGCTGGTGGACCGGCGGGCCTTCCAGCCGGCCCGCGTCTGCCCGCTCTCCGGCCGGCTGGCCGGACCCGCCTGCCCGGGAGGGCTCGAGGAGGTCTTCCTGCCCGGCAGCGCGCCCACGGCGCCCTGCGACATGCACCTCCTGGCCGGCGGGCGCGGCCGGGAGCGGCCGGTGCTCGATCTGGGGCCGCGCTACCGGGCCTGGGCGAAGGCGGAGGGGCTCCAGACCGAGGAGGTGGTGGACGCCGGCCCGGAGCGGCTCGCCATCCTGCTGCCGGCCGACGGCGACGAGTACCTGGTCGAGGCCGGCCTGCCGGACGGGGCGCAGGCCATCCCGGTGCGCCTGCTGGTGCCGCGGGGCACCGCGCGCGTCACGCTGCGCGCCGGCGCCGAGGTGCTGGAGCTGGCGCCGCCCTTCACCGGCCGGCTCCAGGCGAGGCCCGGGGCGCAGCGGCTGGAGGTCTGGCTGCCGGGTGGCCTGGCCCCGGCGGCGGTGAGCCGCTTCACGGTGCGGGGCGGCGGGGCCTGAGGGGCCCGGTCCTCCTGGCCCCGCCTCCTCACCCTGGCCCCCTCACCCCATCCCTCTCCCCCAGCAAGCTGGGGGAGAGGGGGCTCCGACCGCCTGCTCCCTCTCGCTTCACGGGTGAGGGGCTCCGACCGCCTGCTCCCTCTCGCTTCACGGGTGAGAGGGCTCCGACCGCCTGCTCCCTCTCGCTTCACGGGTGAGAGGGCTCCGACCGCCTGCTCCCTCTCGCTTCACGGGTGAGAGGGCTCCGACCGCCTGCTCCCTCTCGCTTCACGGGTGAGAGGGCTCCGACCGCCTGCTCCCTCTCGCTTCAAGGGTGAGAGGGCTCCCCGCCCGCCCCCTCTCGCTTCACGGGTGAGAGGGCTCCGACCGCCTGCTCCCTCTCGCTTCACGGGTGAGAGGCTCCGACCGCCTGCTCCCTCTCGCTTCACGGGTGAGAGGGCTCCGACCGCCTGCTCCCTCACGCTTCACGGGTGAGAGGGCTCCGACCGCCTGCTCCCTCACGCTTCACGGGTGAGAGGGCTCCGACCGCCTGCTCCCTCTCGCTTCACGGGTGAGAGGGCTCCGATCGTCTGCTCCCTCTCCCCTCCGGGGAGAGGGCCGGGGTGAGGGGTTCCAGCGCTCACCTGGTCAGCTCCCTCTCCCCTCCGGGGAGGTCCCCCCGCCCGGGTTCCGGCCGCCCTGGGTCCAGGGCGCACCTCGCCTCCGCCTCGACCACCCCCTGGAAAGGCCCGAACCAGGGGTGTTCCCCGCCCCGCGGGCATGGCGCGCTTCCTGCGACGGCAGCCTGGCTGGACCCGCGGCCCGAGGACACCGATGCGCGCCTTCCTGGAACGGCTCCCCCTCACCAGCGCGCTGCGCGCCCTGGCCGCGCTGGCCGTCGGCGGCCTGGTGCTGGTCTTCCTCCTCACCTGGCTGCCGCTGCGCGCCACCCAGGTGAACGGCCCGATCTACCAGCAGATCCTCGAGCGCAAGGAGCTCCTGGCCGACGCCGCCCCGCCGCGCCTCTTCATCGTGCAGGGCTGGCTGGTGACCCTGCGCCTCTCGCAGGAGTACGACGCCGCCAAGCGGACCGCGCTGCTGGTCGAGCTCGAGCACGAGCGGAAGCACTTCGAGGACGCCTCGGCCGACTGGTCCAAGGTCGAGCTGGCGCCGGCCGAGCGGTCGGCGCTGGAGGCGGTGTTGCGCCCGGCCGCCGAGGTGTTCACCGGGGCCGCGGCCCTCGCCAAGGCGGTGGAGGACGGCGACGCCTTCCAGGCGCTCGAGGCCATGGACAATGCCAAGCTGGCCTTCGCCGCGCACCAGGCGGCCGTGGACGGCCTGGAGCAGGTGCTGCACGCCAGCGCCGCCGCGCTCGAGCGGCAGGCCGACCGGCGGGTGGGCGCCGGCATGGTCCTGCTGGCGCTGGGCGTGCTCCTGCTGGGCGGCGCGGTGGGGCTGGCCGCCCTCACCATCTCCCGCACCGTGGGCCGCGCCATCCAGCGGCTGCGCACCACCCTGGGCGCGGTGGCCGACGGCGTGCGCCACGGCCGCCTGGACGTGCGCGGCGACCTGGAGGGCAACCACCCCGACTTCCGCCCCCTGGTGAGCGGCCTCAACGACACGATGGACGCCTTCGAGCTGCCGCTGCGGGCCACGGTGGCCTACGTGACCCGCATCGGCCAGGGCGACATCCCGCCCCGCAACGAGGTGCCGGCCCAGGGCGACTTCGACCTGCTGCGCACCAGCCTGAACCAGTGCATCGACGCGGTGGAGGCCCTGCTGGCCGACACCACCCGCCTGGCCGAGGCCGGCCAGGCCGGCCGCCTCTCCGAGCGGGCCGACCCCTCGCGCCACCAGGGCGACTTCCGCCGCGTGGTGGAGGGGGTCAACGGCACCCTCGACGCGGTCATCGGGCCGCTCACCGTGGCGGCCGGCTGCGTGGAGCAGCTCTCGCGCGGGCAGGTGCCGCAGAGGATCACCGCCGAGTACGCCGGCGACTTCGACACCCTGAAGCGCAACCTCAACCAGTGCATCGAGGCGGTGAACGCGCTGGTGGCCGACGCCGACACCCTGGCCCAGGCCGGGGTGGAGGGCCGGCTCACCACCCGCGCCGACGCGACGCGCCACCAGGGAGACTTCCGCCGGGTGGTCGAGGGGGTGAACCGGACGCTGGACGCCGTCATCGGGCCGCTCACCGTGGCGGCCCGCTACGTCGAGGACCTCTCGCGCGGCGCCATCCCGCCCCTCATCACCGACGCCTACCAGGGCGACTTCGCCCGCCTGCGCGACAGCCTCAACGGCTGCATCGGCGCGGTGAAGGGCATGGCGGACGACGTGCAGCTGCTCTCCGAGGCGGCGGTGGCCGGGCAGCTGCAGGTGCGGGCCGACGTGACCCGCCACCGCGGCGAGTTCGCCCGCATCGTGGACGGCGTCAACGCCACGCTGGACGCCGTGGTGGCCCCCATCGACGAGGCCGCCACCACCCTGGAGGCGCTGGCGCGCCGCGACCTCAGGGCCCGCGTCAAGGGCGCCTACACGGGGGATCACGCCCGCATCAAGCAGGCCGTCAACGGCACGGCCGAGGCGCTCCACCGCGCCCTGGTGCAGGTGGCCGAGGCGGTGGACCAGGTGTCCGGGGCCTCCGGCCAGATCGCCGCCTCCTCGCAGGCCGTGGCCACCGGCGCCTCCCAGCAGGCGGCGGCGCTCGAGGAGACCACCAGCAGCATCGCGGCGGTGGCGGGCATCACCCGCCAGGCCACCGGCAGCGCCGGGCTGGCCAACGGGCTGGCCCAGGCCGCCCGCACCTCCGCCGAGGAGGGGGCGCGCGCCGTGGAGCAGATGGAGGGCGCCATGCACAAGATCCGCGCCAGCGCCGAGGGCACCTCGCAGATCATCCGGGACATCAACGAGATCGCCTTCCAGACCAACCTGCTGGCGCTCAACGCCGCGGTGGAGGCGGCCCGGGCCGGCGACGCGGGCCGCGGCTTCGCGGTGGTGGCCGAGGAGGTCCGCAGCCTGGCGCTCCGCTCCAAGGAGGCCGCCATGAAGACCGAGGGGCTGATCCGCGAGTCGGTGCGCCAGGCCGGCGAGGGCGAGGCCACCTCGCGCCAGGTGGCCGGCAAGCTCGGCGAGATCGTCACCGGCGTCGCCAAGGTCTCGACCCTGGTGTCGGAGATCGCCGCCGCGGCCAGGGAGCAGACGGGCGGCATCGACCAGGTGAGCCGGGCCGTCACCGAGATGGACAAGGTCACCCAGCAGAACGCCGCCTCGGCGGAGGAGTCGTCGTCGGCCGCCGCCGAGCTGTCGGCCCAGGCCGAGGAGCTGGCGGCGCTGGTGGGGGACTTCCAGCTGGACCGGGAGGCCGGTCAGCCGGGCCGACGCGGCGCCTGAGCGCGGCCGCCCGGCGCGCCGCCCTCCCTCAGCGCCGGATCACCGCCAGCACGTTGGGCACCGGCAGGTGGCCCACCGCCGCCTCCAGCCCGTGCTCCGAGGCGCCCACCCGCGTCAGCTCGGTGCCGCCGCCGCGCACGTAGAGCTGCGCCTCCGGCCCGCCCTCCACGTACATGGCCTGCCGGAGGTCGATGGGGGCCGCCAGCAGCGCCGCCACCAGCAGGTGCACCGGCCAGGGGGAGCGGGCGTGGATGAAGAGCAGCCGCCCGGCCCCGTCCACCCCCACCGCGGCGGTGGAGAAGCGGCGCGCCGAGGGGGCCCAGACCCCCTTGCGCTCGCAGGAGACCATGCGGATGGACTGGACCAGCCCGGCGTAGGTCCGGGCGGCCTCCTCGAGGGGCTCGCAGTCGAGGTCCACCAGCTTGACCGGCGCGACCCCGGGGGCCAGGGGATCGAAGGCCAGCACGGCCCGGTCCTTGCCGACGCGGGTGTGGTTGACGTGGCCGCGCGAGCGCATCAGCCCGGTGGCGGTGCGCCAGTCGGCCTGGTAGAGGCTGGCGTTGATGGCCGCCGATGCGCCGGCCCGGAAGGCCCAGTCGCGCACCGTGCGCGGGCGCTCCTCCCCCGGGGCCGAGGCGTTGAGCAGGGTGAGCCGGAAGCGGGCCGGGTCGATGCGCACCACCGCGATGAGGCCGTCGCCGGAGTCGGTGGGCGGCCCCGGCAGCAGGGCCAGCTCGAGGCCGGGCTCGAGCGCCGCGAACGGGGAGGGGAGGGCGGCCTGGGTCGCGGCGAGGCCCGCCGGCGCCTGGGTGGCGGCCAGGGTGGCCGGCCCGACGGGCGCGGCCAGGGCGGCGGCGATGGCGAGGGCCGGGAGCACCCGCCGATGGTACCCCGGGAGGACGGCCGCGCGCTGCGGCTTGGCTGTAGGATGCCCGGATGGCCCACCCCCTCGCCGGAAAGCCGGCCCCCGCGGACGTCCTGGTCGATCTCGCCGAGCTGCTCCGCCGCTACGAGTCGGAGACCCCCGACCCCGCCAACCCCGCCGAGCGGGTCTCCTTCGGCACCTCCGGGCACCGCGGCTCCTCGCTCAGGCGCTCCTTCAACGAGGGCCACATTCTGGCGGTGGCGCAGGCCACCGCCGAGTACCGCGCCCAGCAGGGCATCGACGGCCCCCTCTTCCTGGGCGCCGACACCCACGCCCTCTCGGCGCCGGCCGAGCGCACCACCCTGGAGGTGCTGGCCGCCAACGGGGTGGAGGTGGTGGTCTCGGAGGGCGGGGCGCCGGTGCCCACCCCGGTCATCTCGCACGCCATCCTCACCTACAACCTGGGGCGCCAGAGCGGCCTGGCCGACGGCATCGTCATCACCCCCAGCCACAACCCGCCGGAGGACGGCGGCATCAAGTACAACCCGCCCAACGGCGGCCCGGCCGACACCGACGTGACCGGCTGGATCGAGCGGCGCGCCAACGAGCTGCTGGCCGGCCGGAACGCCGGGGTGAAGCGCCTGCCCTGGGCGCGGGCGCTGAAGGCGCCCACCACCCACGCGCGCGACTACGTGCGCCCCTACGTGAAGGACCTGGCCAGCGTGCTCGACCTGGGGGCGCTGCGCCAGGCCGGGCTCCGGCTGGGCGCCGATCCGCTGGGCGGGGCCAACGCCCACTACTGGCCGGTCATCGCCGACCTGCTGGGGCTCGACATCACCGTCACCAACCCGGTGGTGGACCCGCGCTTCGCCTTCATGCCGCTCGACCACGACGGCCGCATCCGCATGGACTGCTCCTCGCCCTACGCCATGGCGAACCTGGTGCAGCTCAAGGACCAGTTCGACCTGGCCTTCGGCAACGACGCCGACTCGGATCGGCACGGCATCGTCACCCCGTCGATGGGCCTCCTGAACCCCAACCACTTCCTGGCGGTGGCCATCGAGTACCTCTTCACCCACCGACCGGGCTGGCCCAAGAACGCCGGCGTCGGCAAGACCCTGGTCTCCTCGGCGCTCATCGACCGGGTGGCGGCCCGGCTGGGCCGGCGCCTGGTGGAGGTGCCGGTGGGCTTCAAGTGGTTCGTGGACGGGCTGCTCGGCGGCACCCTCGGCTTCGGCGGCGAGGAGAGCGCCGGCGCCTCCTTCCTGCGCGGCGACGGCACCGCCTGGACCACCGACAAGGACGGCATCATCATGGACCTGCTGGCGGCCGAGATCACCGCGGTCATGGGCGAGGACCCGGGCCGCCGCTACCAGGCGCTGGTGGCCGCCCTGGGGGCGCCGGTCTACGCCCGGGTGGACGCCGCCGCCACGCCGGCGCAGAAGGCCATCCTGAAGCGGCTCTCGCCCGAGGCGGTCACCGCCACCACCCTGGCCGGCGAGCCCATCACCGCCACGCTGACGCGCGCCCCCGGCAACGGCGCCGACCTGGGCGGCCTCAAGGTGACCGCCGCCAACGGCTGGTTCGCGGCCCGCCCCTCCGGCACCGAGGACGTCTACAAGATCTACGCCGAGTCCTTCCGGGACGAGGCCCACCTGGCCCGCATCCAGGAGGAGGCCCGGGCCATGGTCTCGGCCGCCTTCCTGAAGGGCTGAGCCATGGGCGCCCCCGAGGACTTCACCCACCGCGACGTCCCGGCCCTGGGCCAGCGCGGCCTGTTCCGGCTCGGGCTGGCCCCCAGCTTCGGCATCGACGAGGCCGGCATCGAGGAGGGGCTGGAGCGGATCCAGTACGTCTTCTGGAACGTGCGGGCCACCCGCATGACGCCGCCGCTCAAGCGGGCGCTGGCACGCGACCGGGCCCGCTACGTGGTGGCCGGCGGGCCCACCGTGGCCCTCTTCCCCTGGCAGCTCGGCCGGTACGTCGACCGGGCCCGCCTGGTGCTCGGCACCGACTACCTCGACGTGCTGCAGCTCTACTGGCTGGGGAAGATGTCCCGCTGGAGCGAGGGCATGGTGGAGGCGCTGGTCCGGCTGCGCGAGTCGGGCGCGGTGCGGGCCCTGGCGGTCAGCATCCACGACCGACCGCGGGCCGGGCGGCTGGCCGAGGACTCGCCGCTCGACGCGCTCATGCTCCGCTACAACGCGGCCCACCCCGGCGCCGAGCGCGACGTCTTCCCGCACCTGGCGCGCCGCCGCCCGGCCGTCATCGCCTACACCGCCACCTCCTGGCGCAAGCTCCTCAGGGCCCCGGCCGGCTGGACCGGCCCGGTCATGACGGCCGGCGACTGCTACCGCTTCTGCCTCTCCTCGCCGCACGTGGACGTGGTGCTGACCGGCCCGAAGGACACGGCGCAGCTCCGCCAGAACCTGGCCGCGCTGGACCAGGGGCCGCTCTCCCTGGAGGAGCAGCGCTGGATGCGGGAGCTCGGGAGCCGGGTGCATGGCTAGCGCCGCGCCCCACCCCAGGCACGTCCTGGTGGCCGGCTGCGGCTGGCTCGGCACGGCGGTGGCCCGGGCCCTGGTGGCCCGCGGAGATCGCGTCACCGGCCTGCGCCGCGATCCGGCCCGCGCCGCGGCCCTGGCGCCCCTCGGCATCGAGCCGCTGGCGCTCGACCTCTCCGCCGCCGGCGCAGCCGGCCGCCTGCCCCGGGTGGACGCCGTGGTGGCCTGCCAGTCCTCCTCGGCCGACACCCCGGAGGCCTACCGCTCGGCCTACCTCACCTCCACCCGCGCGCTCCTGGAGGCGGCCGGCGCGCGCGGCGGCGGCGCCTTCGTCTACACCGGCTCCACCGGCGTCTTCGGCCAGCGCGACGGCTCCGACGTGGACGAGGCCACCCCGCCCGCGCCGGCCAGCCCCACCGCCGAGGTGCTGGTGGAGGCCGAGCGGCTGGTGCTGGGCGCGCCCGCGGCCCTGGGCGTGCCGGCGCGGCTGGTGCGCCTCTCCGGCCTCTACGGGCCGGGGCGCTCCGGCACCATCGAGCGGGTGCGGCGCGGGGCGCTGGCGCTCGGCCCTGGGGACGGGGCCTTCATGAACTTCTGCCACCAGGCGGACGCGGTGGCCTTCGTGCTGGCGGCGCTGGACGGCGGGGCGCCCGGCGCCACCTACCACGGCAGCGACGCCGCCCCCCCGACCCGGCGCGAGGTGGTCACCTGGCTGGCCGGGCGGCTCGGCATCCCGCCGCCGAGCGGGGCCGCCGCCCCTCCCGGCCCCGACCGGCGCATCCTGTCCGCGCGCACCCGCGCCGCGCTGGGGATCACCCTGCGGTACCCCACCTTCCGCGACGGGTTCGATTCGTTGCTGCCGTGAGGCCGAGCGGGAGCCGCGCCGGTCAGCCGGCGGCCAGCGCGTCGCCCACCAGCCGCGCCGCCGCGGCCAGCTCCCCCTCCGGCCGCTGGTCCTCGGGCCTCCCCTCGAACGCCCCGCGCCCGCGCAGCCGGTCGGGGGTGGCGGCGTAGCGCGGCACCAGATGCAGGTGGCAGTGGTGCAGCACGTCGCCAATGGCGAACAGGTAGACGTGCTCGGCCCCCAGCGCCGCCCGCTGGGCCAGCATGACCCGCCGGACCAGGGGCCCGAGCCCGGCGGCGGCCGCCTCGTCGAGGTCGTAGAGGGCGCGGCAGTGACGCTCCGCCGTCAGCACCAGCCAGCCGGGGATCGGGGAGGGGCCGTCCAGGGCGTGCAGGGCGAAGCCGTCCCGGCGCAGCAGCACCCCTCCGGGTACTGCGCGGGCGCCGGAGACCACGTCACAACCGCTGCAGGTCGCCACTCCCATGGCTGGGCCCCCTCTACGCGAACGCCTTCGACATGGTCTATAACCCAGTGGCCGCAAGGGCCTGGCCCGTGTCCCCCGAACGGGGGATTTTCTCATGCGCCGGTCAAAGGCAGTTTCACCGGAACTTCTTGCGGAATCCTCGACCCTCGGCGGTCGCCCGGGAGCACCCGTGACCTTCCATCCGAACCCGTCCCCGCTCTCGCAGCTCATCCGCTCCGAGACCGTGGTCTCCGGTCACCGCAACCTCTACTGCTTCCACTACGACAACTGCCTCGACGTGGCCGTGAAGTGCGACTGGGACTCCTGGTCCTGCGAGAAGTGCCAGCTCTTCCGCGTCGAGGAGGAGCCGCGCGACCACGCCAACTCCTTCGCCAACGATCGGCGCGGCGCCTAGCCAGGCGTCGCACCGGCCTCCCCGGCTGCCTCCGCCGAACCTGCGGCGCCCGGCGAACCGGCCGCGGCCCCAGCCCCGCCTCCCCCGGAGTCCCCACATGACCCTCGCGCTCCTCCTGGCCGCGGCCCTCGCCGCGGCGCCGGCCTCGTCCGCCCCGAACCCGGCCCCGCCCGATCTCGCCGCGCCGCCCGCTGCGGCCGCCCGCCAGCCCCCGCGCCCCACCGCCGCCGAGGCCCGCGCCTTCGCGCTGGGCGCCGACGCCGAGCTCAAGCGGCTCTCGGTGCGGCGCGAGACGGCCTCCTGGATCCAGGCCACCTTCATCACCGACGACACCGAGCGGAACGCCGCGGCCATGGGCGAGGACCTGGCGGCCTTCCTCTCCGGCGCCTCGGCCGCCGCGGCCCGCTTCGACGGGGTGGAGGTGGACGCCGACACCCGCCGCATGCTGCTGCTGCTCAAGGTGAACCAGACCCTGCCGGCCCCGGCCGACGCGGCCCGGCGCGCCGAGCTCTCCACCCTGGCCACCCGGCTGGAGGGGATGTACGGCAAGGGGAAGTGGTGCGGCGCCGACGGGAAGGGGCGCTGCCGCGACCTCGGCGAGCTGGAGGCGGTGCTGAAGCAGAGCCGGAGCTGGGACCAGCTCGAGGAGGCCTGGACCGGCTGGCACGCCACCTCGCGCGAGATGCGGCCGCTCTACGCGCGGCTGGTGGAGCTGGGCAACGAGGGGGCTCGCGAGCTGGGCGTGCGCGACCTGGGCGACCTGTGGCGCTCGGCCTACGACCTGACGCCGGCCGAGTTCGAGGCCGACACCGACCGGCTGTGGGGCGAGGTGCGGCCGCTCTACGAGCAGCTCCACTGCTACGTGCGGGCCGAGCTGCAGCGGCGCCACGGCAGGCAGAAGGTCCGCGACGGCCAGCCCATCCCGGCCCACCTGCTCGGCAACATGTGGGCGCAGAGCTGGGAGAACCTCTACCCGGACCTGACGCCCTACCGCGGCCAGCCCTCGCTCGACGTGGACGGGGCGCTCCGGCGCCAGCGGTGGGACGCCACCCGCACCGTCAAGCTGGGCGAGGACTTCTTCTCCTCGCTGGGCTTCGCGCCGCTGCCGGCCACCTTCTGGGAGCGCTCCCAGCTGGTGAAGCCGCGCGACCGCGAGGTGGTCTGCCACGCCTCGGCCTGGGACGTGACCTACTCGGGCGACCTGCGCATCAAGATGTGCATCAAGCCGGACGAGGACGACCTCATCACGGTGCACCACGAGCTGGGGCACAACTACTACCAGCGCGCCTACGTCCACCTGCCGGTGCTGTTCCAGAACGGCGCCAACGACGGCTTCCACGAGGCCATCGGCGACGCCATCGCCCTCTCCATCACCCCCGGCTACCTCAAGAAGGTGGGGTTGCTGGCCCGGCTGCCCAGGGACGAGAAGGGGACCGTCAACGTGCAGCTCAAGCTGGCGCTGGCCAAGGTGGCCTTCCTGCCCTTCGGCAAGCTCATCGACCAGTGGCGCTGGGACGTCTTCTCCGGCAAGACCCCGCCGGAGCGCTACAACCAGGACTGGTGGGCGCTCAAGGCGAGGTACCAGGGGGTGGCGCCGCCGCTGCCTCGCAGCGAGGCCGACTTCGACCCGGGCGCCAAGTACCACGTGGCCGCCAACGTGCCCTACACCCGCTACTTCCTGGCGCACCTCTACCAGTTCCAGTTCCACAAGGCGCTGTGCCAGGCGGCCGGGTGGAAGGGGCCGCTGCACCAGTGCTCCATCTACGGCTCGAAGGCGGCCGGGGCCAAGCTCGAGGCCATGCTGGCGCTGGGCGCCTCGCGCCCCTGGCCGGAGGCCTACCAGGTCCTCACCGGCACCCGGCGCGCCGACGCCTCGGCGCTGCTGGAGTACTTCGCCCCGCTGCGGGCCTGGCTGGCGAAGGAGAACGCCGGCCGCACCTGCGGCTGGTAGAGCTACGGCGCCACGTCGATCTTGAACGGTCCGGCCACCACCTGGCCGCCGCGCAGGTCGCGCGCCACCACCCAGAGCAGCGCCGCGGTGGTGCCCGGCGGCACCTCCAGGTGCTCGAGCAGGGTGTCGGTGCTGGGCGCCGCCGCCTGGCCGGCGGCCGGGGGCGGCGGCGCGCCGCGCTCCTCGGTGAAGCGGCCCGCGGTGGTGAAGAAGGAGAGCGAGACGTTCTCGGTCACCGTCCGGTCGGCCGCGGGGTAGGACTCGAAGGAGCCGGGCGTCACCGCCGCCACCAGGCGGAGCGGGAGGCCCGGCGCCAGGGTGGCCGAGGCGGGGCAGGCGGCCAGGCCGGCCTCCGAGGTGTCGGGGCAGGCCACCGCCGGCGCGCCGCCCAGGGTGACGGCCGGGTCGGCGAAGGCCGGGGCGGTGTTGAGCGCCGCGGTGGGGGTGGTGGTCCAGACCGGGATGCGCTGCACCGCCTCGCGCAGCACCACCTCCGGCAGGGCCGGCCCGGTGGCGGGCGCGTGGCGGTCCACCAGCCGGTAGCGCACCAGCACCTCCACCGTGGCCGGCAGCGCCCCGGCGCCGCCGCCCAGGTCCGGGGGCAGCCCCACGCCGCCGGCCAGGCAGGCGGCCGCCAGGGCCACCGGCGCCAGGGTCACGGCGCCGTCGGGGCCCGGCGCGAGCGCCACCTCGCAGGCCGGCACGGCGCAGGCGTACCCGGTGGCGGCGCCGGTCGAGAAGGGGCAGAAGGTCCAGCGCCGCTCGAGGACGTGCTCCGCGGCCAGCGCCGGCGGCGGGCTGGGGGCGGCCTCCACCGCCGCCACGGTGGTGGTGGCGCCCGGGTCGGTGCCGTCCAGCTCGGGCGGGCTGGCCACCAGGGCCAGGACGCGCCGGTCCACGATCACCGAGCCGGGCACGAAGTCGGCGGCGCAGCCGGCCAGGGTGGCGGCCAGCGCCAGGGTCAGGAGGGCTCTCGAGGGCATGGTCACCACTCCGCGTTGAGGCCGAGGATGGGGAGGATGGGCAGCCCGGTGGCCGGCTCCGGGGGGGCCGAGTAGTCGTAGTTGTAGCTGTAGCCCTCGACGTTGCCGCGGTTGGTGGCGTTCTGCACGTCGAGGAAGGCCGACAGCTTCCAGGTCCGGTAGGTCCAGGTGCGGTCCACCCGCAGGTCGAGCTGCCAGAAGGCCGGCAGCCGGGCCGAGTTGGTGGCGCCGTAGGTCGGCACGTAGGTGCCGCTGCCGGCGTCGAGCACCGAGCCGGTCACCGGCGTGGTGGGGTTGCCGGAGACCACCCGGAGCCGCGCCCCGGCCGACCAGGCCGGGTTGAAGGTCCAGGTGCCCAGGGCGGTCAGGATGTGCGGCTGGTCGAAGTCGAAGCGCCGCTCCGCCTCGCCCGGGTGATCGGTGCGGAAGGCGCGCTGGTAGGTGTAGGCCAGCCAGCCGAAGAACTTCTCGCCGAAGCGGGCGCGCAGGGTGGCCTCCAGGCCGTAGACCCGGCCCACCCCCTCGGAGACGTACGGGGGGGCGGCGGGGTCGAAGGCGGCGGCCTGGTTCCGCACCACCAGGTCGCCGAGCTGCTTGTAGAACCCGGTCACGTCGGCCGACAGGCCGTCGCGCACCTGGTGCTCCACCCCCACCGTCCAGTGGACCGCCCTGGGCGAGGCGATGTTCGGGTCGCCCGTGTCCTCGTCGCTCTCCTCGGGCTGCGGCGGCTGGTGGAAGACGCCGACCCCGCCCTTCAGCGTGGTGCCTGGCCGGAGCTCCCAGCGGGCGCCGAGGCGGGGGTCGACGGTCCAGCGGCCGGTGGGGCTGTCGTGGTCGATCCGCAGGCCCGGGAAGACCGCCAGCCCGCCCCCCGGCTCCCAGCGCAGCTCGGTGAAGGCGCCCGGCTGCTGCTGCGAGAAGGCCTTGCTGAGCGAGGTGGTCGGGGAGGTGGAGACCGGGGTGGAGGGCTCGCCCTCCAGCGGGCGCTGCGGCACGTTGAGGTCGATGCGGCCCGAGTCGGCCGTGGCGTCGAGGCCGGCGCGGAGCACCAGGCCCTCGGCCAGGTCCAGCGTCCAGGTGGAGCGGAGCCCGGCCGAGCTGGTGGAGAGATCGAAGAAGTACTCGGGGCCGAACTGGGTCCGGAACTGCTGCAGGGTGAGCTGCACCGAGGTCTCGTGGCGCAGCCCGGGCCGCACCTCGCCGGAGAGGCTGGCCTGGAGGGCGTGGAACATGATGCGGGCCGCCACCGTGCCGGTGATCTTGGGGTCGTCGGAGGGGCGCTCCAGCAGCACCTCCACCTTGTCGAGCGAGCCGTAGTAGATCAGCCGCAGCTTCTGGCCGCCGAGCGGGCGGGTCGCCAGGAACTGGTAGTCGTAGTAGCGGGGGGCGGTGTTGAAGCTGAGGTTGGCGTCGTCCGGGATCACCAGCGGCAGCAGGGTGTCGATCCAGGAGCGGTGGAAGGCGGCCCCGCCGGCCCAGCCGCCGCCCAGGGGCCCCTCCACCGAGGCGCCGAAGTCGTAGAGCGAGAAGGTGGCGTCGCCCCGCACCATGTCGCCGCGGGGGTCGCGCAGCTTCACCTCGATGATGCCGCCGGTGGCCCGGCCGAAGTCCGGGGCGAAGTTGCCGGGCACGAACTCCACCGCCTCGAGGAAGCGGGGGTTGATGGTGCTGCGCAGCCCGCCGAAGTGGTACAGCTGCGGAATCTCCTGCCCCTCGACGAAGAAGCGGCTGTCGCCGGGGGCCGAGCCGCGCAGGATCACCGCGCCGCCGAACGCCACCCGCGCCGCGCCGGGCAGGTTGAGCACCGCCTTGATGGTGTCGCCCGCCGACCCGGGCACCTTGGCCACCTCGGCCGCCGGGATGACCTGGCGGGTCACCTCGCGGCGCACCGGGGCGGCGCTGATGACCGTCTCGTACCCGGTGCCGGTCCGCTCCAGGTAGTAGGTCTCCTCGCGCTCCTCGCCCGGGCTGGCCTCGACGCGCGCCTCCAGCCGCTCGTGCCCGGCCGGGGCGGCCACCACGGTGAACGAGGCCTCCGGCACCTCCACCGCGAAGCGCCCGTCCGGTCCGGTGATGGCGCGCAGGGGCTCACCGCCGGTGCGGACGGAGACCGCCGCGTCGCGCAGCGGCAGGCGGGTGCCGCGCTGCAGCAGGCGGCCGCCGAAGCGGACCGGCGCGGGCGCCGCGGCCGGCTCGGCCGGCGCCGGCGGGGCGGTGATGGTGAAGCGGAAGGCGACGGTCACCGGCACGGCCTCGCCGGTGGTGAGCCGGCCCGGCTCGAACAGGAAGGACCTGGCCGCGGCGGCGGCCGCGGCGTCGAAGGGCTCGCCGGCCCCCTGCTCCACCCGCACCGCCTCCACCACGCCGCTGGCCGCCACGTCGATGCCCAGCAGCACCTCCACGCTGGGCGTGGGGAAGGTGGTGCCGGCGGGGAGGTCGGCGGGTACCAGGACCTTGAGGACCGGCGGGGTGGCCAGGGTGGGCTCGCCGTCGGTCGCGGTCGGCTCGCCCCTCACCCCGGCCCTCTCCCCGGCGGGGAGAGGGGGCGCAGAGGCCGGGGTCGTGGGTTGTTCACCCTCTCCCCCAGCTTGCTGGGGGAGAGGGCCGGGGTGAGGGGGCGCCGCGGCCGGTGCGGTGGTCGGGCTCGTGGCCGCCAGGTCCGCCCGGGCCGGCGAGATCGGGCCGGCCCCGAGGAGGAGCACGACGGCGGCGAGGCGGGCGAAGGAGGCGTGGTCCATGGGGGTCACCCGTCGAGGCGGAACTTGAGGGTCCAGGGGATGCGCACGGCCACGGCGCGGCCGGCGCGCTCGGCGGGGCGGAAGACGATGAGCCGGGCGGCGCGGGGCGCCACCTCGTCGAAGCCGTTGCCGGCGCGCTCCAGCAGGCGCACCTCGGCCACCGCGCCCCGCTCGTCCACCAGCAGCTCCAGCCGCACGTCGCCCTCCAGCCCGTCGCGGCGCGCCGCCTCCGGGTAGAGGGCGCGCAGCTCGAGCGAGGAGGGCTGGCGCACCAGGCGCGGCGCCCGCTCCACCTCGGTCACGTCGGCCGTCCCGGCGGCGGCGCGCGCGAAGGCGGTGTTGTCGCCCACCGGGGTGGAGGCCGGCAGGCCCGGGTCGCCGCGGGCCGCGGTGGGACCACCCGTCACCGGCACGGCCACCCCGCCGCCCGGAGCGGTGGCGCTCATGGCCACCGCGAAGCGGCGCGGGGGCGGCGGTGGGCCTGGCGGTGGCGCGGCCGGCGGCTGGGTGGGCAGCGGTCGGGCCAGCCTGGCCGGCGCCGGGGCCGGCGCGGGGCGCGCCCGGGGCTTCACGTCGGGCGGCGGGGCCGGGGCCGGCGGGGCTGGGGGCGCCTGCTGCCGGGTCACCAGCTTCACGGTGGTCGGGGAGCGGCGCGCCTGCACCCGCGGCGGCGCGGGCGGTCGGGTCAGCAGCCAGCCGAGCGCCGCCCCGTGCAGGGCCAGCGCGGCCAGCAGCGACGGCCAGAAGGTGGCGCGGGCCGAGGTCACGGCGTGGCGGGCTGGGTGTCGAGGGCGATCTCGGTGACGCCGGCCAGGCGCAGCCGGTCCACCGCCTCGGCGAACTTCCCGTAGGGCGCCGCCACGTCGGCCGAGACGAACCCCGCCAGCTTGACGTCGGGCGCGCCGCCGGCGCGGGCCCGGGCCGCGTCCACCGCCAGCTGGATGTCCTCCAGCCGGCCCGGCGCGCCGTTCAAGTAGACCTCCCCCGAGGCCGCGATGGCGATGGTCAGCAGCGAGGGGGGGGTGGCCTCGGCGCTGGCCGCGGTGGGCAGCTGCACCGGCATGGTCCGGTCCACCACGAAGGAGGCCGTCACGATGAAGACGATGAGCAGGGTGAGCGTGACGTCGACCAGCGGCGTGGTGTTGACCCCGCCGATGAGCTCCTCGCCCTCGCCCGCGTCGTAGCCGCCGCCGGCCACCGTCAGCCCCCCGCCCCGGCGCCGCCCAGCCCGGGCAGGGCGGCGATGACCTGCCGCTGCAGGGCCTCCGCCTGCTTGACCCGCTCGGTCAGGTGGGCGCGGACCGCGTTGTAGATGACCACCGCCGGGACGGAGACCGCGATCCCCAGGCCGGTGGTCACCAGCGCCTCGCCGATGGCCGACATGACCGCCGCGTTGTTGGCCGCCTGCACCGTGCCCATCCGGCCGAGCTGGTTGAAGGCCTGCACGATGCCGATGACCGTGCCGAGCAGCCCGATGAGCGGTCCGGTGTTGCCGATGGTGAGCAGGGTGCTCAGGCGCGCGTCGTAGCGGGCCCGCTCCCCGGCCAGCGCCCCCAGCATGGCCTGCTCCACCGGCTCGGTGCGCCGCTCGCCGCGGACGGCCAGCGCCAGGCCGGCCCGCAGCACGTTGCGGATCAGCGAGTCGCCGGCCACGGCCGCCAGCGCCGCGGCGGCGTCGCCCCGCGCCAGCGCGGCGGACAGGGCGGCGCGCAGGTCGTCGAAGCGCTCGCGGGTGCGGAGCAGGAGGCGGAGCCGGTCGATCACCACGGCGGTCCCGAAGAGCGAGACCGCCACCAGCACCCAGCTGACCCACTCGGCGCCGACCTCGAAGAGCTGCAGGAACTTCTGCGTCAGCATGGCGTGGCCCCCCTCCTGGAGGGGCAGCGGATGGTGCCCCGGGCGGTGCCAGGGTGGGGCGAACGGTTTGGCAACGCGGGGGCCGGTGGAGACCGATCGCCTCGTCCTAGCATACGGGCCAGACAAAGGCCGTTCAAAACCTGGACGGGGTGACTCTTTAGTGTCCTATTCTGCTCACGGCTCGGTCGAGGCCGTCAGCGTCCCAGCTTGCGAACCCGCGGACGCTCGGTTGGCTTCCCGGCCGGCGGGGCGCAGCCGGTCGATGAGCACGTAGAAGACCGGCGTGACGTAGAGCGTCAGGAACTGCGAGAAGACCAGGCCGCCCACCACCGCCAGGCCGAGCGGCCGGCGCCCCTCCGCCCCCGCGCCCACCCCGATGGCCAGCGGCAAGGTGCCGAAGAGCGCCGCCATGGTGGTCATCATGATGGGGCGGAAGCGGGTCAGCGAGGCCAGGTGGATGGCCTGGCGGGCGGTCTTGCCCTCCCGCTGCGCCTCCAGGGCGAAGTCCACCATCATGATGCCGTTCTTCTTCACCAGCCCGACCAGCATGATGACGCCCACGAAGGCGTAGACCGACAGCTCGGCGCCGAAGGCCCACAGCGTCACCAGCGCGCCGAAGCCGGCGAAGGGCAGGGCGGTGAGGATGGTGATCGGGTGGACGAAGCTCTCGTAGAGGATCCCCAGCACCACGTAGATCACCAGCACCGAGACCAGCAGCAGGATCCCCAGGCCGCGCAGCGAGTCGCGGAAGGCCTGCGCCGCCCCCTGGAAGCGGGTGATGACGGTGGCCGGCAGGATCTCGGCGGCGGTGCGCTCGATGGCCGCCACCGCCGGGCCGATGGCGCTGCCGGGCTTCAGGTTGAAGGAGACGTTCACCGCCGGCAGCTGGCCGGCGTGGCTCACCGTGAGCGGGCCGACCGAGCGCTCCACCGTGGCCAGCGCGTCGAGCGGCACCAGCTTCCCGCCGGCGGCGCGGACGTGCAGCCAGCCCAGGGCCTGGGGGTCGGCGCGCAGCTCGGGCAGCAGCTCCAGGATCACCTGGTACTGGTCCTCCGGGGCGAAGATGGGGGAGACCTGGCGCGAGCCGTAGGCCGAGTAGAGCGCCTCCTCCACCGCCTGCGCCGACACCCCCAGCTGGGCGGCCCGGTCGCGGTCGATCTCCAGCTTGAGCCGCGGGCTGGCCAGCCTGAGGTCGCTGGTCACGTCGGTCAGGTCCGGCAGGTCGCGCAGCCGCTGCTCGAAGATGGGCGCGGTCCGGTAGAGGCTGGCCAGGTCGGCGTCCTGCAGGGTCACCGTGTACTGGGCCCGCCCGCCGCCGCCCAGTGAGATGGGCGGCGGGACGGTGGGGATGAAGCGCAGCCCGGCCACCTGGGCGGTGCGGGCGCGCAGCTCGGGCACCACCGCGTTGATGTGGCGCCGCTCCTCGCGGGGGCGGAGCTTGAGGAACATGTTCCCCTGGGTCACCCCGCCCACGCCGCGCGAGCCCACCGAGGACATGAACTGCTCCACGTCGGGGTGGGCCGCCACCTGGGCCGCGGCGGCCCGCTGCAGCCGGACCATGGCGTCGAAGCTGGTCCCCTCGGCCCCCTCGGTGGAGACCCGCAGCCGGCCGGCGTCGTCGGTGGGCAGGAAGCCCTTGGGCACCAGCCCCCAGAGCGGCACCATGGCCAGCAGCACCGCCGCCGAGAAGGTCACCACGCTGCGCGGGTGGTCGAGCGCCCAGTCCAGGCCGCGGCCGTAGGAGCGCAGGGTGGCCTCGAAGCCGCGCTCGGTCCACCGGTAGAGGGCGCCGTGCTGCACGGCGTGCGGGGGGCGCGAGAGGAAGCGGGCGCACAGCATGGGGGTGAGCGTCAGCGAGACCAGCCCGGACACCAGGATGGCCGCGCCGATGGTGACGGCGAACTCGTGGAAGAGCCGGCCCACCAGCCCGCCCATGAAGAGGATGGGCAGGAAGACCGCCGCCAGCGAGATGGTCATGGAGACGATGGTGAAGGCCACCTCGCGCGAGCCGTCCAGGGCGGCGCGCAGCGGCGGCTTGCCCATCTCCAGGTGCCGCACCACGTTCTCCAGCATGACGATGGCGTCGTCCACCACGAAGCCCACCGCCAGCGTGAGGGCCATGAGCGAGAGGTTGTCCAGGCTGTAGCCGGCCCACCACATGACGGCGAAGGTGCCCACCAGCGAGACCGGCAGCGCCAGCGAGGGGATGACGGTGGCGGGCACGTTGCGCAGGAAGAGGAAGATCACCAGCACCACCAACCCGAGGGTGAGCCAGAGGGTGAACTTCACGTCGGCCACCGACTCCTGGATGGAGATGGAGCGGTCGTAGAGCACGAAGAGGCGGGCCGCCGCCGGCATCTGCGCCTCCACCAGCGGCAGCGCCTCGGCCACCGCCTTGGCCACCGCCACGGTGTTGGTGCCGGGCTGGCGCAGCACCGCCATGACGATGGCGCGCTGCTCCTTGCCGTCCCGGTAGAACCAGGCGGCGGTGTTCTCGTTCTCCACCCCGGCCCGCACCCGGCCCAGGTCGGAGAGCCGCACCGGCGCGCCGTTGCGCCAGGCCACCACCGAGCTGCCGAACTCGTTGGCCTTCTCCAGGCCGCCGCTGGCCTCCACCGTGTAGGCCCGCGAGGTGCCCTGCACGATGCCGGTGGGCAGGTTGGAGTTCTGGCCGCGGATGGCCGCCGCCACCTCGTCGATGCCCAGGCCGCGGCTGGCCAGGGCGCGCGGGTCCACCTGCACGCGCACCGCGAAGCGCTGCGAGCCATAGACCTGCACCTGGGCCACGCCCGGGATGGTGGCCAGCCGCTGGGCGATGAGGTCCTGGCCGAAGCGGTTCAGGGTGGAGAGCGGCAGCGAGGCCGAGGTGAGGGCCAGGAAGATGATGGGGTCGTCGGCCGGGTTGACCTTGCGGTAGGTGGGGGCCGCCGGCAGGTTGGGCGGCAGCTGGCCGCCGGCCGCCGAGATGGCCGACTGCACGTCCAGGGCCGCGCCGTCGAGGTCGCGGTCCAGGTCGAACTCCAGGGTGATGGAGGTGCCGCCCTGGCCCGAGGTGGAGTTCATGGCCGTCAGCCCGGCGATGGCCGAGAACTGCCGCTCCAGCGGGGTGGCCACCGTGGAGGCCATGGTCTCCGGGCTGGCGCCCGGCAGCGAGGCCGACACCTGGATGGTCGGGTAGTCCACCGCCGGCAGGTCGGAGACCGGCAGCTGCTGGTAGGCCACCGCGCCGAAGGCGATGGCCGAGAGGGTCAGGAGGACGGTGGCGACCGGGCGCCGGATGAAGGGTTCGGACAGGTTCACGGCGTGCCCGCGGCGTCCGCCAGCGGCTCCACCGTGGCGCCCGGCACCAGCTTGAGCTGGCCCTCGATGACCACCACCTCGCCGGCGGCCAGCCCGCTCGAGACCACCACCTCCCGCTCGCCGGCCTCCTCGACGGCCAGCGGGCGGAGCTCGGCCGCACCGTCCTTCACCACCCAGGCGTAGTCGCCGCGCTGGCCCTGCGCCACCGCCGCGGAGGGGACCACCACCGCCAGGGGCCGCTCGGCCAGGCGGACCGTCACCTCGACGGCCTGGCCGGGCCAGAGGGCCTCGTCCAGGTTGGGCAGGCGGGCCTTCACCAGCACGGTGCCGGAGGTGGGGTCGACGGCGTTGTCCACGAACTCCACCGTGCCGGCCGCCTCGAGACCGCCGGCGGCCGGGCGCACCGCCACCGCGGCCCCCGCGCCCGCCGCCCGCAGCGCCCCGAGGTGGCGCTCGGGCAGGGCGAAGCTGGCGTAGACCGGCTTGACCTGCTCGATGGTGAGCAGGTCCTGGGTGCCCGCGGCCACCAGGTTGCCGGGCTGCACCAGCAGGCGGCCGGTGCGGCCGGTCAGCGGGGCGCGGATGGTGCACCAGGCGAGGTTCAGCTCGGCCCGCTGCACCGCGGCCCGGGCCGCGGCCACCCCGGCGTCGAGCGCCGCCGCGGTGGCCTGGGCGGCCTCGACCTGCTGCCTGGTCACGAACTCGCGCGCCGCCAGCTCCTCGGCGCGGGCCAGCTCGGCGCGGGCGTTGCCGGCGCGCGCCTCGTCGCGGGCCAGGTTGGCGCGGGCCTCGGCCAGGGTGGTCTCGAAGGGGCGCCGGTCGAGCTCGAGCAGCAGCGCGCCCTCCCGCACCGTCTGGCCCTCGGTGAAGTGGGCCCGCAGCAGCTGCCCGCTCACCTGGGCCCGCAGCGCCACGGTGCGGGCGGAGGTGATGCGCCCCACCGCCCGCGCGTTCACCGGGGCCGACTTCGCCTGCGCCACCGCGGTGCGGACCGGCACCGGGCGGGCGGTGCGCGCCGCGGCCGGGCCGGCCTGGCCGCAGCCCGCCCCGGCGCCGGCCAGCAGCAGGGCCGCGCCCAGGCCCGCGAGGGCGCCCGGGTGGCGGGGCCGCCGGGCCGCGGCGCGGCTGGCGCCGGCGCCGGGCAGGGAGGGCGCGGAGGTGCGCCGGGCTGCGGCGGGCGGAGCGGGCGGCGGACGGCGGGTCATCGGAGGGCTCCGTGGGCTGCGGGCGGGGTGCGGCCGGTGGCGCGGGCCAGGCGGGCCACCGCCACCAGCCAGTCGGCGCGGGCCAGGATCTCCTCGGCGCGCGCGCCGGCCAGCGCGCTCTGGGCGGCCAGCAGGTCGAGGATGGAGCCGACCCCCTCCTGGTAGCGGGCGGCGGCCACCTCGGCGCCGGCGCTGGCCGAGGCCAGCAGGTCGCGGGAGGTCTCGATGCGCCGGGCCGAGGTGCGCAGCGCCTGCAGCGAGGTCCAGGTCTCCAGGCCGGTGCGGCGGGCGGCCTGCTCGGCCCGCTCCCGCGCCGCCCGGGCGACCTCGCGCGAGGCCTCGGCGTCGAAGCGCGACCGGCCGCCGTCGAGGAGCGGCACCGACAGGACCAGCCCGGCCGTCCAGGCCTGCAGGGCGGCGCCGGAGGGCTCGAGCGGCCAGGCCCGCCCGGCCGTCGCGGCCAGCGACAGGGTGGGCAGGTTGGCGCGGGCGGCCGCGGTGGCGCGGGCCTCGGCGGCGCCGGCCTGGGCCCGGGCGCGCGCCAGCTCCGGGTTGGTGGAAGCGGCGTCCTCCAGCAGCCGCTCCACCGCCGGCAGGGCCAGGTCGGGCGGGAGCTCGGCGGGCAGCGGCACCACCTCGAGGGGCGTGGAGGGCGGCAGCCCGGCCAGCGTGGCCAGGGTGCCCCGCAGCGCCAGCACCTGGCCGTCGAGGCGCAGGGCGTCCAGGGTGGCCTGGGAGCGGGCGGTGCGGGCCTGCAGCACGTCGGCCACCGTGGCCGCGCCGGCGCGGCGGCGGGCCTCGGCGGCGTCCAGGCTGGCGGTGGCCTGCTGCACGCCGACCGCCGAGGCCTCGGCCAGCGCCCGGGCCGCCTGGTAGGAGAACCAGGCCAGCTCCACCGTCAGCGTCAGGTCGAGCGCCGCCGCCTGGTGGGCCAGCGCGGCCGCCTGCAGCTCCAGCTCCGCCTCCTGGCGCCGCGCGCCGCGCCCGCCGAGGTCGAGCAGGAGCCAGCTCAGCTCCGCCGAGGCGCTGGCGAAGACGGGGCGCTCGCCCCCGGCGTCGGAGAGCCTGGCGGACTGCTGCTGCAGCAGGCCGGTGGCGTCGAGCACCGGCAGGTAGTCGGCGCGGCGGGCGCCGGCCGTCGCCGCGGCCGCGCGCGCCTCGTGCCAGGCGGCGCGGGTGGCCGGGTCGCGCGAGAGCGCCAGGTCGAGGAGGTCGGAGAGGTGGGCCGGGGCGGGGAGCTGGGGGGTCGCGGTCGAGGTCGAGGTCGAGGTCGCGGTCGGGGTCGAGGTCGGGGTCGGGGTCGCGGTCGGGGTCGGGGTCGGGGTCGGGGGTCGGGGTCGGGGTCGGGGTCGGGGTCGGGGTCGGGGTCGGGGTCGCCGCCCCCGCCTCGGCCAGCCGCCGGTCCACGTAGCGCGCCGGGAGCACGTGGCTGCAGGCGGCCAGCGCGGCCAGGGCGGCCAGCGCGGCCGCTCGCAGGGCGGGTGGCGCGCGGCCGTGCCGGCGGGTCGACGAGGGATGGCTCATGTGGCGCCCGTCATAGGGCGGGGCCCGGGCCCCGTCAATCGCGTCGGCGCGGTCGCCCGGCGCGGCGCGCCAGGCGCGCCGGCCGGCCCGCCACCGGCCCTGGACGCTCACTGAGAGTGCAGCCCCGGGCGGCCGGACCGGGCCGCCCCGGCCTCAGCCCTCGCCCCGCAGCAGCGGATCGAGCGCGCCCTGCAGGTCGAGCGCCGCGAGGTCGGAGTACCCGCCCAGCGAGCGTTCGCCCACGAAGACCTGCGGCACCGTCCGCTGGCCGGTGGCCTCCACCAGCCAGGTGCGCAGGTCGTCCCGCCCCTCCACCGCGATCTCCTCGAAGGCCACGCCCTTGCGCTTGAGCAGGGCCTTGGCCCGGACGCAGTACGGGCAGTTGTCCTTGGTGTAGACCGTGATGGTCGGGGCGCTCATGGTCGGGGTTGTAGCTGGGCCGGGGCCGGGGCGCACCTTCCCCCGCTGCGGCCGGTGCGCCGTCAGGCGCCGGGGGGGGCGCGCCGCGCAGGCGCTCCGGCCGCCCCCGGGCCGAAGAGCTCGCCGCGGGCCACCTCCGCCAGCGCCGCCACCGCCGGGTGGCGCAGGCGGCGCTCCACGGTGATGGCCCAGAAGTGGGCCTGGATGGCCTCGACCCGCCCCAGCACCGCCACCCCGTGGGTCTCGCGCACCTCCGCCTCGATGACCCGCGGCACCGCGAACACCCCCAGGCCGCGCTCGCCGAAGGCCTTCATGAGGGCGCCGTCGTCGAACTCGCCGGCGATGACCGGGTGGACCCCCTCCGCCTCCAGCCAGGCCTCCAGGGCCCGCCTGAGCGCCGTGCCCTCGGCCGGCAGCAGGATGGGCTGGCCCTCCAGCGAGCGCGGGAAGCCCCGCTTCAGGTGGGCCAGCGCCGGCGCGGCGAAGAAGCTGAGCCCGCAGCTCCCCAGCTCGTGGCTGAAGGCCTTCACCTTGACGTCCTCGCCGGCCGGCACGTCGGCCAGCACCACGTCCAGCTCGTGCAGCGCCAGCGCCGCCAGCAGCTGCGGCAGCGGCCCCTCGCGGCAGACCAGCTGCAGGTCGCGCTGGGCCGCCACCGCCGGCTGGAGCAGCAGGGCCGCCAGCCGCTTGGGGATGACGTCGGCCACCCCCACCACCAGCCGCACCCGCTGGCCGGTGGGCAGCCCCTTCACCGCCAGCTGCAGCTCGCGGCCGGTGCGGAAGATGTCGTCGGCGTAGCGCAGCACGGTGCGCCCCACGTCGGTGAGCACCAGCCGGCGCCCCTGCCGCTCCAGCAGCTTGACGCCCAGCGAGCCCTCCAGCGTCTTGAGCTGGTTGGAGATGGTGGGCTGCGCCAGCCGGAGCTCCTGGCTGGCCTTGGCGATCGACCCGGCCCGGGCCACGGTCCAGAAATAGTAGAGGTGGTGGTAGTTGAGCCATTCCATGGTGAGGGAAAATCTAACCTATCCAGCGAAAGATCCTCACCCTCCGGCCGGACCGGGGCCCCTATAGAGGGCCTCCACTCCGGAGGCTCCCCTGCTCGAGACCGTCGGCTCCCCTGGCCTCTGGGCCGGCTTCGTCGCGCTGGTGCTGGTCTTCCTGGCGCTCGACCTGGGCGTCTTCCACCGCCGCGACGAGCCCATCACCATCCGCAACGCCCTGACCTGGACCGGCATCTGGGTGGCGGTGTCGCTGTGCTTCAACGCCCTGCTCTGGTGGCGCTTCGGCGGCCCCAAGGCGGCCGAGTTCCTGACCGGCTACCTCATCGAGAAGTCGCTCTCGGTGGACAACCTCTTCGTCTTCGTCGTGATCTTCACCTCGCTGTCCATCCCGGCGAGGCTGCAGCACCGGGTGCTCTTCTGGGGCATCCTCACCGCGCTCGGGCTGCGGGCCGCCATGATCCTGGCCGGCACCGCCCTGCTGCAGCGGTTCCACTGGCTCATCTACGTCTTCGGCGCCTTCCTGCTCCTCACCGGCCTGAAGCTGCTGCTCCACCGGGGCGACGAGGCGCCGCACCCCGAGCAGAGCCGGGCCTTCCGCATGATCCGCGCCGTCATCCCGGCCACCACCCGGCTCGAGGGGCACGCCTTCTTCCTGCGCGAGGGGGGCCGCTGGGTGGCCACGCCGCTCTTCGTGGCGCTGGTCTTCATCGAGCTCTCCGACGTGGTCTTCGCCCTCGACTCCATCCCGGCCATCTTCGGGGTGACCCTCGACCCGTTCATCGTCTTCACCTCCAACATCTTCGCCATCCTGGGGCTTCGCTCGCTGTACTTCGCCCTGGCCGGCCTGATGGACCGCTTCATCCACCTCCGGGCCGGGCTGGCGCTGGTGCTGCTCTTCATCGGAGGCAAGATGGTGGCGGCGCCCTGGGTGAAGGTCGGCCAGGGGGTGGCGCTGCTGGTGGTGGCGGGGCTGCTGGGCGGGGCGGTGGTCCTGTCGCTGCTCAGCCCGCCGAAGCCGGCGGCGGCCCCGGCCCCCGAGCCGCCGAGCGCCGCGGGGGACTGAGCGGCCGGACGGGGCGATGGCGCATCGTGCGCCGCCCGCTCAGGAGAAGACGACGGTCTTGTTGCCGTGCACCAGCACCCGGTCCTCGCAGTGCCAGCGGACCGCCCGCGCCAGCACCCGGCGCTCCAGCTCCCGGCCCAGGCTCTTCAGGTCCTCGACCTCGTCGCGGTGCGAGACCCGCCCCACGTCCTGCTCGATGATGGGGCCGGCGTCGAGCACCTCGGTGACGTAGTGGGCGGTGGCGCCCACGATCTTGACGCCGCGCTCGTAGGCCTGCCGGTACGGGTCCGCGCCGGCGAAGGCCGGCAGGAAGCTGTGGTGGATGTTGATGACCCGGTCCGGGAAGCGCCCCACGAAGTCGGCCGAGACGATCTGCATGTAGCGGGCCAGCACCACCACGTCGGCCTTGCCCTCCAGGAGGGCCAGCATCTCGCGCTCGGCCTCGGGCCGCCGGTGCTTGTCGTTGGGCACGTGGGCGAAGGGGACGCCGAACCCCTCCACCGCCGCCCGCAGGTCCGGGTGGTTGGAGATCACCTGGGTGACGTCGGCGCGCAGGTCGCCGCGCTTCCAGGTCCAGAGCAGCTCGAGCAGGGCGTGGTCGTGCCGGGACACCAGCACCGCCACCCGCTTCCGCTCGCTGGCCACCGAGAGGCGCCAGTCCATGCCGAAGGGGCGGGCCACGTCGAGGGCGAAGGCGCGCTGCAGGTCGTCGAGGGGCAGGTCGATCTTTCCGGTCTGGAACTCCAGGCGGGTGAAGTAGACGCCGCCGTCGTCGTCGGTGCTGTGCTGCTCGAAGTCGATGACGTTGGCGCCGTGGCGGAAGAGGAAGGCCGAGATGGCGGCGATGATGCCGGGCCGGTCGGGGCAGCGGACGAGGAGGATGGCGCGCGGGTCGTTCACGGGTCGCCGAAACTAGCAGGACCGCGCCCCGGATCAACTCGGCGCCCGGCGGGGTGGCGGGCCGTGCCCCCGCCCGGGGGCCGGCGGGGTGCCCCCGGCCCGGCGGACCCGAGGGGGGGCGCCGGACCTCGCCTCGGACGTCGGGTCCCTGCGGCATCCTGTCTCCCGCGATCACGGGTCGCGGCATCCTGTCCGACCCCAAGGCGGCCCACCCAGGGCTCAATTGATCTGGATCGGAAAGAATTGCGCGTCCGGACCGGCCGGATGGCACGGCATGAAAAATGTGCGCCAAAACTAGGGAAAAAGTCTCAGGTAAATCAGCATCATATGAATGGACGCCCCTTCGTGGTCTTGGTACGAAGTGTCGCCCGACTCGGGCCTCTCCATTGACGCGGGTTGTCTCGCTCGACCCGGCTGGGGTTCACGATGCGCAAACTGCCGCTGCTGTTCCTCCTCCTCGGGGCCGCTCCCGCCCTGGCCGGCATCCCGGCCGAGCAGGAGGACTGCCTGGGGTGCCACACCGACCCGGACCAGAGCTTCGACCTGCCGAGCGGCGAGAAGCTCTCGCTCTTCGTGGACCAGGAGACCTTCGCCAAGTCGGTCCACGGCGAGTCGCTGCGCTGCACCGACTGCCACTCCAACAAGACCAGCGACCACGCCACCGGCTCGCTCGAGTTCAAGAACCGCCGCGAGGTGACGCGCGCCTACTACGAGCAGTGCAAGGGCTGCCACTTCGCCAACTACACCAAGACCCTCGACGGCGTGCACTACGCGGTCATGGCGAAGGGCAACGAGAAGGCGGCGCTGTGCGTCGACTGCCACGGCGCCCACGACATCTCCCGCCCGGGCCAGCCGCGCACCCGCATCTCCGGCATGTGCTCCAAGTGCCACGTCGAGGAGGCCGAGGTCTACGCCAGGAGCGTGCACGGGCGGGCCTCCGAGGCCAACCCGGACGTGCCGGTGTGCACCGACTGCCACCGGGCCCACGACACCACCGACCCGCGCGACGGGGCGCTGGCCATGCGGACCCCGGAGCTGTGCGGCCGCTGCCACGGCGACGAGAAGCTGATGGCCCGCTACGGCCTCTCCACCGCGGTCATCTCCACCTACCTCACCGACTTCCACGGCATGTCGGCCACCTTCCAGAAGGGCGAGCGCAAGGCCGACGGCAAGCGGCTGGCGGCGGTCTGCACCGACTGCCACGGCGTGCACGACATCCAGAAGGCCGACGATCCGCAGTCGACGGTCATGTCGGCCAACCTGCAGAAGACCTGCGCCAAGTGCCACCAGGGGGCCAGCGCCACCTTCCCCAAGGCCTGGCTCTCGCACTACGAGCCCAGCCTGGAGAAGGCGCCGCTGGTCTGGCTGGTGCAGCTCTTCTACCGCCTCATGATCCCCTTCATGGTGGGCGGCCTCCTCCTCCAGATCGCGCTGCACCTGTGGCGCGTCGTCGTGAACCGCTAGGCGCCGGGAGACGACCATGGACCACGCCACCACCACCGCCCGCTCCGCCCGCCCCAGCTACTTCATCCGCTTCACGCTGCAGCAGCGCGTCGAGCACTTCATCACCATGGCGGTCTTCGCGCTGCTGTGCCTGACCGGCCTGCCGCAGAAGTTCTACCAGTCCGGCTGGGCCCACGGCCTGGTGGACCTGTTCGGCGGCATCGACCGCTCCCGCTGGATCCACCGCTTCTGCGGCGTGGTGCTGGCCATCTCCACGGTGGTCCACTTCGCCAACGCCAGCCTGGCCATGCTGTCCAAGAAGATCGGCTTCACCATGGTGCCGGATCGCAAGGACTTCGAGGACGCCATCCTCCAGCTCAAGTTCTACCTGGGCACCACCGACAAGCACCCCCACTACGACCGCTACGACTACAAGCAGAAGTTCGAGTACTGGGGGCTGGTCTTCGGCAACGTCATCATGGTGGTGACCGGGTTCGTGCTCTTCTTCCCGGTGCAGTTCGCCAGCCTGGTGCCGGGGCAGCTCATCCCGGCGGCCAAGGTGGCCCACTCCAACGAGGGGCTGATGGCCTTCTTCGTCATCACCATCTGGCACATCTTCAACGCCCACCTGAATCCCGACGTCTTCCCCTTCGACGCTTCCATGTTCACGGGTAAGATCAGCCGGGAGCGCATGGTGCACGAGCATCCGCTGGAGCTCGCCCGCATGGAGGGGCGGCTCGCAGGGGAGCCCGGCACCCACCCGCCGACCGATGAGACACCTCCCGGAGCCATGGGCTGAGATCCTGGCGCAGTTCCTGGTCCACGCGCTGGTGGCCTCCCTCTTCGTGGAGGCCCTGGCGCGGACCTGGAGCGTGCGCCACCCGGCCCAGCGCATGGGGCTGCGCCTGCTGGCGCTCTGCTACCCGCTGGTCCTCTTCCCGGCCCTGGTGCTGCTCTTCCCGGAGCGGCTGGAGGCCGGCTTCCGCGAGCAGGCGCTGCTGGCGGGTCACCGCTGGCGCGACGTCCCGCTCCTGGGCCTCGACCTCTACCGGCTCTTCGTCCTGGGCCTGGCCGGGGCGGGCCTGCTGCTCTTCCTGCTCGACCTCGGCTCCCTGGTGGCCGCGCTGCGCCGGGCCCGCCCGGTGCCGGTGAGCCCCGACCCCGCCTCGGCGGCCGCGCTGGAGGTGGCGCTGCGGCCCCTGGCCCGGCGGCCCGGGGGGGCGCCGCCGGTGGCCTTCCTCGACCGCGAGGCCGCCGTCTTCTACTGCGCCGGGGTGCGCCACCCGCGCATCTACGTGTCGCGCGGCGCGGTGGCGCTGCTCGACCCGGCCGAGCTCGGGGCCGCGCTGGCCCACGAGGCGGCCCACCTGGAGCGGCGCGACCCGGAGCGCAGCTGGGTGGTCATGGGGCTGCGCGCCCTGATGTGCTTCAACCCGACCTTCCAGGTGCAGGCGCGGGTGCTGGCCCGCGACGCCGAGCGGCGCGCCGACGAGCGCGGGGTCGAGCTAGGGGCCGACCGCCTGGCGCTGGCCAGCGGCCTCATCAAGCTGCACCGCGCCACCGGGGCCGGCGCCTCGCGGCGCACCCTGGTCTTCGGCGGCGCCCTGGCCGGGCCGCTGCGCAAGGCCCGCTCGCTGGACGTGGAGCAGCGGGCCCGGGCCCTCCTCGAGCCAGCCCCGGCCTGGCTCCCCTTCGGACGCCTCCGGCTGGCGCTGGCCGGCGCCGGCGTGACGGCCGTGCTCTACTTCGTCGTATGAGCGCCACGGTCCAGGACTCCCGGCCCACCGGGCTCGAGGCGGTGCGGATGCTGGCCGCGCTGGGCTGGGTCATGCTGGCCACCACCCTCACGCTGGCCGCCTTCGGGCAGCTGCCGGGCTGGCTGGCGGGCGCGGAGCGCGACCTGGTGACGGTGCCCACGGTGGAGGCGGCCGAGAAGCTGCTGGGCGCCCGGCTGGCGCTGCCGTCCTACTTCCCGTCGCACCTGGGCTGGCCGCCCGCCGAGGTCCGCGTGGCCGGCGGGCCGGGCGGGGCCGCCAGGCTGACCTTCCGGGAGCGGCAGGGCGGAGCGCCGGCGCTGGTGCTGCTGCAGGCCACCGCGCCGGGCGCCCCCATCCCGCCGGAGCTGGCGGCGGTGGGCAGCGAGCTGACCACAGCCCGCGCCACGGTGGGCGCGCGGCCGGCCACCCGGGCGCGCGTGCTGGTGGACGGCGTGCCCTGGGACGAGCTGCGCTGGGAGCGCGACGGCCGGGCCATGGTGCTGCGCACCCGCGGCGACGTGGGCGAGCTCCACCGCATGGCGCAGAGCGCCCACCGCCGGGGGGCGCCGTGAGCGGCGGCAGGTCCCCCCACGCCGCGGCGGGCGGGCGGCTGGGCATCCGGGTCCGGGTCTACCTGCTCATGGCCATCGGCATCTTCTTCCCGCTGGCGCTCATGGGCGGGGTGGGGTGGTTCTGGCTGCGCACCCTCGACGACCGGCTGCTCTCCAGCCGGGTGGCGGCGGTGACCGCGGTGGCGGCCCACTTCGACCAGGAGCTGAACGGCGACCTCGAGCTCCTGCAGCGGCTGGCGTCCAACGTGGGGCCGCACCTGGGGCAGGGGCAGCGCGGGGTGGAGGAGAAGGCGGTGCTGGAGGCCTTCGCCCACTTCCGTCACCGCGAGGCCATCTTCCTGCTCGACACCGCGCGCACCGTGCTGGCGGAGGCCCCGGCCGGCCGGATCTCGGCGGCGCCCAAGGCCACCCTGCCGCTGGTGGAGGAGGTGCTGCGCACCGGCCTGCCGCGCCTCTCCGGGCTGCTGGTGGACGCCCGCGGCGCCCTGGTCCACGAGCTGGTGCCGGTGCGCGACTACAGCGGCGCGGTGGTGGGGGTGGCCGGCGGCACCTTCGACCCCGGCCGCCGCGGCTTCGACCGCATGATGGCCTTGCTGCGGCGCGGCCAGACCGGCGTGGCCGAGCTGGTGGACGCCGAGGGGGTGGTCATCGCCTCCTCGGAGCCCCGCCGCACCGGCCGCCCGGCCGAGTGCGCCCCGCTGCTGGCCGAGATGATCCGCGAGAAGCGCAGCGGGACCACCCGCTCCACCGAGTGCGCCCAGGCCCCCGGCGCCCCCCGTCGCGGCCCGGAGCTCCTCACCTTCACGGCCTTGACCGGCGCGTCCTGGGGCGTGGTGGTGCGCCAGTCGCTCGACGAGGCCCTGCCCACCGAGGGCGCCATCCCCTGGCTGGCGGTGGCCGGCATCCTGGCGGGCCAGCTCGGGCTGGTCGGCCTCTTCGCCTGGGGCGCGGCCCGCAGCGTCACCCAGCCGGTGGCGGTGCTGACCGCCGAGGCCGAGCGCATCGCCTCCGGCGAGCTGGCCTGGCCCATCCCGGCGCTGGGCGAGGACGAGGTGGGGCGGCTCGGCCAGGCGCTCGACCGGATGCGCCAGGGGCTCAAGGGGCTGGTCGAGAGCGTGGAGCAGTCCAACGAGCGGCTGGAGCAGCGGGTCCGCGACCGGACCAGCGAGCTCAAGGGGGCCAACCAGCAGCTGCGCGAGCGCGAGCTGATGCGGGCCGACCTGCTGCGCAAGGTGATCACCGCCCAGGAGGACGAGCGCAAGCGGGTGGCCCGCGAGCTGCACGACGAGACCACCCAGTCGCTGGCGGTGCTGCTGATGCGCATCGAGCGCTCGCAGGAGGCCATCCGGGCCGGGCAGGACCCCGGGCTGGAGGAGGTCAAGGTGCTGGCCACCTGGGTGCTCGACGACGTGCACCGGCTCATCCTCGACCTGCGCCCCTCGGTGCTCGACGACCTGGGCCTGCTCTCGGCCATCCGCTGGTACGCCCAGCGCACCCTGCAGGAGCGCGGGGTGGCGGTGCGCTTCGAGTTCTCCGAGCTGGGCCGCCTGCCGCCCGAGCTGGAGACGGCCCTGTTCCGCATGTGCCAGGAGACCATGAGCAACATCGCCCGGCACGCCCAGGCCACCCAGGTGCTCATCGAGGCCAGCCTGGAGGCCGGCCGGATCCACGTGACCATCGAGGACGACGGCAAGGGCTTCGATCAGGCCGAGGTGGCCAGCCGCCCCGGGCGACCGCACTGGGGGCTGCTCGGCATCGCCGAGCGCGCCGAGCTGCTGGGCGGCAAGGCCCACATCGACTCCAGCCCGGGCGCCGGCACCCGGGTCGACGTCCAGATCCCCATCCCGCAGGTCCCGCAGCCCCAGGAGGCCACGTGAAGACGCCCCGCGGCCCCGTCACCGCCGCCGCCGCCGGCCGGAGGACCACCCCGTGAGCAAGATCCGCATCCTCATCGTGGACGACCACGCCATCCTGCGCGAGGGCGTGCGCGCCCTGCTGGGCGCCCAGCCCGACCTGGAGGTGGTGGGCGAGGCCTCGGACGGCCAGGCCGCCATCGTGGAGGTGGAGCGGCTCGACCCCGACGTGGTCCTGATGGACATCGCCATGCCCGGGCTGGGCGGCATCGAGACCACCATCGAGCTGAAGAAGCAGGGGCGCCGGGCCAAGGTGCTCATCCTCTCGCAGTACGAGGACCGGGAGTACGTGCGGCGCCTCCTCAAGGCGGGCGTCTCCGGCTACGTGCTCAAGAAGAGCGCCGGCGCGGAGCTGGCCGGCGCCATCCGGGCGGTCCACCGCGGCGGGCTGGTGCTCGACCCCGAGGTGGCGCGGGTGGCCATGTCCGAGGCCGGGCCGGCCTCGGCCGGCGGGGCCGATCCCTACGAGTCGCTCACCGACCGCGAGAAGCAGGTGCTCAAGCTGGTGGCCGAGGCCAAGAGCAACAAGGAGGTGGCCGAGGTGCTGGGCATCAGCGTCAAGACCGCCATGAGCCACCGCGAGCACGTCATGGAGAAGCTGGGCGTGCACAACCGCACCGAGCTGGTGCGCTTCGCCATCAAGCGCGGCGTGATCCGGGTGGACGAGTAGGGGAGGGGCGCCTAGGACCGCTTCTCCTCGATCTCCTGGCGCAGCCGCTCCAGCTCCGGGGTCGCCGCGCCGGGCTCGGCCTGGCCGGCCGCGGCGTCCTTCTCGTCGCCCTCGGCGCCGGTCAGGTAGGCGGCGCCCGTGGCGACGTCCGGTGAGACCGCGGCGGCCAGGTCCGACGCGCCCTCGGCCGCCCGGCCGGTGAGGCGGCGCAGCAGCCCGAGCCCGAGGGAGGCCACGCCGGCGACGGGCAGGACCACCACGTAGGCCAGCCCCAGCAGCGGCGTGGCCAGCAGCGCCAGCGCGGTGGGCACCCGGTGGTAGGGGCCCGGGCCGGCCGGCAGCCGGTCACCGTCCGCGGCCACGGGAACCATCGTCCAGCGGGCGGCGTCGAAGTAGGTGCCGCTCGGCACTGCCTGGTTGGCTGCGAAGGTGGTCGTCATGGTGTCTCCCCTTTCTGACGACAATCTCCCGCAATCCGCGGGCGGGCGATATTGGGCCGAGTACCCAGTCCGGCGGCTTTGACTCCGCGGGCAGGAGGGGGCGGCCGTCCGAGGCCGGGAGGGGGGAGTTGAGCGGGGGGCCGCGGGGCGGTGCCGGAGGCGGCGGGGGGAGAACGCCGGAGCATGTATGGGTTAGCCCGAAGGAATGTATTCCGAGGCGCCGCCAGGAGGTGACACCGGCGGGGCCAGGTCGTCGGCTGGGGGAAGGGAATGGGCGAAAACACTCCCGGATGGGTGATAGGACCCAGGTCCCTTGTGTGCGGGTGTGGGACCTTTCCCCACGGAGGTGAAAAAACTCGTCAAAACCGGCCTGAGTCGGAGGTGCGCCAGGGTACCAGGGTGTCCGCCCCAGAGGGGACAGGAGGCCCAGCCCTTGCACATGGCCCCCGCCATGACGCTCAGGCCATTCGTGTACGCCACGTTCGTGCTGCTCGCAGGGCTCGTTCCCGTCGCCGGAAGGGCGGGGGCCCCTCCCATCATCCAGGCGCCCGGCGTGACGGTCTCGCCAGGGGCCTGCTCCGGGTCGCTGGCGTCCCGGATGTGCCTCGAGGTCCCGGCCTCCAGCAAGGTCTTCCTGACCTGCACCGCCGCAAAGGGGCGCGACGGCCTGATTGCGCCGGCCTCGCTGGTCAGCGCCTTCCGCTTCGCCGTCACCGGCGGCGTCCTGGCGGCCCCCGAGGTGGCGGTGTCGCCGGCGGCCCTGCAGTCGGGCAGCGTCGAGTGGACCACCCCGGCCGAGGGCGGCGCCACCGCCTCCTGCTGGGCGGTGGCCGGGGTCGACGTCTCGGCCCCCTCCCACGTCGCCGTGGCCGTCGTCCCGGCCCCCCCGGCCCCGGCCCTGAGCGGCCTGGCCGCGCCGGAGGGCCAGGTCCTGGTCAACGCCAAGCTGGCCTTCGCCGTCACCGCGGTGGACCCGGCCGGCGGTGAGCTGACCTACCTCTGGGAGACCTCGGCCGGCGCCTTCACCGGCCAGGGCACCCCGGCCATCGCCTGGGTGGCCCCCGCCACCGCCGGCAACGCCGTCATCAAGGTCACGGTCACCTCCAGCAGCGGCGGCGTGGCCGTCGATCAGGTCAACGTGGCCGTGGCCAACTCCCTGTTCCAGGGCGGCCTCTCCACCCAGCTCCGCAAGCCCCGCCGCGTCGCCGCCGCCCCCACGGGCGAGCTGGCCGTGGCCGACGGCGTCGGCCGGCTGCACCTCCTCACCCGGCTGGGCGGCCTGCGCGCCGTCCGCGACCTCGACGAGGGGGTGGTGACGGTGACCGGCGCCCCGGGCGCCTTCTACGCCTCCACCACCAAGGGCAACATCCTCAAGCTCGACGTCCACTCCGGCAAGGTGCTGTCCCGCTACAAGCTCGGGCTGGCCGAGGGCCCCACCGGCCTGGCCTGGGACGCCGCCCACGAGCTGCTCTGGATGACCCACCGCGCCGCGGGCGTGGTGCAGGCCATCCGGACCGACGGCTCGACCGCCGCGCTCTTCACGACGGCCGGCGCCGCCCGCCTGAACGACGTGTACGACGTGGCCGTGGACGCCTCCACCGGCCTGGTCTGGGTCACCCAGGACGCCAGCTCCACCGGCGCCCTGGCGCACGCCTTCCAGGCCGACGGCACCTACGTCCGCTCCATCGGCGGCGGCCAGGTGCTGCTGGCCGGCGGCATCGCGGCGGCCGGCGGCAAGGTCTACCTGGCCGACGCCTTCGCCGGGCAGGTGCAGGTCCTCACCTCCGAGGGGGCCAACGTCGGCGCGGTCGGCAGCTTCGGCACGGGCCCCGGTCAGCTCCGCCAGCCGGCCGGCATGGCGCTCCTCTCCAACGGCGACCTGCTGGTGGCCAACTACGACGTCGGCCGGCTCGACCGGTTCGGCGACGGCACGGCCCTGGCGGGCTGCGCCGGCGACACCGACTGCGACGGCCTGACCGACGCCGCCGAGGCGGCCGCCGGCCTCGACGCCGCCGACTCCACCGACGCCCTGGCCGACGCCGACCAGGACGGCCTCTCCAACCAGGACGAGGTGGCCCTGGGCACCAAGGTCTTCCTGGCCGACAGCGACGGCGACGGCCTGCGCGACGGCGACGAGCTGCTGGCCGGCTACGACCCGCTCGACGCCGGCGACCACGCCGCCTCGCTGGTGGCCTCCGCCCCGGCCCGCACCGAGCCCGGCCAGGTCAAGGTGACCGGCGTCTTCGTGGGCTCCGGCACCTGCACCGCCACCTGGAAGCAGGTGGACGGCCCGGCCGTGACCCTGAGCGGCGCCGCCACCACCTCCCCCACCTTCGTGGCCCGCGCCGCCGGCACCTACGCCCTGGAGGGCGTGGCCGCCTGCACCAAGCTCGGCCCGGTGGTCACCAGCCCGCCCTCGCGCGTCGAGGTGGTGGTCCAGAACGCCGTGCCCTTCGCCGACGCCGGCCGCGTGGCGGTGGTGTCGCCGGGCGACCGGGTCAACCTCTCGGCCGCCCGCTCCACCGACGCCAACGGCGACCGGCTGAGCTTCTCCTGGGAGCAGACGGCCGGCCCGGCCGCCGCCGCGCTCGCCAAGGGGGCCACCTACTCGGTCCAGCCGCTCGGCGCCGGCTACCACGCCTTCAAGCTGGCGGCCCGCGACGCCGGCGGCGCCGTCGGCGAGGCCGAGGTGCCGGTCATCGTGGTCGAGCCCTTCGTCAACGTGCCGACCGCCCTGGCCGTCTCCACGGTGCTGACCGGCCAGGTCGGCGCCCCCGTGGCGCTCGAGGTGGTCTCCACCTTCGGCACCACCTTCTCCTGGGAGCAGGTCTCCGGCCCGCAGGCCTCCGGCCTCGACGCCGCGGCCGCCGCCACCACCTTCACCCCCACCGCCCCCGGCCGCCACGTCTTCCGGGTGACCGCCTGGAACGGCGGCCTCCGCTCCGCCCCCGAGACCGTGCAGGTCTACGTGGCCGAGGCGGGCGCGGCCCTGCCCGAGGCCATGGCCTCGGCCCCGGCCAAGGCCAGCGTGGGCGCCGCGGTGGCGCTCGACGGCGGGGCCAGCGCGGCCGGCGCCGGCGGCGCGCTCTCCTACCGCTGGCGCCAGGTCTCCGGCCCCGCGGCCGGCCTGACCAACGGCGACCGGTCCGCCGCCACCGTGGTGGCCTTCGCCCCCGGCTTCGTCGAGTTCGAGCTCCAGGTCACCGAGGCCGGCGTGGCCGGCGTGCCGGTGCGGGTCGGCTTCGAGGCCCTCACCGCCGGCCGCCCGCTGCCGCTGGCCCGCCCGTCCGTCCAGCCCTCGGCCATCGTCGGCGAGCTGGTCCGCCTGGACGGCCTGCGCAGCAGCGGGGCCAGGAGCTTCCGCTGGACGCAGGTGGCCGGCCCCTGGGTGCAGCTCAGGACCAACCTGGCCACCCCCACCTTCGTGCCGCCGGCCGCCGGCCAGTACGTGTTCGAGCTCGAGGTCGACGACGGCGTCGCCCGGAGCAGGCCGCAGCAGGTCTCCGTCCTCGTGACTGGTGAGGAGTACTAGACATGCGCATCACCCGGGTCCTCTTCATCGCCCTGCTCGCCCTCGCCGCGCCGCGGCTCGCCGCCGCCACCGACGCGCCGCACGACCAGTCCATCCGGCCGAACGGCTGCGCCGAGTGCCACCAGCTGCACAACGCGGTCGGCACCTCGCTCACCAGCCAGGTGACCATCACCGAGGCCTGCGTGGCCTGCCACGCCTCCTACGGCGGCGCCAACCACCGGCTCGGCTTCGGCTGGACCTCCGCCGACCAGGCCGTGGCCGGCGTCAGCGGCGCGCACCACCGCTGGGACGCCACCGCCGTCAACGCCACCGTGGGCACGGTGCTGCCGGGCGACCCGCAGATGCGGCTGCGCGTCATCGCCGGCCGGCTCGAGTGCTCGGTCTGCCACAACCAGCACATGGCCAACAAGTCCTTCGCCCCCAACAAGCTGCACACCTCCATCGCCCTCAACGACCCCCGGCCGCAGCAGAACCCCGCCACCACCGGCACGGGCTTCCTGACGCTGGTCACGGCCACCAGCGCCGCCGAGGCCAAGGGCTACCGGGTCCGCATCGTCTCCCCCACCACCCTGGCCATCTCGCACGACGGCGGCCTCAGCTGGTTCCGCGGCTCCCTGGCCACCGGCGGCACCTGGACGCCCGACGCGGCCACCCCGGTGGGCGGCCCCTTCACGGCCGGCACGACCATGACCCTCGACGACCCGGCCATCTCCATCCGCATCTCGGCCGGCTGGCAGGTCGGAGACTTCTGGAACTTCTACGTGTCCTACCCGATGCTGCGCGCCCCCAACGGCGCCGGCGAGCAGTGCCTCACCTGCCACCAGGACCGCGCCCAGAGCCACCTGGACCAGGAGTCCGGCTGGACGCCCACCAGGGTCTTCAGCCACCCCGTCGGCCAGATGCTCGGCGACAACGGCGGCGGCTACGACCGGACCGCCGCCACCGTGCTCGACGCCGACGGAGGCGTGCAGGGCGCCAGCGGCGACACCAACCCCTCGAACGACCTGGGCATCGGCGTGGGCGGGGTGGTGGGCTGCACCGCCTGCCACGCGCCGCACAACGCCGACTCCAACTCGCTCACCGCGGATCCCCGGTAGCACCCCCGCCCCCCTCGCCCTCGAATGTCCTCGACCAAGCCGGAGCCCGGACTCGTGACCACCAAGATGTCCGCCCCTTGCCTCGCTGGACGCCCGAACCGCACCCAGGTCTCAGGAGCCTCCCCCATGAACGTCTCCTCGCTGTCTGCCCGCGACACCGCCCGCACCGGGGCCTCCGCCACGGTCCGGCTCGCCAGGCTCGGCCTGGCCGCGGCGCTGCTGCTCGCCCTGCCGGTGCTGGCCCAGGCGCAGACCTTCACGGTCTCGCAGCCCGGCGCGGTGGTCGGTGAGGTGGCCAGCACGCTGACCCCGGGCGGCCCCAAGGTGGCGCTCAACCACTTCCAGGTGGTCTCCACCGGCACCAGCACGGTGAGCAGCTTCTCGGTGACCATGCCGGCCGGCTCGGCGGCGCTGCTCAGCAGCATCAGCATCGAGAACTCCTCGGCCTGCAACCAGCCCACCCCGTACGGCACCCTGCTGACCCCGGCCACCGACGTGGCCGTGGTGGCCGTGACCGGCCTCTCGGTGACCACCACCGTCACGCCGCTGTGGGTCTGTATCCGGCCCCGGGCCCACACCGCCATGGCGGTGCCGCCCGGCGGCACCGTCGCCGTGACCGGCCGCATCTCCGCCTCCACCGTGGCCGTCGGCACCGTGGCCGCCTCCACCGACGTGGCCGGCCTGGCCCGCACCATCGACAACACCTCGCCCCTGGCCCCGGTCCTCGGCGCCGTCACCGTCGGCGACCAGCGCGTCAACCTCACCTGGACCAACCCGGTCGCCGACTTCTACGAGGTGCTGGTCCTGCAGCGGTCCGGCACGGCCGTCACCGACGTGCCCGTGGAGGGCGTGGAGTACGCGCCCTTCACCTGGACCGGCTCGGCGTACATCCCCACCCTCATCGGCAGCTCCACCGTCATCTACGCCGGCAGCGCCACCGCCTTCGCGGCCACTGGCCTCACCAACACCACCGGCGTCTACCACTTCCGCATCTTCGCCCGGGACTTGGCTGGCAACTGGTCGGCCACCGGCCCCGTCACCGGCCCCCACACCCCGCTGGCCTCCACCGTCACCACGGTCGGCCCCGGCACCGAGTCGGCCGCCTCCTCCCGCTTCCCGGGCGGCCTCATCGCCGATCTCGACGCCTTCACCCTGGTCTCCGGCGGCACGTCCGACACCCTCACCGCCGCCACCGTGACCCTGAGCCCTGCCAACGCCTACAGCGTGGTCGGCACCGTCGCCATCACCAGCAACGACGGCTCCGTCACCTACGGCACGGTCACCAACCCGACCTCCAACTCGGTGCCCTTCACCTTCACCACGCCGGCCCTGGTGGCCACCACCACCGCCACCCAGTACCGCGTCCGCATCACCCCGCGGCTCCACTCCGCCATGCCGGGCGTGCCCGGCGCCCAGTACGCCGTCCAGGGCGTGGTCTCCTCGATCACCTGCACCAAGCCGACCGTGCTGAGCGACACCAACCTCTCCTCGGTGGTCACCATCGACAACGCCTCGCCCGGCAACGGCGCCTGGGGCACCACCAGCCCCGGCAGCACCACCGCCACGCTCAACTGGACCAACCCGGCCCTCGACTACGCCAACACCGTCATCCTGCGGAGCGCCGCCCCCATCACCGACGCGCCGGCCGAGGGCAGCACCCCGGCCCTGAACGCCCCCGTCGGCGCCAGCTTCGTGGCCTACACCGGCACCGCGCTCACCACCACCGTCACCGGCCTGAGCAACGGCACGCCTTACTACTTCAAGCACTTCGCCCGCGACGCCGCCGGCAACTACGCCCCCGGCGTGCAGGTCGGCCCGCTCATCCCGGGCGCCGGCACCACCACCATCGGCAGCACCGCGGCCGGCACGCTGGTGCCGGTGATCTCCGTCGTCAACCCGGCGCCCGGGGCGCGCGTCGCGCCCGGCCCCACCGCGCTCTTCCCCGACTACCGCGGCTTCAAGGTGCAGGTGCGGGTCACCAGCCCGTCCAACGCCACCACCCCGGCCACCCCCATCACCGCGGTGGTGGTGCGGCTGAACGGCGCCAACCAGGCGCCGCCCGCGGTCCTGAGCACCAAGTACGGCTCGACCACCCTGGGCGGCATCTGGGAGCACACCCTCACGCTGGCCGCCGGCACCTACACCATCGACGCCCTGGCCACCAACGGCTCCGGCACGGTCACCTCCAGCCCCGTCTCGGTGACGGTCCAGGCCCTGGGCGTCAAGGGCGACGGCAACCTGCTGGTGCGCGACAACTCGGCCAGCCTCTGCACCGACTGCCACGCCATCGCCACCCACTCGTCCGAGTCGGTGGGCAGCAGCTACGGCTCCTGGTCCACCTCCTGCCGCGACTGCCACACGCCGCACGGCACCAACAACCTCTACCTGGTGGCCCCGCAGATCACCGCCGCGCCCCGCGGCGCCAGCGCCGCCACGGCCCCGCGGTCGGTGGCCTTCTCCGACACCCGCGCCCTGGGCACCGGCGACCTCACCACGGCGCGCGCCACCGCCAGCTACGTCAACACCGACGCCTCCGGCCCTTGCCAGGTCTGCCACACCCTCACCAAGTACTACCGGGCCGACGGCTCGTCGCCCAGCGGCCCCGGGCACCAGACCGGCACCCGCTGCACCAGCTGCCACGGCCACACCGCCGGCATGGCCATCAACTGCACCCAGTGCCACGGCGACGCGCTGCGCGTGGCCACGCCGGGCCTGGTCACCGACCCGCGCCTCACCGCCGCCCCCCCGCGCGGCTCCGGCGGCGAGCTCGCCACCACCACCCGCGCCGTCGGCGCCCATCAGGCCCACCTGAACGCGGCCCGCTGGCGCACCAACCCGCTCGGCTGCGTCGACTGCCACCCGGCCAACAACAGCCACGAGGGCCTCCCGGTCGAGATGGCCTGGAGCCCGCTCGCCAGCGGCCTCACCGCCGCCGTGCCGCTCACCCCGAGCTTCGACGGCACCAGCTGCTCCTCCACCTGGTGCCACGGCGCCGGCCTGAGGGCGGGCGCCAGCATCACCCCGCCGGTCTGGACCGGCGGCCCGACCCAGGCCAACTGCGGCACCTGCCACGGCTCCCCGCCGCCGTCCCCGCACCCCGGCGCGCCCGCCGGCTGCGCCGTCTGCCACGCCGGCTACGAGACCACCGGCCTGACGGTGGCCGCCCGCAACACCCACATCGACGGCCGCCTCCAGGTGCCGTCGCTCACCTCCTGCACCGCCTGCCACGGCACCGCCGGCCGCCCCATCGCCGTAGGCCTGGTCGGCACCGACCCGCAGATCGAGGTGGCCCCGCCCATCAGCGCCTCCGGCTCCACCGCGCCCGAGGCCCACATGGCGCACATCAACCTGCGCAGCGTGCCGGTCGGCTGCATCGACTGCCACCCGACGATGCCGTTCCCCGGTGATCCGAGCCACCCGGACGGCACCCGCGTCATCTCGCTCTCCTCCAGCGCCCTCGGCAACCAGGGCGGCGCCATCGCCACCTACTCGGGCTACCCGGGCGGCACCTGCGCCAGCACCTACTGCCACGGCGGCACCTTCTCGGCCGCCACCAAGGGCAGCAACACCGCCCCGGTCTGGACCGACGTGCTGACCTGCGGCTCCTGCCACGGCGCCCCGCCGGCCGACCCGCGCCACCGCTCGGTGGCGGCCCTGACCGAGTGCATCGTGTGCCACGACCAGACGGTCACCGCGGCCGGCGGCATCAACGTGGCCGCCAGCATGCACGTGGACGGCTCGGTCCAGACCAACATCCAGGACTACGGCTGCGAGGGCTGCCACGGCACGCCCAACCTCGTGAACGGCGGGAACGGCGTCCCGTGGTTCGAGTCCGCTCCGCCTGCCGACGCCAGCGGCGCCTCGGCCACCAGCGCGGTGAGCGTCGGCACCCACCGGGTCCACGTCAACGGCACCCGCTCCCGCACCGTGGAGTGCCTGGAGTGCCACACCGGCTCCGAGGCCTTCGAGCCCTACAGCGAGAACCCGGTCTCCATGTGGACCCACGCCGACGGCCTGGTCGACCTGCGCTTCGGCCCCGAGGCCCTGGGCTTCCGCGCGCAGCAGGGCGGCCGGACCGCCGACTACGTGCGCAACAGCGCCACCAGCGCCACCTGCTCCTCCACCTACTGCCACGGCACCGGCGCGCCCTCCTGGACCGCGGTCGGCACGCTGGGCTGCACCGCCTGCCACGCCTCCCCGCCGGCCCTGCCGCACCCGGCCAGCACCGCCTGCGGCACCTGCCACACCGGCTACACCGCCACCACCATCCCGGCCACCGCCAGCCTGACCCACGTGGACGGTCACCCGGACACCTCGTCCATCGGCTGCACCTCCTGCCACGGCGCGATCGCCTCCAACCCGGGCGCCACCTCCAGCACGCCGCTCCTGGCCGCCCCGGGCGTCTCGCCCACCGCCTTCGACCTCTCCGGCACCACCCCCATCGTGCCGACCACCGTCACCTACGGCGCCCACGCCGCGCACCTCAACCAGGCCACCTTCACCACCGCCCCCATCGCCTGCGCCAGCTGCCACGCGGTGCCGCTGGACGGCAACATCCTGCACGGCACCGACACCGGCACCGGCGGCGCGCGCGCCACCGTCACCTGGAGCCAGCTGGCCACCGGCACCGTGCCGGTGCAGGCCCCGCCCGTGGCGGAGCTGAGCGCCAAGGGGAAGGGCCCCGTCACCGCGGCCGCCGTGGGCGGCTCGGGCGGCCCCGCCACCACCGACGCCCTCTGGTCCTTCGCCGCCGTGCCGAGCTACAGCCGCACCGGCGCCGTCGGCTGCACCGCCACCTACTGCCACGGTGAGTTCCGCAACGGCCAGATCGGCAAGACCGTGGTCTGGGCCACCGACATCACCCTGAACTGCAACTCCTGCCACGGCACCGTGGGCGCCGCCATGCCGGCCACGCTGCCCGGCGGCACCCACCCCACCGGCAACGTCAACTGCGGCGTCTGCCACACCGGCTACACCGGCACGACCGCGAACCTGGCGGTGCACATCAACGGCTCCATGGATGTGACCGTCGTCGCCGGCTGCGCGTCCTGCCACGGCACGGCTGGGCGGGTCTCGGTGACGGGGACCTTCGGCCCGGTGAACACGGCCAACAACCTGCTGGCGGTGCCGCCCAACGACACGCTGTCCGCCGCCACCGGCGTCCGCGTCGGCCCGCACATCTCGCACGCGGTGCCGCAGACGCCGGCCCAGCAGATCTACAAGCCGGTCCTCTGCTCGGAGTGCCACGGCGTCGCGGTGAACAGCTACACCAGCGGCCACGGCAACTCGGTGACCGACCTCACCTTCGCCAACGCCACCGCGGCCAACCTGGGCGGGATCATCCCGGGCTTCGTGCAGAACACGGCGCCCACGGCGGACACCTGCACCACCTACTGCCACGGCGCCTCGTTCACGGTGGCGCAGCGCGGCGTGACCACCACCTGGTCGTGGAACACCGGCGTGGCGGTGGCGTGCAACTCCTGCCACGCCTCGCCCCCGACCGACCCGGTCCACACCTCGGTGCCGAAGCCCTCGGCGGCCACGGTGTGCGTGGCCTGCCACGCCTCGGTGGTGAACGCGGGCGGCACCATCGTCTTCACCGGCACCGGCGCCGCGGCCACCACGCTGCACATCGACGGGACGCGGCAGACCAGCACCGCCACCTGCTACAGCTGCCACGGCACGCTGGCGGCCGGCAACGCGGCGCCGCCGGTGGCCACCAACGGCAACACGCTGACCACGCAGCCGAAGGTGGGCGCTCACCAGCGCCACCTGGTCGGCGTCCGACTGCGCGGCACGGCCATCGCCTGCGGCGAGTGCCACACGGTGCCGACGCTGATGAACCACGCCACCGGGTCGCCGAACGTGGCCTGGGGCGCGCTCAGCACCAACGGCGGCCTGGTGCCGACCCCTGCGGCCGGCGCAGTCGCCGCGGCCTGGGAGACGACGCCGACGTGCACCAACTACTGCCACGGGCAGGAGTGGGCGGCCAACGCGACCTACCGCGGTGCGGTGACGGCGCCGAGCTGGACGGGGACGGCTGCGCAGGCGGCCTGCAACTCCTGCCACCTGGCCCCGCCGACCTCGGCCATCCACCCGGTGCCGTACCCGACCACCACCAACTGCTCGAGCTGCCACGCCGGGTACAACTGCGTCACGTCGAACCTGGCGGCCTGCACGGTGAACCTGACCACCCACCTGAACGGGGTGCCTGACTCCAGCGGCGGGACGTGCTCGTCCTGCCACGGCACGGCTGGCCGGGTCTCGGTGACGGGCACCTTCGGCCCGGTGAACACGGCCAACAACCTGCTGGCGGTGCCGCCCAACGACACGGCGGCGGCGGCCACCGGGGTGAGGGTGGGTCCGCACCTCTCGCACGCGGTGCCGCAGACGCCGGCCCAGCAGATCTACAAGCCGGTGCTCTGCTCGGAGTGCCACGGCCTCGCGGTGAACAGCTACACCAGCGGCCACACCAACTCGGCCACCGATCTCACCTTCGCCAACGCCACCGCGGCCAACCTGGGCGGGATCATCCCGGGCATCGTGCAGAACACGGCGCCCACGGCGGACACCTGCACCACCTACTGCCACGGCGCCTCCTTCACGGTGGCGCAGCAGGGCGTGACGACCACCTGGTCGTGGAACACCGGCGTGGCGGTGGCGTGCAACTCCTGCCACGCCTCGCCCCCGACCGACCCGGTCCACACCTCGGTGCCGAAGCCCTCGGCGGCGACGGTCTGCGTGGCCTGCCACGCCTCGGTGGTGAACGCGGGCGGCACCATCGTCTTCACGGGCACGGGCGTCGCGGCCACCACGCTGCACATCGACGGGACGCGGCAGACCAGCACCGCCACCTGCTACAGCTGCCACGGCACGCTGGCGGCGGGGAACGCGGCGCCGCCGGTGGCGACCAACGGCAACACGCTGACGACGCAGCCCAAGGTGGGCGCGCACCAGAAGCACCTGACCGGGACGGCCCTGCGCAGCACGCGGGTCGTCTGCGGCGACTGCCACACGGTGCCGGCGCTGATGAACCACGCCACCGGGTCGCCGAACGTGGCCTGGAGCGCGCTGGCCACCACCGGCGGCGTCATCCCGACGCCGGCTGCTGGCGCGGTGGCGGCGGCCTGGGAGACCACGCCGACCTGCACCAACTACTGCCACGGCGCCAAGTGGGCGGCCAACGCCAACTACCTGGGCGCCACGCCGGCGCCGACCTGGACCGGGACGGCTGCGATGGTGGCCTGTGACGACTGCCACCGGGCGCCGCCCACCAGCTCGGCGCACGTGGGGGTGACGTCCACCAAGAACTGCCAGGACTGCCACCCGGGCTACAACTGCACCACCGGGAGCATGGCGACCTGCACGGTGAACGCGGCCAACCACATCAACGGCGCCTACGAGCCGGCGGTGATGACCTGCTCGAGCTGCCACGGGTCGGTCACCAACTTCGCCCCGCCGCTGGCGACCAACGGCTCGACCACCGGCGTGAAGGTGGGCGGGCACCAGGCGCACCTGGTGGGCACCACGCAGCGCGCCACGGCCATGGCCTGCGGCGACTGCCACACCGTGCCGACCCTGCAGACCCACTCCAACGCGGTGGTGGGCTTCACCTGGAACGCGCTGGCCACCACCGGCTCGCTGGTCCCGACGCCGTCGGCGGCCACAGGCCTGGGCGCGGCGACCACGCCGACCCTGACCACCTGGGAGGCCACGCCGACCTGCACCAACTACTGCCACGGGCAGAAGTGGGCGGCCGACGCGGTCTACCGCGGCACCATCACGGCGCCGAACTGGAACAGCGGCGTGACGCAGCAGGCCTGCGGCACCTGCCACCGGGTGCCCCGAACAACACCAACCACACGGCGGCCAACGCCGGGACCCAGAACTGCAGCGCCTGCCACACCGGCTACGCCTGCCTGGTGACCAACCTGGCGGCCTGCACGGTGAACAAGACCATCCACATCAACGGGGTGGGGGAGGCGACCGGCGGGTCCTGCATCGTCTGCCACGCCACGACGGCGGGGGCGCGGCGGCCCATCGTGCCGGAGTTCGCCCTGGCCTGGTCGCACAAGCGGTCGGCCGCCGGCGCGGTGACCAACTTCGACTGCGCCGTCTGCCACATGGAGGGTGACCCGACCACCGGCAACGCTGTGTCGGGCGTCCACCAGAACGGTGTCATCAACCTGCGCGACCCGGATCTCGGGACCGAGATCGTCAACGTGACCTACACGGCCGCGACGGCCACCACCCCGGGCAGCTACGGCGTGGGGACCGGCGTGCTGAACATGGTCGACTTCAGCCGCAACCTCGCGAGCAACGTGCTCGAGCCGGCGGTGCAGGCCATCATGGTGAACCAGTGCCTCAAGTGCCACGACGCCAACGGCGCCAACAGCGCGCTGGCGCGGGTGCCGGGCGGGACGGCGCAGAAGCCGTTCAACACCACCATCTCGGGCGCGGCCTACACCGGCGCGGGCATGACGGCGGGCGGCATCCTGGGCGGCGTGGTGGACGTGGCGGCCTCCTTCGCCACCACCAACTCGTCGTACCACCCGGTCCTGGGCCAGCAGAACAACTCCTTCGTCGGCAACCTGCGCATGCAGCCGCCGTGGAACACGCGCAGCCCGGCCAAGACCCCCGGCACCATCGGCACGGTCGCCTCCTACGGCTTCCTGATCTCGTGCTGGGACTGCCACGCGCCGCTCGGCACCACCAGCGCCACCACCCTGACCGCCACGGTCACGGCCCACGGCGGCGCCACCACGCTGCGCCAGGCCGGCTGGACGGTGAACGCCACCAACATCTGCACCGTCTGCCACCTGGTGGTCCCGCTGGTGGGCGCCACCACCAACTCGCACGGCGTGGGCTCGGCCTTCTCCGGCGGCGGCAACAGCGGCCCCGGCGGCATCGCCCGCACCTCCTGCTGGCGCTGCCACGGCAGCCTCAACACCGGCAAGCCGGCCCGGCCCATCTCGGCCCAGGACGTCCACGGCTTCAACGCCATGTCGCCCAGCCTGGGCACCGACACGCTGTGGCCGGTGGGCGGCACCAACACCTACCGCCCCTTCGGCTTCATGCGCAGCGCCGGGGCCAGCGGCATGTGGGTGACCACCAGCTGGAAGCCGCTGTCCGGGCCCAGCGTCCCGGCGGGCACCGCCACCTGCGGCGGCACCGCCGCCCTGGGCGCCGGCTGCTCGAACAACGACCACCTCGGCTACACCCCGGGCGGCGTCTACTAGCCGCGGCGGGACCAGGCGGTCGAGGCACCTGCGCGCCGCACCCTGGCTCCGGCCAGGGGCGGCGCGCTGCTTCGTGGCGAGCGGGCGAACCGCTCCACCCGAGCCGGCCGAGCGCCTGTCCAGCGGAGGCGGGGCCCTGGAGGGCCCAGACGGGGCGACGCGCTGGTATGATGAACGGACCACTCATGACGCCCGAAGACCCCACCGCCCCGGCCTCGCCGGCGGCGGCCGAGCCGACCGCAGCGCAGGCCGACCCGACGCAGCCCGCCGCACCAGCCGCCGCACCAGCCATTGGTCCAGCCACTGGTCCAGCCACTGGTCCAGCCGCGGGACCTGCCGCCCCGCCCCCCGCCGCCGCGCCGCCCGGGCGACGGCCGCCGAGCCTGGCCCAGCGGGCCTACGGCCTGCTGACGTCGCCGAAGCTGGCCATCGGCATCCTGGTGGTGGTGCTGGGGTGCTGCGTGGTCGGGGTGACGGTCTACCGGGAGGCGGCGGCCGGGGAGGTGATCTTCTCGACGCTCTGGTTCAACGGGCTCCTGGTGCTCCTGGCGGTGAGCTCGGCGGCGGCGTTCTTCAGCCGGATCTGGAAGCGCAAGGCCTCGCTGGTGCAGGCCGGGATGATCATCTTCCACCTGAGCTTCCTGGCGGTGCTGGGGGGCGTGGTGGTCAACAGCCTCTTCCACTTCAAGGGCGTCCTCAGGCTGACCGAGGGCGAGACCCTGCCCAACGGGCAGGCCGAGAGCTACGACCAGGTGGAGTACGGGCGGTTCTTCGACCCCGCCTGGCTCACCGGCGAGACCACGCTGGTGAAGATGCACACCGGCTACAAGGTGGACGGCGACGACAAGCGGGCCGCCTACGAGATCGCGGTGGGCGAGCCGGGCGACACCACCACCGGGGTCATCTACGTGACCCGCGACCTCGAGCACGACGGGGTGCGCTACCTCTGCTCCAAGGAGGGCTACTCGGTGCTGGTGGTCATGACCGACCCGGACGGCAAGGACCTCTACGGCGTGCACGTGCCGCTGCAGAGCTACCGGCAGGCCGACGGCAGTTACCTGTACGCGGCGGGGACGCAGGTGGAGGCGGCGGCGTTCGAGTACCCACAGCCGCCCGAGCACCCCCGCGGCACCCTGCGGGTGGGCTACTGGCCCGGGGTGGAGCCGCGCAGCGGCCAGGTCAGCCTGGAGCTGCGCCCCCACGGGCCGGCCGGGGTGCTGGCGGCCGAGAAGAAGGCGCTCTTGCCGGTGGGCGGGCTGCTCGACCTCGGCGACTTCAAGCTCTCGCCCAGGGAGATTCGCTACTGGGTCGGCATGGACGTGCGCTATGACCCAGGCCTCAACACCAGCCTGGCCGGCCTCTGCTTCGGGCTGCTGGGCATGGTGCTCACCTTCGCCGGCCGGCTGCGGCAGGGTGGGGCGAAGCGGCGGGCGGCACAGGGCTGACACACCGGCGCGCCGTTCACGGCGCGCCCGAGGGGGGACGACGATGAGGACCGAGCAGGTGCTGTTCTGGGCGGCCGTGGCGCTCTACGGCGTGAGCGCCTTCAGCTACATCATCGGGTTCATGGCCCGGGCCGAGAAGCTCTTCCTGGCCGGGGTGATCACCGCCGCCCTGGGCTTCCTGCCCCACGTCGCCAGCATCGCCTGGCGCTGGGGTGTGGGCGGCGTCAACCCCTTCATCACCACCTCCGGAGTCCATCGCCCTGGGCATGGCGGTGACGGTGCTGCTCTACCTGGTGGTCCAGCTCTCCACCAGCGCGGTGCGCCCCCTGGGCGTCCTGGTCATGCCGGTGGCCTTCACCATGATGGGCTGGGCCGGCACCCTGCAGACCGAGGTGACCGGGCAGCGCGTCCCGGCCCTGCAGAGCGCCTGGCTCTGGGTCCACATCGTCGGCGCCACCACCGGCTTCAGCGCCGTGCTCATCGCCGCCGCCCTCGGCCTGCTCTACCTGCTCAAGCAGCGCGGCCAGGGTGGCCTCTACGACCGCCTCCCGGCGCTCGAGGCCCTCGACGCCCTCAGCTACCGCTTCGTGGTCGGCGGCTTCACGCTCTACGGCGTGATGATCGTCTCCGGCGCCTTCTGGGCCGACCAGGTCAAGGGCACCTTCTGGAACTGGGACCCGGTGGAGGTCTGGTCCCTCATCTCCTGGCTCATCTACGGCATCTACCTGCACCTGCGCATCACCTTCGGGTGGCGCGGGCAGAAGCTGGCCGTTTATTCCATCCTGGCCATGGTCGCCATGATCGTCAGCTACTGGGGCATCCCCTTCACCATGGAGACCTTCCACTCCGGCTTCCGCATCGAGCACTAGCCGGCGCCGGACACGTCCCAGCTTTCGCCAGGGCGCTGGCGCTGGCGCCCACACCGGCGCCGGAGCCGGCGCCGCCCCGGGGGGGGACCGAGGAGACACAGTGAAGCTCTGCATCATCAAGCCCCCGCTCCCCTTCGGCTGGACCCCGGTGGCCCCGCCCATCCTGGAGTACCTGGCCGCCCTGACCCGCCAGGCCGATCCCGACATCGAGATCGAGCTCTACAGCGCCAGCGCCACCCCGGACGTCTTCGACGACCTCCAGTGCGACCTGGCCGCCATCAGCCTGCTCACCCCCACCGCCGTGCCCGGGTACCGCATCGCCGACGGCCTGCGCGCCCGCGGCATCAAGGTGGTCCTGGGCGGCATGCACGTCTCGGCCTGCCCCGAGGAGGCCGCGCAACACGCCGACGCGGTGGTCACCGGCGAGGCCGAGGGGGTCTGGCCCCAGGTCCTGGCCGACTTCAAGGCCGGCGCCATGAAGCCCCGCTACCAGGGCCAGCAGCTCGAGCTCGAAGGCCTGCCCACCCCGCTCTACGGCATGCTCAAGCACGGCCACGACTTCCGCATCGTCAGCACCGCCCGCGGCTGCCCCTACCCCTGCTCCTTCTGCACCGTCAGCAAGGTCTTCGGCGCCAGGATCCGGATGCGCCCCATCGACGACGTCGTCCAGGACGTCGACGCCATGCCCGGCAGCCTCTACATCAACGGCGACGAGAACATCTGGTGGCTCGGCAAGACCCAGCGCGCCATCGACCTCTTCACCGCCCTCAAGGGCAGCAAGAAGCGCTGGATGGGCTTCGGCTCCCTCGCCCCCGTCCTCTCCCCCCGACGGCGCAGGCATGCTCAAGGCCGCCCGCCAGTCCGGCATGCTCACCGTCTGGGTCGGCTGGGAGTCCATCACCGACCACGGCCTCGAGGAGTACCGCGCCGACCGCAAGGTCGGCATCGACCGCGAGCGCGCCGTCAAGACGCTCAAGGACGCCGGCATCGACGTCTCCCTCTTCTTCATGCTCGGCTCGCGCGCCGACTCCATCGACGACTACCGCCGCGCCGTCGACCTCGCCGACCGCCTCGGCGTCTCCATGCACCCCTCCCTCGCCGTCCCCTATCCCGGCTCCACCCTGCGCGACCAGTACCAGCCCTACCTCTTCAAGGACCTCGGCTGGGAGTACTACACCGGCGCCTACGCCCTCTACGAGCACCCCGACCCCCGCATGACCCCGGAGGTCCGCGAGGAGCTCTTCTACCAGACCTCCCTCGAGCTCCTCTCCCTCCCCCCAGGGTCCTCAAGCACATGTTCAAGGTCCCCGCCTCCGGCTTCCCACACGCCCACATCCTCTCCCTCATGAACCAGCTCCCCGTCCGCAAGGGCATGCGGATCGCCTACGAGAAGTGGAAGGTCGCCAAGGACGGCCTCCGCCACCGCCAGGTCACCTCGCCCCCCGCCTAGCCCCTCGGCGCACGCCGGGCAGGCCAGGTGCTGGCGCCCACCGCCCACCGCCCATCGCCCATCGCCCATCGCCCACCGCCCACCGCCCACCGACCTTGCGCTCCCTCTCCCCCACCGGGGGAGAGGGCCGGGGTGAGGGGGCCGCCCGGCTCCCGCCTACGCCGGCTGTCCGGCCGCGTCGCCCGCGGCCCGCGCCGCGCTATACTGGCCGCGTGAACGGCCACTCCCTGCTCGAGTTCCTCCGGGAGTTCCTGGGCTTCCTGCGCGAGCGCAAGCGCTTCTGGCTCCTGCCCCTCCTGCTGGTGCTGCTGCTGATGGGGCTGCTGGTCTTCCTCACCCAGGGCTCGGCCGTCGCGCCGCGCATCTACGGCACCCTCTGAGCGAGCCCGTGGTCCCTGCCACCGAGAGGAGCCGGAGCCGGCCTGCCTTCTGGGCGCTCACCCTGCTGCTCCTGGCGGCCGGCGTCGAGCTCGGCTGCCGGCTCATCGAGCGGGTCGAGAACGCCGCCGCGCGCCGCCGGAACCCCCACGTGGAGGCCATCAACCCGGTCCCGGCCTTCGAGGTGGTCGAGCTGGACGGCCGGAGGATGGTGCGGCGGACCGGGTTCCACCCGCTGATGGTCAACCCGCGGCCGTTCCCGCTGGAGCGGCCGGAGGGGGGCCTCCGGGTCTTCGTCCTGGGCGCCTCGGCGGCGGCCGGCTGGCCCTACCAGCTGGGCGACACCAACCTGAGCGCGCTGCTGGAGCGGAAGCTCCGGCTGCTCTACCCGGGGAGGGCGGTCGAGGTCGTCAACATGGCGGCGGGCACCTACGGGAGCCACCGGGTCAAGCTGATCCTCGAGGAGGCGCTCCGGTACCACCCCGACCTGCTGGTCCTCTACAACGGGAACAACGAGCTCCTCGAGAACCTGGTCTACCGGCCCCGCACCCCGCCGGCCCCCTGGGACCGCTCGGCGGCGGCCCGCCTGGCCTACCGGGTCGGCGTGACGCTGACCACGCCGCTGCCGCGGTTCGACGTCAAGGACTACGACTTCGACGACCAGCTCTCCAACCACCTCTCCTTCGCCTTCGGCCAGGCCTCGCGCTACCGGGAGGACCCGCGGCAGTTCCAGGCGCTCCTGGAGCACTACCGCTTCAACGTCGAGGCCATGGTGGCCAGCGCGGGCCAGGCCAGGGTCCCGCTGCTCCTCCTCACCTGCCCGGTCAACCTGAAGGACTGGAGCCCCAACGTCTCACGTCACCGCCCGGGCCTCGACGCCTGGCAGCGGTCCCGCTGGACCGCCGCCTTCCGCGAGGGCGTCCTGGCCGTCGAGCGGGGCGACTTCGCCGGCGCCGAGGCGCCGCTGCGCGCCGCCGTCGAGCTGGACGGCGAGTACGCCGAGGCCCACTTCTACCTGGCGGAGTCGCTCCGGAGGACGGGGCGCCCGGCCGAGGCCAAGGCCGAGTACGTCCTGGCGCTGCAGCGCGACGCCTTCCCGTTCCGCGAGCTCCCGGAGTTCCAGGTCATCCTGCGGGAGGTGGCGGCGGCGCGGGGCGCGCCCCTGGTGGACATCGTGGCTCCGCTGGAGGCGGTGGCGGGCGACGGCATCCCCGGCTTCGACGTCCTCATCGACTACGTCCACCTGACCGAGCGGAGCCAGGAGATCGCGGCCCACGAGGTGCTCCGGGCGCTCCTGGCGCGCGGGCTGCTGCCGGGGGTCGCCGCCGCCGACCTGGAGCGGACCCGCATCGCCATCACCGAGCGGTTCTGGCCGGAGCGCGACGTCTACGTGGTGGACGTCAACTACAACCTGGCCATGATCATGCACCAGTACGACCGGCTCGACGCCCTCTACCGGCAGCTGGTGGAGGTCCTCACCCGGGCGGCCCGCGAGGACCCGTCCCTGGCCGCCCACTGCCAGGAGCGGCTCCAGACCTACCAGCAGGTCCACGCCATCGTCGGGGACTACCGGAAGCTCCTGCGCGCCGAGAAGCTGGGCCTGGCGCAGCAGGCCTACACCCCGGCGCAGGCGCAGCAGATCTCCCAGGCGTACGCCGAGATGATCCACTGGTCGAACGCCGACCGCCTGTCGCGGGAGGAGTTCCTCCAGCGGGTCCCGGCCACCCCCCGACGGTGAGATGGGCGGGCCGGCGGACGCCCGTCCAAGGGGCGCGAGGGCCCTGGCGGCGCCGCGGCGCCGGTCGCGGCGGTCCGGCCGGCTCTGGTAAACTGCCGCGCCCCGGCGCTCCTGCCGGGAGACGGAGGAGGCGCATGCGCAAGTGGATGGTCATGGCCGGGCTCGCCGCCGCGGTCCTCGCGGTGGTCCTGCTGCTGCCCGGCGCCCCGAAGGAGACCGCGCCGGGCCACACCGCCGCCTCGCCGGCCGCGGGGCACCCGGCCCAGGGGGCCGACCTCGCGGCGGCTGGGCACGCCGCGGCAGGCACGCCGGATGCGCCGGCCGGGCACGGCGCGCCGGCCCCCGGGTCGGCCGGCGAAGCGGCCGCGGGGGACATGCACGAGGGCGTGCTGGACGAGGGCACCCGCGCCATGCTGGCCTACCCGGTCACGCTGCCGAAGCTGAAGAGCTACGTGGCGGCGGTGAAGGAGATCCGCGCCGCCGGGGCGCGCGACCCCAAGCTGCTGGCCAGGTTCCGCGAGCCGGGACCCGCCGGGGAGATGCCGGCCGCGGCGGCGACGCGGCTCGAGGCCATCGCCCCGCTGAAGGCCATCCTCGACCGGCACCACCTCGGCGGCCTCGACCTGGTGCTGCTGCCGCGGGCGGTGGTGGCGGGGCGGAACGCCTACGCCCTCGAGCAGGAGGGGCGCCCCCTGCCGGTCGACCAGGTGAACGTGACCGCCACGTCGCTCTTCCGGGCCGACCTCCCCGGGATGGACCAGCTCAACAAGGCCTACGCGGACGACCTGAAGTTCCTCAGCGGCAGGTAGCGGGGCCCGGGGAGGCGGAGCGGGTGCGGCGGGCCCGCGCTCACCCCGACAGCAGCGCCTCGAGGTACAGCGCCGGGCCGGGCAGGGACCAGTCGATCTCGCCCACCACCAGCGCCACGATGCGGCCCTGCTGGTCCACCACGTAGGTCTCGGGGAGCCGGCTGTCCTCCGGGCGGCAGGCGCCGCGCCCCAGGCACGGGAAGCCGCGGGCCACCGCGCCGGCGCCCGGCTCGAGCGCCACCACCAGCTCGGGCGGCAGGCCGCCCCAGGGCGGCTCGGCGAAGAACTTCGCCACGGCGTCCGGCTGCTCGTCGACCGACACCGCCACGATGCGGAACTTCCCGGGGTGGCGCTTCGCCAGGTCCCGGCCGAGCTGCACCAGGCTGGGCAGCTCCCGGACGCACGGCGAGCACCAGGTGGCCCAGAAGTTCACCACCACCACCTGGCCCCGGGCGGCGGCCAGGGAGAAGCGCGCGCCGCCGGCGGTGGGGAGGTCCAGGGCGGGTGCGGCCACCGGCGCCGGCGCCGTGACCAGCCGGTTGGCGGGGACCTCGGGCCGGGGCGGGACGGTGAGCGTCGGGCCGGCGGCCGGGCTCGGGGCGGCGGCGCGCAGGCGGGCGCGGGTGGCGGCCAGCCAGGTGGACCAGGAGAGCCCGACCACCAGCGCGGCGCCGGCCAGGAGGACGAGCGCCCGCCCCAGCCGTGGGCGCCGATCGGGTGGGGACGTTGCCATGGTGGCGGTATACCGCAGGGGCGCCGGCCGGCGAAGCCGCTCCCCCCGGCCACCAGGCCGGGGCCAGCGGGGAGGGGACCGCCGCCGCGGCCTGGCCTACAGCTTGTTCGGCCCGGGCTCCTCCGACTGCAGGCCGGCCGGGTGGTCGGCCAGCTTCTGCTTGCGGGCCTGCTCCTGGAACCACTCCATGGGGCGCTCGGTCTGGTCCTTGAAGGCCTGCAGCGAGGCGTCGCGCTGGCGGGCGGCGTCCTCGTTGCCCTGCGAGAGCAGGATCTCGTCCACCACCTGCGGGCAGGAGGCCACCGAGCCCGGCCGCGCCTCGATCTCCTCGCGGATGGTCGGGCCGGCCGGCGGGGCCTTGGCGGTGAGCATCTTCAGGTCGATGGAGAAGTTCACGTAGGACTCGAGCATCCGGAAGACCATCCCGTCGCCCATGCCGCCCACCGGCTTCTCCTCGTCCGGCAGCGGCGAGACCTTGCCGTTCTCCAGCTTGGCGCGCCCCACCATCTCGCAGCCGCGCCCGTCGTCGGTGGTGTAGCCGAGGTTGTCGGTGATGAGGCAGAGCACGGTCGGGACGTTGGCGAGGTCCCAGTGGGCCAGCAGGCCGACCTTGCCGTCGGGCAGGGGCTTGAGCGTGTCGATGTCCATGGCCAGCACCCGGCTCCAGGGCGGCACCGGGCGGGTGCGCTTCCGCACCGGCTGGCCCGTGACGAGGCGGCGCAGCGAGTCGTCGAAGAGGTTGGTGGCGGTCTCGGCCTCCCCGAGGACGTTGACGCAGTGGGAGTCGGGGATGCCCAGGATCTCCTGCACCATCCCGAGGTAGTCCTCGCGGGACACCGGGCCGAAGCGACCGCGGTAGCCGCCGCCGTCGCAGATGCGGCTGCCCCTGGGCAGCTTGAAGGTGTACTTCTTCCGCCGGCAGGCCTGGAAGAAGTAGACGTAGGCCGAGGTGGCGCCGATGAGCGCCACCGGCACGCCGCTCGACTCCGACTCCCGCAGCGCCTTGAGCAGGCCGTTGATGTCGATGCCGGTGCGGCCGAGCAGGAACTGGCTGTCGGGCGTGCCGAAGTGGGTGCGGGTCTGCTCCATGCCGATGGCCATGCCCATGGAGGGGGCGAACTCCGGGCTGGGGGCGAGGATGAGGATGCGGCAGCGGCGCCCCTCCTCGAAGTCGGGGAAGAGGTACGCGCCGGTCATCCGCTTGTTGGCGCCGAAGACCAGCTTCTTGCCGTCCTCGTCGCGGAAGATGCGACCGCGCTGCGTCAGGCTGGTGGTCCCTCCGGTGAGGCAGCCGATGACCGCGTTCTCGAGCGGGAAGGAGGTCACCAGGTGGGTCTTGAACATGTCGTTGTAGACCAGCGGGATCTCCCGCCAGTCGGACACGTCCCCGGGGCGCACCTTCTTGACGTCGCAGAACTCCCGGAAGATGGGGGCGAGCTCGTACTGCATGGCGAACATCCGCAGGCAGGAGGCGTTGAAGTCCGGCACCTCGGCGTCCACGCCGGCCGCGATGTAGCCGAGGACCTCCTCGGTGAGGCGGTGGCGCTCCAGCGCGGCGCCGGTCAGCCGGCTGGGATCCTGGGTGGTCGGGGTGGTCGACATGTGGAGTTCCTCCTCGCGGCCGGCGCGACGGCGCGGCCAGTGACCTCGACCAGGGGTGTGGCCGCGGGCTGCGGCGGCCGGCTGGTCGGCTTCAGCGTCGGCGGATGCGAGGGCACAAGGTAGCACCGCCGATCGCCTGGAAACAAACGCTGGCAGGCCCGTTCCGCATTCCCCGGCCCGCGCTGCACGGAACCCGGGCGACTGCCCGTCGAGCGGGCAGGGCCACCGGGGCGGGGCGGTGCGCCGCTGGAGGGTGCGGCGCCGGGCCGAGCGGTCCGGGCGCGCCGAGGCGGGCGCCCGCCGGCCTCACCACAGGACCAGCGCCACCTGGTAGGCCGTGCCCGCCGCGAAGACGATGCCGAGCAGGGCGTGCTTCACCTTGAGCAGCTGGATGCGCGACTGCTCCATGTCGCCGGTCCAGCCGAACACCTTCCAGGTGAACACCCGGACCACGCCGGTGGCGATGATGACGCCCAGGCTCACCCAGGTGAGGACCAGGAACTGCCGCTCCAGCCCGGGCACCAGGGCCGCCGCCGGGGCCCAGGCGGCGCCGCGGGTCTCGCGGTGGAGCAGGGTGAGCAGCACCAGCGTGCCGATCCAGGTGCCGGTGGCCACGTCGTGCACGAAGGCGTTGAGGATGGTGAGCTTCTCACGCATGGCGGCGAACCCTAGCACGGGTGAATGGGCTGGTGGACCGGAGGCCGCGCCGCGCGCGCCCCGGGGCCGGGGCGCCCGCCCCGGGCCGGCGCAAGCGTTCGTTCCGGACGGCCTCCGGGCCGTCCGGGGCGCCAGCGCCGCGCGGATCCGGCTGCAAACAGGGAGGATCACGCCGAGGCCCCGGCGTCCGACCAGCGCCGTTCATGCTAGCCTGGGGCCTTCCCCAGGCTTGCCGTTCGAAGGAGCACCGCCATGTCCCAGCGCCGCGCCCTGGCCGTCACCCCGCCTCCTCCTGCGGACCCGGGCGGTGCGCGGTGGCGGCGGCGCCTCGCCGTGGCGGCGGTGCTGCTGGGCTCGGCGGGCTGCGCCACCCTGTTCGGCCCGCGGCGTCCCGCCGTGGAGTTCACGCCGTACCCGGCCGAGCAGGTGGCCGGGGTGGCCAACCCCCACGCCTACCAGGGCAAGCCGCTCTGCCAGCGCTGCCACGTGCCCGGCGACGGGCGGCTCAACTCGCCGGCGGTGGCGCTGTGCCGCTCCTGCCACGTGCAGCGCCACTCCAACCACCCGGTCGAGGTGGTCCACAAGACCCCGGCGCCCGGGCTGCCCTACCTGCCGGGGGGGCTCATCGCCTGCCACACCTGCCACGATCCGCACGATCTCGGCCGCCAGCCCAAGGGGCTCAGGCTGCCGTTCGACCAGCTCTGCCTGGCCTGCCACACGCAGCACACCTGACCCGGCCGGCCGCGAACGAAAAACGGGGACCGGTTGCCCGGTCCCCGTCGGAATCCCCCCCACCTGACTTGAAAGGCGGGCTGCTGCGCTCAGCGAGCTACTGGGTGTGGCAGGCGCCGCACAGGCCGACCGCGTTCGGGACGCGGAGGAAGTTGCCGTTCACGTTGTTGTGCGGGTCGTGGCAGGTGCCGCACTCGACGTTGGCCACGGCGGTGCCGCCGTAGTTGTAGAGGCGGAAGCCGGCGCCCGTCGCCGTGAGGATGGGCTGCAGCGTGGTGTCGGCCGCCGGGTCGTAGTTCACGCCGATGGGGTGGTCGTTGGCCACGGTGGTGCCGAGGTTGAAGAGCGTGCCGGTCAGGGTGCCGACGTTGCCGGCGCCGAGGTTGCCCGAGCCGAAGGTGACCGCGATGGCGTTCTGGCCGTCGTGGCACTGGAGGCAGGTCAGCGAGTTCACGCCGGGGGCGGCAGCCTGGGCGCCGTCGATGGTGGCCGAGGCGTACATCGTGTAGGCCTGGGCGTTGGTGGCGCGGTTCCACAGCGGGGCGCCGGCCTGGCCAGCGTTCGCGTTGTGCGGCGCGTGGCAGAAGGTGCAGGAGTCGGCGGTGGCGGTGAAGACGTTGCCGGTGAAGCCGTCGGTGAAGTCGTGCGGGCTGCCGGCGACCTGGGCGAAGGCCGACGACGCGTAGAGCGCGGCGGCGAAGGCGAGTGCAAGCTTCTTCATGGTGGTGCTCCCCTTTCAAGGGCCCGTGTGGAGTACGGGTGGTGTGGAACCTGGGATTGCATGACCCGTGCCCAGGTCTTGACGGTTAAGTGACTGAAAACAGGGCTGCTGGTGATGGTTGGGGCTGCGTGTAATCCCCCAGGGTGCGGCTATTGACCCGCGAAACTGGGGCACGCGGCTGGACCAGACCAGGACCACGCCGCGCCCTGCTGCTGCCTCACTGCTGCGGCTTCCCCTCCGAGGCCCCCGGAGGCGCCTCGCCCTGGCTCTCCTCCTTCGTCACGTTGAAGAGCTGGTACTGGTTCACGCGGTTGGCGCCGTAGTCGGCCACGTAGATGGTGTTGCTGGCGTCGATGACGATGGGGCTCGGCACCAGCATGAGCTCGGGCCGGTAGCCGCGGCCCCCGTAGGCCATGAGCGGCTGGTGGCGGGCGTTCAGGATCTGGACCAGCGACTGCTCGCTGTCCACCGCGTGCAGGTTGCCGAAGGTGTCGAAGGCCAGCCCCTTCACCTTGAGGAACTGGCCGGGGGCGGAGCCCTGGCTGCCGAAGGTGCCGACCAGCGCGCCGGCCGCGTCGAAGACCTGGACGCGGAAGTTGAGGGTGTCGGCCACGTAGAGCGAGCCCTCGGCGTCGACCGCCAGCCGGGCCGGGAAGTTGAACTGGCCCGGCGCGCCGCCGCGGCTGCCGATGGTGCGCAGGTGCTCGCCCTGGAGGGAGAAGACCTCCACCTGGTGGTTCTGCCCCTTGGCCTCGCCGCCCTCCACCACGTAGAGCACCTGGCGGGTGCGGTCGATGGCCAGGCCGGTGGGCCGCTCCAGGACCCCCTTGCCGACGTGGCGCAGGAAGGTGCCCGTCCGGTCGTAGACCCAGACCAGCCCCTTGGCGCTGTCGGCCACGTAGAGGCGGTCGGCGCCGTCCACCGCCACGTCGAACGGCATGGTCGGCGCGAACCCCTCGGCGTCGGCCACCCGCCGCAGCCGGGACCTGGCCAGGTCGAGCTCCAGCACCCGGCCGCGCGGGCCGCAGGCCACGTAGAGCCGCGTGCCGTCCGGCGAGAGGGCCAGGCCGGTGGGGCTGTCGATGCGGTCCTCGGGGCGCTCCGGCACCAGCAGCCGCCGGAAGGAGCGGCCGGCGCCGCCGCCCAGGTCCTGCTCGGAGACCAGCGAGCGCACCCACTTCACCCGCGGCGGGTCCGGCGGCAGGGGCCAGACGATCTCCTGGGCCGGGGCCTTGGGCGTGGTGGCGCAGCCGGCCGCCAGCAGGGCGGCCAGCGGGAGCAGGGCGGAGAGGGCGAGGCGGGAGCGGGTCATGGCTCAGTACTCCTTGGGCGCGTGGACCGAGCCGTGGCAGGTGAGGGCGCAGCTGCCGCTGCGCGGGCCGCGCGACAGGTAGGCCCGCTCGCCGGACGGCGTGGTCCCCACCACCGCGGTGTCGAAGTCCACCAGGTGGGCGTTGGCGCCCGGGCTGCCGGCCAGGGCCGACACGCCGTGGGCCGCGTGGCAGGCCGAGCAGCTGGTGCGCTGATCCACCACGTGGAGCTGGTGGAGCGGCACCCCGGCGTCGGTCTGGAAGGGGGAGTCCGGCGACCGGAGCAGCCGGTCGCGGTCGTGGCACTTGTAGCAGAGGGCGTAGGCGGCGGCGCTCTCGCTGCTCGGGTCGTCGGTGACGTAGCGCCGCTCCAGCAGCCCAGGCCAGCTCGAGCCGTGGGGGCCGCGCGGGCCGGTGCCGCCGGCGGCGGCGCCGCCCTCGGAGGCGTGGCAGTCGGAGCAGGCGATCTGGCTGGTCGGGCCGAGCGGCGGGATCAGGCTGGGCACGTCGGCGCCGCGGCCTGGCCCACCCACCGGGTGGGAGGAGGCGGCGGTGCTGGCGAAGACCCGGCGCAGGTTGGCGTCGGCGCCGGCGCGCTGCACCGCGCGGGTGGCACCCACGGCCCGGCCCCGCGGCAGGTTGGCGCTGTCGCCGTGGCACTTCAGGCAGACCTGGTACTCGAACCGCACCTGCGCCACCCGCTGGCCGTCCAGGTCGATGCCCCACACCCCGTCGAGCGCGCCGCCGGCGAAGGGCGGGGTGGCCGGGCGCGGGCTGGAGGCGTGCGGGGCGTGGCAGTCCACGCACAGCACGTGGCGCGGCGCGGCCGGCGAGACCTCCGGGAGGCGGCGCCCACCGCCGCTCGGGCCCTCGTCGGCGGCGTGCACCCCGCTGGCCAGGCTGGCGTGGGCGAAGGGCTTGGACCGATCGCGCGCCACGTCCAGCCGGCCGGTCCCAGCGCCGTGGCAGCCCAGGCAGGTGGCGTCCTCCGGCTCGCCGGCGCCGCGCCGCTGCAGGTGGCTGTCCGGGGCCGCGCCGTGGGAGGCGTGGCACACCGAGCAGCCGGCCTCGGCCGCGCCGGCCCCCAGGGCGGCGGCCAGGCTGGCCGGGCGCAGGGCGGTCAGGTGGGTGGCCTCGCCGGTCATCTCGGCGTGGCAGGCCAGGCAGAGCTCGGAGCGGCGGTTGGCGCCCAGCAGGAACTTGCCGTCGGCCGAGTCGCGGTGCGGGTCGTGGCAGCTGGTGCACTGCACCGTGCCGCCCTCCACCAGCCGCGCGCCGTCCGACAGGGCGGGGGCGCGCACCGACAGGCCGTCCGGACGGACCGAGAGCGGGTGGGAGGTGCGCAGGTCGGTGCCCAGGTTGCTGCGCTGACCGGCCTCGATGCGCCCGCCGGCGCCGCCGGCCACCGGCACCAGGCCGGCGGTGGTCTGGCCCACCGCCACCGTGCCGTCGTGGCAGGAGAGGCAGCTGCGGCTGGCCTGGCCGGGCGCGCCGGCCGAGGCGCCGGCCCGGGCCGCGGTGCGGCTGGGGGCGGGGTCCGGCCGGGCCGAGAGGGCGCCGCCGGAGGCGCCGTGCGAGGCGTGGCAGTAGGCGCAGGCCGAGGCCGGGCCGGTCCCCTTGAAGCGGCCGCCGCCGCTGGCGCTGAAGTCGTGGCGCGAGCCGGTCACGGAGCCGCCCTCGGCGGCCCGGCCCGTCGGGGCCACCAGCAGGGCGAGGACGAGGAGCCTCTTCATGATCTGCCTCCGACCAGCTCGAAGATCTGGATGCGCCGGTTGCGGGCGTCGGCCACGGCCAGGCGCCCCCCGGCCACGGCCAGGCCGGCCGGCGAGAGGAGCTGGCCGGGCTCGCCGCCGCTGCTCCCGAGGGCCTGCCCGAAGGCGCCGTCGGGGCCGAAGACCAGCACCTGGTCGCGCCCGCCATCGGACACGTAGATGACGCCGGCGGCGTCCACCGCCACCCCCTTGGGTCGCACCAGCCCGCCACCCGCCTCGTCGCGCCCGCCCACGGCGCCGGCCACCGCGCCGTCCGGCCCGAACCGGACCAGCCGGCCGTCCAGGGCGTCGGCCACCAGCAGCGAGCCATCGGGCGCCAGCGCCGCGGCGGTGGGCAGGTGCAGCACCCCGGCCCCCAGCCGGTCGAGCACGGCGCCGTCGCGCCCCAGCACCACCACCTGCTGGCGCGGGGCGTCCACCACGTAGAGCCGCCCGCCGCCGGCCGCCAGCCCGGTGGGGCGCTCGAAGCCGGTCGCCAGGATCCGGCAGGTCCCGCCCGGACCGAGCTCCACCAGCCGCGCCGCGCCGGCGTCCGCCACCACCAGCGCCCCGTCGAGGAGGGCCACCGCCATGGGCGCGGCCCACGGCTGGCCCGGGCAGGTCCGGAGCTCGGGCGCGGCCCCCGGGCGGAGGATGGCCAGCGCCGGCGCCTCGGGGTCGGCCACCGCCCAGGCGCCGTCCGGCAGCCCCACCACGCCGAACGGGAGGGCCGGGAAGGCGGCCGGCGCGGCCTGGCGATCGCGACCGGTCACCACGTCGACGAACCGGTCCCAGCCGCCGGCGGCCACGGTGGGCCGGTCGGGCAGGATGGCCACCAGCCTGGCCTGCGGCGCGTCCGGCGCGGCGGGCCAGGAGACCCTCGGGACCTGGCGCGCCACCGGCGCGGCGGCGCAGCCGGCCGCCAGGCCGAGGGCCACCCACCAGCCGAGGTCGAGGCGCCGCGCCGCCATGCCTAGAAGCGGGTCCCGAAGGTGCGGGTCAGCCGCAGGAAGAGCCGGTTCTGGCTGGCCGGGCCGCCCTCGCCGCCACCCCGGACGTACTCGTCCTCCACCGACACCGTCAGGCCGCCGGCCGTCCAGCCGAGGCGGCCGAGCAGGCCCGTCTCCCACTGGCGCTCGCGGTCGGGGCTGCGGATCTCGAGGTAGCGGGCGCGCAGGCTCAGGTCGAAGCCGCCGGGGACGGGGGCCAGGAAGGTGGCCGAGGCGTAGCCGGTGTGGGCGTCGTAGGGCGCCGGGATGAAGAGGCCGTCGCCGGCCACGTCGGGGTGGTCGCCCACCAGGCCGCTGGTGAGGCCGGCCTGGACCGTCAGGTCGTAGCGCCGCCAGCCGGCCGTCAGGTTGGCCTGCAGGACGCGGTTGGCGCCGGCGCCGAAGAGGTCCGACTGCACCCGATCCGCCGAGGCCTGCAGGCTGCCCCGCAGCAGGAGGGAGTCACCGGCGGTCCGCTCGGCGTCGGCGGTGACGCTCTGCCGCGCCGCCCAGCCGCCCACCGCCCCCAGGTTCTGCTGGAAGCCGGCGCTGTAGCGCAGCCCGGCGCGCAGGCCCGGCCAGGTGCGGGTGGCGCCGGCCTCGAACTGGCCGCCGAAGCCGGTGTCGGCGGCGGCGCCGTCCGGCTGGATCAGGCCCACCGAGGGCCCGCCCTGCAGGAAGAAGTCCCACGGCTCGGCGTGCCGGATCCAGCGCGCCAGCCCGGTCAGCGACTCGCCGAAGGAGCGGTGGACCTCCTCGCCGAGCCGCTCGTCGGCCACCGAGGCGTCCACCAGCCCGATCAGCCGGAGCTCGCCGGTCAGCTGGTGCTCCACCTGCTGGAAGGCCGAGTTGCGGATGCGCTCGCGGGTGGCCACGCCGGGGGCCGAGATGGTGGTGTGGCCGTAGCGATACTGGGTGCGGCTCAGGGACTGCGGGCCGCTCCAGACCACCGAGGCGAAGGCGGCGTGGTCCTCGTAGCGCGGGTTGGTGGGGGCCTGCCGGGTGGGCGTCCGCAGGTAGTAGCGGTCGGAGGCGATGGCCGTGAAGCCGGGGCCCAGGTTGGCCGAGGTCGTCAGGTAGACGGTGTGGGTGTCGTGGTTGTCGTTGTCGTAGGTGCCGGTGGAGAGCCGGGCGTCGTAGTCCACCACGTAGGAGTAGGCGGCCGTGCCGTGGGTGGCGCCGGCCCGCACCTGGCGCACGCTGCGGCTGGTCACGCCGCGGCCGAAGCCGGTGTCCTCCGACTCCACCGAGGCGATCCCCAGGCGCAGGCTGGGCCGCCCGGCCCCGCGGTAGGTGGCGTCGGCGCCCAGGGTGGTGACCAGGCGCGTGCCGGTCGACTCGGCCACGCCGGTGGTGGTGAAGTCGTCGCTGGCCCGCGAGGCGTGCAGCTGGAGCGAGAGCGGGGCGGTGGGGCGGTTGAGCAGGCCGACGCGGCCGCGGAAGGAGACGCCGGTGCCGTTCATGGTGGCCCCGCCGATGGCCTCGCGGCGCAGCCGGTCGTAGCGGCCGCCCAGGCTCCAGTCCACCGTGCCCGGGGCGAACAGGTACCCGGCCGCCAGCGCCGACACGTCGAAGTCGAGCCGCATCGCCGAGGCCTCGGCGCCGGGGGTGAAGACGTCGAGCCGCTCGTACCCCAGGTCGAGGCGGAGGACGAGGTCGGTGGCCGCGGCGGGCGCCGGGGCCAGGGCGGCCACCGCCAGCGCGGCGGCCAGCCTGGCCAGGGTCGGGAGCGTGGGGCGGATGGCGGACCGGCTCATTTCTTCGCTCCAGCGCCGACGACGGTGACCGGGACCGACACCTCGTAGTCGGTGTCGGCCGGCGGGAAGATCCAGGCCGCCGAGGCCTGACGGAGGCACTCGTCGAGCTCGGGGCCGCTGAGCGGGCCGGACCCGGCCGTCACCTCGGTGACCCGGCCCTGCGCGCTCACGGTGAGCCGCAGGGTGCCGTCGGCGCTCTTCAGGCTGCGCCGGATCATCTGATCGGAGACGCAGGCCTCGATGGAGGGCTGCACCGCCACCACGGCGTCGCGGATGCGGCGGCGGGTGGTCTCGCTGCTGCCCAGCTTGTCGGCCAGGGGCGCCGGGGCGCCGCCGGTCGGGGCGGGTGCGGCGGGCTGGGCCGGCGGGGCGGTGCGGCTGCCCTCGCGCAGGGCCGACACCACCACGTCGACGCCCTGGGCGCCGGGGCGGGTGGTGATGCGGGTCACCACCTGGCGCGGCGACAGCTTGCCCGTGGTGATGACGTAGCTCTTCAGCTCCTCGGAGCGCCGGATGGCCTCGGACATCAGGCTGGCGTCCTTGGCGCGGGCCCAGATGAGCACCTCGGTCCCCTCGCGCGCCGCCAGGCGGGCGATGGCGTCGATGGCCTCCCGGTCCAGCTCGGAGAGCTGGCTGGTGGGCGAGGTGAAGGTGACCACGGTGGCGGCCGCCACGGCCTTCTCGACGGCCACGCCGGGGTGCACCGCCTCGCGGCGCTCGGGGGCGCCGGGCGCCCGGGCGACGGGCTCCTTCATGATGGCGGTCGGCGACTTCACCACCATCACGAAGACGGCGCGATCCTTGGGCGCCCCGGGCAGGGCCGGGACGGCGGGCGGGAGGGCGGGAGCGGCCGCCACGCCGCGCCGCTGCTCCTCGGCGCGCTGCTCCATCAGGTCCAGCCTGGCGGTGCGCGCGTCGACCCGGCGGCGCCAGGTGTCGAGGCGCTCGGTCCGGGTGGCCACCTGCTTCTCGAGGGCGTCGACGCGCTCGCCCTTGGCGAGCAGGCGGGCCTCGGCGGCCGCGGCGATGCGCCGGGCCGCGGCCAGGGCCTGGCGGCGCAGCTCGAGCTGCCGGGGCTTGGCCTTCTCGAGGCCGGCCAGGGCCGACAGCCGCTCGCGCTCGGAGCGCTCGGCCTGCTCGCGGCCGGCGGCGTCGCGCTCGCTGCCCAGGGCGGCGTCGAGCGTCGGCGCGAAGCCGCGCTCGGTGGCGGCCAGCTGCCGCTCGGCGGCGGAGAGCTGCGCCTCCTGCGACTCGAGGGCGCGCTGCGCCTGGGTGGGCACGCCGCGCAGCTGGATGCGCTTCTCGCGGGCGTCGAGCTGCTGCTCGCGGGCGGTGAGGGCCTCGGCGCGCTCGGCCAGCAGCCGCGTCGCGGCCTGGGCGGCCTGCTCGCGGCCGGCCAGGCCGTCGTCGCCGGTGCGCAGCGAGCGCAGGCGGGTGTCGGCCAGGGCCTCCTGCTCGCGCAGTTGCGACTCGGCCAGGTCGCCGGCGGTGACGACCCCGGCGCGCGGCGGGGCGGCCAGGCGCGGCGGGGCGCCGGCGGCGGCCAGGGGCGGGGCGTACGGGGCGTGCTGCTGGTGGCGGGGCTGGCCCAGCAGGTCCGGGCCGAAGGTCGGGATGCGCAGGCGGAAGCGGGGGCGGTCCTCGGCGTAGGCCACCATGGGGGCCTCCTCCGCCTGGACGGGCGCCGCCGCCGGCTCGAGGCGGGCGGCGGGCGCGGGGGCGCGCACCGGCGAGAGGGCCACGCCCAGGCTGACGCGGAAGGCCTGGTCCTCGGGGAAGTAGTTCAGGCCGAGCTGCAGGCCGACCGTGGGCCTGGCGCTCCAGCGCAGGCCGAGCCCCAGGTTGGCGCCGCGCGGGCCACCCAGGGCCTCGCCCACCACCTCGAAGGTGGGGGCGGTCTTCACGGCCAGGGCGGCGCCGTAGGTGGCGCCCACCCCGCCGAGGCGGCCGGGCTCGGTCTCGGCGCCGGCGAAGGCGGCCAGGCGGAGGCGGGCGTCGGCCCGGGTGGAGAGCAGCAGGCGCGCGCCGCCCACGGCGTCGGCGTTGAACCGGTCGAGCGAGGCGTCCACCGCCACCCCGGGGAGGCCGCCGCGCGGGGCCAGCAGCTGCAGCTTGGTGGCGAAGCCGAAGGTGAGGCGGGCCGGGCGGGGGTCGCCGGGCTGGCCCCACTCGCGCATGGAGAGGCCGGCCTCGAGCGACCGGCCCAGGCCGGCCACGACGTAGAGGGGCAGGGGGCCGAAGTCGGAGGGCTGGCCGGGGTACCGGTCGAAGCGCAGCTCGGCGCCGAGCAGGCCGCTGCCGGGCTCCGCCACCTCGGCGTCCGGGACGTCGAGCAGGCCGGACTCGGCGCTGCGGGCGGGGAACTGCGCCGCCGCGGCGGGCAGCGCCAGGAGCAGGCCGAGCGCCAGCGTGACCGGGCTCCGGCTCACTCGGTCACCCCGCCGCCGGTGGAGCGCTCGCCGGGCACGGCCACCCTGGCCGGCGCGCGCGTCAGGCCGAACTGCGACAGGGTGCGCTCCACGCTGCGGACCGACACCGAGTGGCCCAGGCGGCCCAGGTCCTCGGCGATGGCGGCCGCGGTGCGGTCCGGGTGGCGCAGGCGGGTGGTCACGATGAAGCGGACCACCTCGATGGGCCGGCGCCACGGGCTTCGCGGACCCGGCGGCCGGGCCAGGAGCCCCTCCAGGCCTCCCTGCCGGAAGCGGCGCAGCTTCTCGTAGTAGGTGCTGCGCGAGCGCCCGAACTTCTCCAGCACGTCCCCGAGGTCGCGGCCGCTGGTCTCACCCTCCACCAGCATGATGAGGTCCACCGCCGCCTCGTCCTCGCGCCGCAGCGTCAGCGAGCCGCCCGGGCCCTTGATCTCGTGGAGGCTGGCGCGGCGCGGCGCCGCGTCCGGAGCGGCGGCCTTGCGGCCGGGCGCGTCCTCGGCGGTGGGCAGCGCCAGCGGCTCCGGCGGAGCGCCCGGCGGGAAGGTCGGGTCCACGAGCGACGGCTGGGCCGGGGCGGCCGCGGGGGCGCCGGCCCACAGGGGCGGCGTGGCTGGCGGGGCGTGGTGGAGTCGGCGGCCCATGGCGATCAGGTCCCCGGGACGGCGCGGGCCAGGGCGGCCTCGTCGATGGTGATGGTGGCTCCGCGGCGCAGCGCCTGGGTGGCGGCCTGCACGGTGGCCTGGCGCTCCGCGGCCGAGCGGGCCGCCGACGCCAGCTGGTCGCGGGTGGCGGCCGCCAGGATCTCGCGCTCGGCGCGCTCCAGCAGGGCGCGGGTGGCGGGGTCGCGGTCGCGCCCCTTGGCCACGGCCAGGTCGGCCAGCAGCCGGGCGTCGATCTCGCGCCAGGCCAGCTGGGTCTTCAGGGTCGGGCCGGTCAGGTGGCCGCCCCCCGACCCCCCGGCGAAGGAGGCGACTGCCAGCGCCAGCTCGCCGTAGCGGAAGGGCTTGCCGTTGACGGTGGCCACCACGTGGTCCATCTCGGCCGGGGTCCCCTCGATGCGCCGCTCGGTGCGCTTGAGGAAGGCCTCGTCGACCACCGCGCCCGCCTTGGCGCGCTGCTTGGAGACGAAGTGGGCCTTGGCCTCCTCGGTGTAGCGCTGCCGGGCGTAGCGGGCGATGGACTCGCGGCGGGCCAGGAAGGTGGCCTCCTCGCCGAGGCTGCGGGCCGAGGTCCGGGCCACCGCGTGGCCGAGCGCCAGCTTGATCGGGCCCACCCAGGTGTCGAGCGGTCCGGAGAAGACCACCGCGGCCAGCGCCGGATCGAGCTGGCCGCGCAGGAGCAGGCCACCCGTGGGGCCGGTGGAGGCGGTGGCGGCGCGGGGGTCGAGCGAGCGGGCCGCCTCGGCCGTGAGGTCGGCGCCGGCGCGCAGGCGGTCCAGGGCCGCCTGGGCCTCGGCGGGGGTGGTGTAGGTGAGGACCACCGTCTTGACGGCGTCCTCGCGCTGGTGGAACAGCTCGCGCAGCTGGGCCTCGGTGGGCTTGAAGGCGGCGGCGATCTCCTGCTCCACGAAGGCGTCGCCCAGGATCTGGCGGCGGGCCGTCTCCAGCGAGACCCGCACCACGAAGCGCTCCGCCACGCCGGTGCGCCGCCCCTCGGCGGCCAGGATCACGTCGTCGACCAGCGCGGCCAGCAGCTCGGCGGGCCGCGGCTGCGGGACCTTGGGCGGCCGCGGCCGGGCCGCGCGCTCCCGCACCTCGGCGGCCGTGATGGCCACCTCGCCGACCCGCGCGACCACCTCGTCGCCGCCGGCCTGGGCCAGCAGCGCCACCACCAGGGCTGCCGGGATCACCGCCGGACCTCGTCCGTGTCACCGCCGCCAGCGCCCGAACCGGAGCCGCTGCCGGCGCCGCCGCCCGACCCCGCACCGCCGGAGCCCGCGCCGCCGGAGCCCGCACCGCCCGACCCGGCGCCACCCGCCCCGGCGCCGCCGGACCCCGCGCCGCCCGCGCCCGCCGCGCCGCTCTCGCCGCCGGCCGGCGCCGACCGCTTGGCCCGCGCCACGATGTTCTTCAGCTCGGGGTGCTTGCCGCTCTTGTCGCCGTGGCAGCCGTCGCACGACTCCATCGGGGTGGCGCCGAAGTAGAACAGCTTGGCGTTGTCCGAGCCGTGTGGGTTGTGGCAGCTGGCGCAGCTGAAGGGCCGGTCGGGCTTGCGGGGGTCGTTGAGGTTGCCACCCACCACGTGGCCGCGAGGCATGATGGCGGTGACGTGCTTTCCGTCGCGCTGGCCCTCGTGGCAGGCGCCGCACAGGTCGTTGGTCTTCTTGCCCACCAGGAAGCGGTTGGCGGTGCCGTGCGGATCGTGGCACCCGGTGCAGCCGTAGCGCTCCAGGGCGGCGTGCTTCACCTTGCCCGAGTCCACCGGGGTCTGGTGGCAGACGTAGCAGTGCTGCTTGCCCTCGCCGCCCTTGAGCAGGCTGCGCGCCGGGCCGCCGTGCGACAGGTGGCACTGGTCGCAGCCCTTCTCGATGGGCTTGTGGATGACCCGCCGGCCCGTCAGGTCGTCCTGGTGGCACTGGAAGCAGGTGGCGGCGCTGGTCGGCTTGGAGAGCAGCTTGGGCTGGTCGGAGGCGTGCGGATCGTGGCAGGTCGCGCAGTCGCCGGCCACCACGGCCGTGTGCGGGAACCTGGCCTTGTCCTGGCGCTCGTGGCAGCCGTTGCAGAGGTCCACCGGGCTCTTCTTGAGGAGCTTCAGGTGGTCGCTGGAGTGGCCGAGGTCGTGGCAGGCGGCGCAGTCGTCCTTCTTGGTGATGGCCTTGTGGACCACCGCCTTGGCCAGGTCCACCCGGAAGTTCGGCCCCACCGCGCCCCGGCCGGTGGGGGCCTTGGGGTCGTGGCACTTCTGGCAGAAGGCCGTGCCGCTGCCGGTCAGGGCGTTGGGCTGGTCGCTGCCGTGGGCGTCGTGGCAGTCGAGGCAGCGCCCCTCGGCCACCGGGGCGTGCCGCACCGCCTTGGAGAGGAGCGGGTCGAGGTCGTGGCAGTCGAAGCAGAGCTTCTCGCGCGGGGCGGTGAGCAGCTTGGGCTGGTCGGAGCCGTGGGGGGCGTGGCAGGAGAGGCAGCTGCCCTGACGCACCGCGGTGTGCACCGACTTGGACTGGTCCATCCGCTTGTGGCAGCCGTAGCAGAGGTCGGGCTCGGTCCGGACCAGCGCCCACTTGGAGGCGGACTGCGACCGGCACTTCCCTTGCTGGCCCGCCTGGGCCCGATGGCAGGCGGTGCACTCGTTCTTGAGCAGCGACGGGTGGATGAACCGCTTGGCCGTGACGGCGGCGTGGCAGGTGGTGCACCGCTCGACGGGCGCGCCTCCGGTCGCCTGGGCTGGCCTGGCCGGCGTCTCGGTGGCTCCCTGGGCCTGGGCGACGAGGGCGCCGGACAGGAGCGCGAGGGCGCACGCGGCGAGCGCGAAGCGCGAGGAGCGGCATCGGCTGGGGCTCTCGACAGATCTCGCGTACACGGATTCTTCTCTCCGTCCGGCAATGACCAGGGGCTGGTGGCGTTGTGCCGCGGCCATGGTGCAAACCCGGTGCCGACAAGTCCCGGCAGGGCCGCGGGGGCGACCGGAGGAAGTTGGCGGCTCCCGATCCGCGGGTTCGGCGGAATTTCTGGGGTATTTTTCGGTGGCGTGTCCCACGCTCCGCCGCGTGCAGGCCTTTCGCGCCCGGGCGCGCCGTTGGGCAAATCGCGCATCAGTTGCGTGATTTGACCCGGGTGTCCTGAGGAATCTGGCGACCTCGGGCGAGGCACGCGGCTTGCTCCTCCAGCGGGAAAGCCCTCACCAAGGAGCACCCGTGCTCGTCGCCGTCGGCCTCAACCGAAGGGTGGCGACCGTCGAGGATCGTGAGGTCCTCGCGCTCGCCGATGCTGACCTGGCCGCCGCGCTCGAGGGGTGGGCGGCGCTCGACGGCGTGGAGGAGGTGATGGTGCTCTCCACCTGCTGCCGGGTGGAGGTCTACGCCACCACCCGCTTCCCGGCGGTGGCGGGGGCCGCGCTGCGCACGGCCCTGTCCGCCGGGGACGGCCGGGACCTCCCGCTCTTCGAGCGGCACGGCGCGGCCGCCTTCACGCACCTGGTGCGGGTGGCCGCCAGCCTCGAGTCGGCCATCCTGGGGGAGCCGCAGATCCTGGGCCAGGTGAAGCAGGCCCTGGCCCGGGCCGTGGCCGCGGGTGCGGCCGGCAAGGAGCTGACCGGGCTGGTGTCGCGGGCCCTGGCGGCGGCCAGGCGGGTGCGGAGCGAGACCGCCCTGGGGCGGGCCGGCGTCTCCTGGGGCCACGCCGTGGCCGCGCTGGCCGAGAAGGTCGTCGGCGCCCTGGCCACGCGGCGGGTGCTGGTGCTGGGCGCCGGCGAGATGGCGCGCCTCTCGGCGCAGCACCTGGCCGCCCAGGGTGCCCAGGTGACGGTGCTCAACCGGACGCCCGGCAAGGCCGAGGCCCTGGCCCGCCTGGTGGGCGGGCGCCACGGCGGGCTGGACCAGCTCCTCGGCGAGCTGGTGCTGGCCGACGTGGTGGTCTCGGCCACGCCGGTGGCGCCGCCCGAGCTGGCGAAGGTGGGGGCGGCGGCCCTCATGGCCAGGCGCCGCAGGCCGCTGGTGCTGGTGGACCTGGCGGTGCCCCGCGCCATCCCGGCGGCCACCGGCGCCCTGGAGGGGGTCTACCTGTGCGACGTGGACGATCTCGACCGGGTGATGCGCGCCGCCCAGTCGGACCGCTCCGCCGCGGTGGCCGACGCCGAGCGGATCGTCGCCGAGGAGGCGGCCCGCTCCGCCCGGCACGGCGTCGGCGGGGAGGGCGAGGCGCTGCTCGGCGCCGCCGCCCGGATCTTCGAGCTGGGCCAGCCGGACCCGGCCCGGCCGGGCGGCGCGGCCCGTTGAGCCCGGCTGGTCTTTCTGCCCTTCCCCCCAGGGGGAGTCTCTGGAATGATGGCGGTCTCCTCCCCCACAACGCCTCCCCCACGACGTGACCACGCTCCGCCGACTCTACCAGCGGCTCGACGCCAGCCTGCGGGCCCGGATCCTGCTGCCCACCACGGTGCTGTTCGGCCTGACGCTGGCCGCCATGGTGGCGGCCGCGGTGCAGCTCTACGGCTCCGGCATCGAGCGGGGCCGGCACGATCGGGCCGAGGTCTTCGCCGGGATGGTGGCCACCGGCGTGTCCAACGTGATGCTCTCGGGGCAGCCGCAGGCGGTGCCCGCGCTGCTCTCCTCGCTGGTCTCGCACCGGACCGACCTGCGCACCGCCAGCCTGGTGGCCCCCGACGGGCGCATCTCCATCTCGTCCGATCCGGCCTACGTGGGCGCCGTGCCCTGGGGCCGCCCCGACCGCTTCCGCGCCACCACCGTGGTCACCGAGCCGGGCGGGGACGCCACCCAGTACGCGGTGCTGGAGCCGGTGGTGAACGGGCCCTCCTGCGCCCGCTGCCACGGGGGCGGCGCCAAGGTGAACGGCTGGCTGGAGCTGCGCTTCGATCGCGCCCCGGTGACCGAGGCCAAGCGGGAGCTGGCCGAGACCCTGGCCCTGTCGGCCGGCGCGGCCCTGCTGGTGCTGCTGGCCATCAACCTCTGGCTGCTGGGGCGGGAGGCGGTCAGCCCGGTGCAGCGGCTGGTGGAGGCCATGCGCCGCGCCGAGGCCGGCGAGCTCACCGTGGTGGCCGACGAGGGGCGCACCGACGAGCTGGGCGTGGCGGCGCGGGGCTTCGACGCCACCCTGGCGGCCCTGCGGCGCAGCCAGGCCGAGCTGGAGGCCTTCTACCGGGAGCGGCTGGTGCGGGCCGATCGCTTCGCCGCCGTGGGCGAGGTGGCCACCGGGCTGGCCCACGAGATCAAGAACCCGCTGGCCGGCCTGTCCGGCGCCCTCGAGCTGCTGGCCGAGGACCTGGCCTCCAACCCGCGCCACAGCGAGGTGGTGGGCGAGATGCGCCACCAGGTGCAGCGGCTCACCCACACCATGGAGAGCCTGCTCTCCTTCGCCCGCCCCCCCAAGGCGCGCCTCCGCTCCACCGAGGTGAACGGCACGCTGGAGAAGGTGCTGTTCCTCATCCGCCAGCAGTGCCGCGGCACCCAGGTGGAGATCCGGCCGGAGCTGGGCGCCGAGCTGCCCCCGGTCATGGCGGACCCGTCGCAGCTGGAGCAGGTCTTCCTGAACCTGTGCCTCAACGCGGTGCAGGCCATGAACGGCCGGGGCGGCAGCCTGACCATCCGCTCCCGCGAGGGCGACGGCCACGTCTTCGTGGAGGTGGCCGACTCCGGCCCCGGCATCCCGGCCGACCTGCGCGGGTCGATCTTCAAGCCCTTCTTCACCACCAAGCGGGAGGGCAACGGGCTGGGCCTGGCCATCTCGGCGCGCATCGTGGCTGAACACGGCGGCCACATCGGCTATAGGTGCCCCCCCGAGGGCGGCACAGTCTTCACCATCACCCTGCAGCAGGCACGGTCCCCCGCGCCGCGCTCCACGGAGCACGCAGCATGACCAACACGCCGGCCCGCATCCTGGTGGTCGACGACGAGAAGCTGATCCGCTGGTCGGTGGCGGAGCGGCTGCAGCGCGACGGCTACGAGGTGCACTCCGCCGAGTCGGGGGAGCAGGCGCTGGAGCTGGTCGGCGCCACGCCGCCCGACGTCATGCTGCTGGACGTCAAGCTGCCCGGCATCGACGGGGTGGTGACGCTGCAGCGGGCCCTGGCGCTCCACCCCGAGGTGGCGGTGCTGATGATGTCGGCCCACAGCACCGTGGACGTGGCGGTGGAGGCCATGAAGCACGGGGCCATCGACTTCCTGGTCAAGCCGTTCCAGCTCAACGCCCTGGTGGCGGCGGTGGAGCGGGCCCTGGCCACCTCCCGCACCCGCCGCCAGATCGCGGCCCTGACCACCGATCGCCGCACCGCCAGCGCCATGGAGGCCATCGTGGGCCACTCGGCGGTCATGGAGCAGGTGCGCACCATGATCGGGCGGCTGGCCGCCTCCGACACCACCACCGTGCTCATCGAGGGCGAGAGCGGCGCCGGCAAGGAGGTGGTGGCCCGCGCCATCCACTTCGAGAGCGCCCGCCGCGACCACCCCATCATGCAGGTCAACTGCGCCGCGCTGCCGGAGCACCTGCTGGAGAGCGAGCTCTTCGGCCACGAGCGCGGGGCCTTCACCGACGCCCACACCCAGAAGCGCGGCCTCTTCGAGACCGCCGAGGGCGGCTCGGTCATGCTCGACGAGATCGGCGACCTGCCGCCGGGCGGCCAGGCCAAGCTGCTGCGCCTGCTGGAGAACAAGACCTTCCGGCGGGTGGGCGGCGTCACCGAGCTGAAGGCCGACGTGCGGGTCATCGCCGCCACCAACGTGGACCTGGAGGAGCGGGTCAGCGAGGGGCGCTTCCGGGCCGACCTCTTCTTCCGCCTCAACGTGGTGCGGGTGGTGGTGCCGGCGCTGCGCGATCACCAGGAGGACGTGCCCACCCTGGCGGCCCACTTCATCGCCCGCTTCAACCAGGAGCTGAAGCGCCAGGTGCGGGGCGTCTCGCCGCCGGCCATGGAGCTGCTCAAGGCCCACCTCTGGCCGGGCAACGTGCGCGAGCTGCGCAACGTCATCGAGCGGGCCTTCATCCTGCACGCCGGGCCGGACGAGATCCGGCCCGAGCACCTGACGCCGGAGCTGCGGCGCGCCACCCCGCAGCGCCCCAAGGACAAGCTGGTGCCCAGCGTCGAGGAGCAGGGGCTGGTGCTCGACGACGTGGAGCGCAAGCTCATCGCCGAGGCCATGGAGCGGAGCAGCGGCAACCAGTCGAAGGCGGCGCGCCTGCTGGGCGTGTCGCGCGACACGCTGCGGTATCGCCTCAAGAAGCACGGCATGGCCTAGGTCGGCGAGCGATGCCGGCATTCGCGGGGCGGCCTCCTCGCTGCGCTGCTCGCCGTACGACTGCAGTACGGCTGCGCTGCTCGCTCGTCGGGTGCCCCGCTCGGTGCTCGGCCTCGCTCGCCTCGAGGTGCTGCCCTCGGCGAGGGCAGGTGGGCCGAGGCCACGGCGCTGACGTCGAAGGCCGGTGCGTCTAGGCGACGGCGCGGTCGTCGTAGTCGACCGGCTCGCCCCGGGGCCACTCGAGCTCGTCGGCCAGCGCCTCCAGCTCGGCCTTGAGCTTCTCCTTGGCCCGGATCTCCAGCTGGCGGGCCCGCTCGCGGGAGAAGCCGAAGTGGTCGCCCAGCTCCTTGAGCGTCATGGGCGAGTCGTTCATGACGCGCTGCTCGATGATGTACCGCTCGCGCTCGTCCAGGCGGGCCAGGGCGGTCCCGACGCGGCCGCTCACCACCCGCTGCTCCTGCGCGGCGCCCAGCTCGTCGTCCTGCCCGGGCGCGTCCCCGATGACGAAGTCCACGTGGCTGGAGGTACCGTCGTCGCCCAGCGGGGCGTCGAGGGAGAGATCGCGGCCGTCCATGCGCTGGGCCATCTCCTGCACCTCGGACGCCTTGACGCGCAGCTTGCGGGCGATCTTGCCGGCGTCCTCGCCGTCGGAGTCGGCGCCGTGGGAGGTGCTGAGGCGGTCGAGCTCGCGGCGGGTCCGGGCCAGCGAGAAGAAGAGCTTGCGCTGCGCCTGGGTGGTGCCCAGCTTCACCAGCGACCAGGACCGCAGGATGTAGTTCTGGATGTAGGCCCTGATCCACCAGACGGCGTAGGAGATGAGCCGGATCTCCTTCTCCGGGTCGAACTTCTGCACCGCCCGCATCAGGCCGATGTTGCCCTCCTGGATGAGGTCGGCCATGCGGAACCCGTAGGAGCGGTACTCGTAGGCCACCTTGACCACGAAGCGGAGGTTGGCGGTGACCAGCCCGTGGCCGGACCGGGTGTCTCCCACGGCGCGGAAGCGCCTGGCCAGCCCCCGCTCGTCCTCGATCGAGAGGAGCGGGTAGCGGTTGATCTCCGCGAGGTACAGCTCCAGGCTGCTGCTCGTGGATGTCATGGGGGCTCGCATCATTCCTGCTCCGGGCTTCGGGACGCCGGTGCGGCGTCACAGGTGGGCATAGCAACGCATGTGCCCAGGCGCGCACCCAAGGGAACTACCCGGGAATTCGGACGGTTGAGCGTGTGCCTGGGTCCCGGGCACCTGCGAGATCGGTAAGAATTACCGTCCCGACCCCTTGCCAAGTCTCCAAGAGGGGGCTTGCGGCTGTAAGAACTTCCGAAAATGAGGCTGAAACAACTGCAGCCTCTTGCCAAAGGAAGGCGGCCTGTCCAGGTTGTCGCGGATGGGGTCGGATGTCCCTCGTTCCCTGGACCAGCCACCGATGAGCGACACCACCGACCAGGTGCTGAACGGCGAGGAGGAGCCCTCCGGCCCGGCCAGCGACCGCGAGCGCCACCTCGGGTTCGTGGCCCACGAGGTGCGGAACCCGCTCTCGACCGCGCTCTGGACGGCGGAGCTCCTGACCCGTATCCCGTCCGCCGAGCGGGGCGGGGCGAGGGGGGAGAAGCTGGCCGCCATCTGCCTCCGATCGGTGGGCAAGGTGCGGACCTTGCTGGAGGACCACCTGCTCGCCGAGCGGCTCGACACCGGGGAGTACCCGCTCAGGCCAGAGCGGCTGCTGCTGGTCGAGGTCCTGGCGGCTGCCCTCGAGCGGCTTCCGGCAGGCCACCCGCCGGTGCAGCAGGAGGTCCCTCCCGGCCTGGCGATCCAGGCCGACCGACTGCTGCTGCAGCGGGCGCTGGAGGGGCTGGTGGCGGTGGCCGGCGCCGAGGTGCCGGAGGTGCGCCTGGTGGCACGCCTGGCGGGAGGCCGGGCGGAGGTGCTGGTGAGCGGTGCTCCGGTCAGGGCGCTGCATGACCCCCGGAAGGGGGATCCGTCGGACCAGCAGGGCAGGGCCCTCTCACTGCCGGCCATCCGGCGCATCGCCGCCGCGCTCGGCGGAGGGTTGCAGGCCGGACCGCAGGGCTACCTGCTCTCCATCCCCGCGGCTTGACAGCAGTTCCTGGGACCTGTACATACCGCCCCCTTCACAACGGCACGTCCTCCGCGCCCGCTTCCGGCGCGCGGCGGACCACTGCGAGGTCCACACATGGCGACTGGTCTTTTGGCGAAGAAGGTGGGGATGACCCAGATCTTCACCCCCGAGGGCGACTGCATCGCGGTCACCATCCTCGAGGCGGGTCCCTGCACGGTCATCCGGCGCAAGACCAAGGAGCAGGACGGCTACGACGCCGTCGTGCTCGGGTTCGGCCCGGTCGACGAGAAGCACGCCCACCGCATCTCCAAGGCGGAGGTCGGGGTCTTCAAGAAGGCCGGCACCAGCCTGTTTCGCCACCTCAAGGAGGTCCGGGTCAAGGACGCCAAGGTGCTCGGCGATCTGAAGGCCGGCGACGTCCTCACGGTGGACAAGGTCTTCAAGGACAACCAGCGCATCGACGTCACCGGCATCAGCAAGGGGCGCGGCTTCGCCGGCGTCTTCAAGCGCTGGGGCATGAAGGGCGCGGCCCGCGACTCCTCCACGGCGCACGAGCACCACCGCCACCCGGGCGCCATCGGCCAGCGCAAGACGCCGGGCAAGGTGTGGAAGAACAAGCACATGCCGGGTCACTACGGCGTCGAGAACATCACCGTCCAGAACCTCTACGTGGTCGGCCTGGTGCCCGAGAAGAACGTCCTGCTGGTGACCGGCGCCGTGCCGGGCCACGCCGACGGCCTGGTGTTCATCGACACCGCGGCCAAGGGCCAGCCCCGCGCCAAGCAGAAGCAGGTGACCCGCGAGCGGTCCAAGCCGAAGGTCTAACCGGTCGGCGCTCCGCGCCGACCAGAAGTCCGCACGAGAACGAGGGGCCCCACCGCGGGGCCCTTCGTCGTTGGGGGGGGGGCGGGGAGGGCCGGATCGGCGGTGGCCGCCCGAGAAGTCGGCTACACTCGGTCTGCTCGCGGTGCGGGCACTCCGCGTGACACGCCGGCGCGGCGTGGCCCTGCTCCACCCGAGGGAGGATCTCCGACCGTGCCCTTCCCAGCCGCCAGCGCGGCCCCCCTCCCGCCCGGCCAGCCCCCGCGCACGTTCCGGCGGGCGCTCGGCCCCCGTGTCCAGCTCGTGCTGCTCCACACGCCGGTCGCCGCGGGGCTTGCGGTCGTGGGCCCGGCCCTGCCCCCCGAGTCCTGGGGTGCCGGCACCTCCCTGGGCTTCGTGATGGCCCTGTCGGTCACCCTGGCGGCGGCCGCCGCCTGGTGGCTCATCTGGATCGTCCGCCGCTTCCGCGCCGAGCTGGCACGGGTGGTGGTGATCGACCAGGCCGGGGTGGAGCTCCGGACCCGGCGCGGCGCCTCCCGCATCGACTGGGGCGAGGTGCAGGAGGTCTGGTTCTCGGCGAAGAAGACCTCGCTCCACCTCCACGGCGGCGGCCTGGCGGGGCTGGCGATCGGCCTGGCGGTCGGAGGGCTGACCGAGGCGGCGCCGCCCGAGCTGAAGCTGCGGGTGGTGGGTCGTGGAGGTCAGCTCGAGCTCGACGACGACGACCTGGGGACCGTCGCGGCCCTGGAGGCGCTGGTCGAAAGGACCTCGGCGCGGCTGACCGCCGAGTTCGTCCGGCGCGTCCGCGCCGGCGAGTCGCTCCGCTTCGGATCGTCCGTGGTCCTGAGCAGCGCCGGGCTGGTCTTCCCTTCCGTGGGTGTCCGTGCGGCGCTCACCGAGGCGGACGGCGCAGTCCCCTGGCCGCGAGTCCAGCGCCTCCGGCTCCAGGCCGGGGAGCTGGTGGCGACCATCGCAGGGGAGCGGCGCGAGCGCAGCAGGGCGGCCAAGGACGTGCCGAACGTCTTCGTGCTGCCCGAGGTGGTCCGAGTGCTCTCGGGCAGGCCCAACGAGGAGGAGGGACCAGGCGGCGCCGAGCCGGCCGCAACCCATCCCTGACCGCGCCCCCTCATCCCAACCCGCTCCCCCAGCCAGCTTGGGGAGAGGGAGTTCCGAGCGTCTGCTCCCTCTCCCCTCCGGGGAGAGGGCCGGGGTGAGGGGCGGCCCTGACGACCTCGGGCCCGGAACGACGAAGGGGCCCCGGTGCGGGGCCCCTGGTGCTGGAACGCCTGGCCGGTTGGGCGCCGGGACGGCGCCGACCTGCTACGGCGAGGCCAGCCCCTTCTTCCGGTCGCGCTCCGCCTTGTAGCGCAGCGTCTGCTCCAGGTACTTCTTGCGCAGGCGGATCGACTTGGGCGTCGCCTCCACCAGCTCGTCCTCGGCGATCCACTCCAGCGCGATCTCCAGCCCCATCTCGCGGGGCGGGGTCAGCATGACGTTCTCGTCGCGGCCGGCGGCGCGGATGTTGGTGAGCTTCTTCTCCTTGCAGATGTTGTAGTCGAGATCGCCCTCGTGGCTGTGCTCGCCCACGATCATGCCCGGGTAGACGGCGTCGCCCGGTTTGACGAAGAGCGAGCCGCGCTCCTGGCAGTAGTTGGCCGCGTAGGCCACCACCTCGCCGACGCGGTCGGCCACGATGGCGCCGTTCTTGCGCTTCTGGATGGCGCCCTGCCACGGCTCGTAGCCGTCGAACTGCGACGACATGATGCCCTCGCCGCGGGTCAGGGTGAGGAACTCGCCGCGGAAGCCGATCAGGCCGCGCGCCGGCACCCGGAACTGCAGGCGGGTGCGGTGGCTGCCCATGGGCTGCATGTCCACCATGCGCCCCTTGCGCGTGCCCATCGACTGGGTCACGCCGCCCACGCCGTCGGTGGGCAGGTCGCACACCAGCAGCTCCATGGGCTCGTGCGTCTCGCCGTTGATCTTCTTGAGGATGGGCTCCGGGTTGGAGACCGTCAGCTCGTAGCCCTCGCGGCGCATGTTCTCCACGATGACCGCCAGCTGCAGCTCGCCGCGCCCCACCACCTTGAAGGCGTCGGGGGTCTCGGTGTCCTCCACCCGGATGGAGACGTTCTTGTAGGCCTCGCGGTAGAGCCGCTCGCGGATGTTGCGGCTGGTGACGTACTTGCCCTCCTTGCCGGCGAAGGGGCCGTCGTTCACCTTGAAGACCATCGACATGGTGGGCTCCTCCACGCTGATGCGCGGGAGCGCCACCGGGTTGGCCAGGTCGGCGATGGTGTCGCCGATGCCGATCTCCTCGGCGCCGGCGATGCACACGATCTCGCCCGGCCCGGCGTCCTTCACCTCGACCCGCTTCAGGCCGTCGTAGACGTAGAGCCGCACCACCTTGGCCGGGACGATCTTGCCCTCCTCGCGGATGACGGCGATCTGGTCGCCCTCGTGCAGCACGCCGGAGTTGATGCGGCCGATGGCGAGGCGCCCCACGTACTCGTCGTAGTCCAGGTTGTCGATGAGCATCTGGACGTGGGTGGCGTCGCCGGCCGGCGGGTGCGGGATGTGGGAGAGGATGGCGTCGAAGAGCGGCTTGAGCGAGTCGGCCTCGAAGGCGCCCTCCACGGTGTGGCCCGCCTTGCCCTCGCGGGCGATGGCGTAGATGACCGGGAAGTCGATCTGGTGCTCGTTGGCGCCCAGGTCGATGTAGAGCGAGTAGACCAGGTCCAGCACCTCCTTGGCGCGGGCGTCCTGGCGGTCCACCTTGTTGACCACCAGCACCGACGGCAGGCCCATGGCCAGGGCCTTGGAGAGCACGAAGCGGGTCTGGGGCAGCGGCCCCTCGGCGGCGTCCACCAGCAGGAGCACGCCGTCCACCAGCCGCAGGGCGCGCTCCACCTCGCCGCCGAAGTCGGCGTGGCCGGGCGTGTCCACGATGTTGATCTTGATGCCCTTCCAGTTCACCGCGGTGTTCTTGGCGAGGATGGTGATGCCCTTCTCGCGCTCCAGGTCGTTGGAGTCCATGACCCGGTCGACCATGGTCTCGTTGGTGCGGAAGGTGCCGGCCTGGCGCAGCATGTAGTCGACGAGCGTGGTCTTGCCGTGGTCGACGTGGGCGACGATGGCGACGTTGCGGATCTTCTCGCGGGCGATCATGGGGTCCTGACGTGAGGTCCGGCCTCGGGCCGAAAAGGGCCGGGCGGGGGCGAAGGGGCGCGATGTATAGCCGCCCCGCCACGCTCACCGCAAGCGGCGTGCCGAACACGGGGCCCGGCCCGCCGGCGCGCTCACATGAAGCCGATGCGCCGGGTGCCCGCCAGCACGCTCTCCACGCTCTCCAGCACCCGCATCACCCGCAGGGCCTGCAGGAAGGCCAGGGCCTCGCGCTCCGGCACCCGCGCCAGCGCCGCCAGGTCCTGCACGCTCTTGGTGCCGTCGCACAGCGAGAGCAGGTGGGCCTCGGCCGGGCGGAGCCCCAGGGCGTAGAGCTCGAAGGCCGGCGCGGGCGAGGGGGCCAGGTGCAGGTCGCGCGGCAGCTCGGCCAGCAGGGTGGGCAGGGTCGAGGCCCGCACCAGCCCCTCCAGCAGCAGGTCGGCCATCGACAGCCCCAGCTGCAGCAGGCCGGCCGGCGGCCGGGCCAGCTGGAAGTCGTACTCGCCGTCGCGCCACTCGAAGGTGGACCAGGCGATGGCCCGGACCTGGGCGCTGGTGAGCTCGGCCCGGCGGGCCGGCGTCAGGGCGCGGGCCGCCAGCAGCAGGTCGGCGGTGCGGGCCGCCGGGTCGGCGCGACGCAGCGCCAGCAGGGCGTCGGCCGCGATGACCCCGCGCCGCACGCAGATGGCGCCGAGGCGCTCCCCCGCCACGTTGGACGCCGCGTAGATCGGCGCCCCCTTCTCCAGCAGCAGGATCTTCTTGACCGGGCCGCGGCGCACCGTCAGCGCCCCGGTGGCCTGGGCCACGTGCAGGGCCACCAGCAGGCGCGGCACGCTGGCCTGGCCGAGATCGCCGCGGCGAGGTGGCGGCCCGGGCGGCGCCAGGGCGGAGCCGGCGGGCGCCGGCTGGCGCGGCGGGGCCGGCAGGGGGCTGGCCAGCGCGTCCGCGCCGGTGGCCGGGGGCGGCTCGTGGACCTGGTCGTCGTCGGTCAGCGCCAGGAACGGGGCGTCGTCGAGCCCGCCGCCGGGGCCCGGCCCCAGCGGGATGGCGCCCGTCACCTCGTCCTCCGGCTCGCCGAGCCCCGGCAGGGCCTCGCCCATGAGCCGCGCCACCCGCGCCATCAGCGCCAGCACCGGGAAGGGCTTCTCGAAGAAGTCGGCCGCGCCGGCGCGCAGCACCTCGCCGGCGGCCTGCGGTCCGCGGAAGGCACCCGAGATGGCCACCACCGGCACGCCGGCGCGCCTGAGCGCCGCCAGGACCTCGCTGCCGCGCACGTCGGGCAGGGGCAGGTCGAGCACGGCGGCGCCGGGCAGGGGCGGGCGGGCCAGGGCCTCCAGGGCGGCGCGGCCGGTGGGCGCGACGGTGGCCTCCGCGCCCAGGCGGCTGGCGGCCTCGGCCAGCAGCGCGGCCAGGACCGCATCCTCGACGATCAGCAGGAGCCGCTTTCCGGCGAGCGGGGTCGACACGGGCCGGATGCTAGCACGCGCGCCGGGGCCGGCGGCGCGGACCCAGCGCCCGGGTGGCCAGGCGGCCTGCCCGCCGGCCGGGCGCCCCGCCGCGGTGGCGCCGGGTGCGCGCCGCCGCGTAGACTCCCCGCCCCGTGACCCCGGCGCTCCACCACGTCGCCCTCCAGTGCCACGACCTCGCCGCCTGCGAGCGCTTCTACCGCGAGGTGCTGGGGCTCGAGGTGGCGCGCCGCTGGCCCCTGCCGGAGGGCGGCGACCGGAGCGTCTGGCTGTCGCTCGAGGGCGGCGCCTTCCTGGCGCTGGAGCGGGCCGACCAGGCGCCCGAGGTGTCGGCGTGGCGCGACGGGCGGCCCGGCCTGCACCTGGTGGCGCTGCGCATTCCACCCACCTCGCGGCCGGCCTGGGAGGCACGGCTGGCGGACCTGGGGGTCCCGGTGGTCCACCGGACCCGCTGGACGCTCTACCTGCGCGACCCCGAGGGGAACCGCGTCGGCCTCTCCCACCACCCGGACGACGCCCCGTGACGCCGCGCCTCTCTCGCCGCCGCTTCGGCGCCACCAACTACGTCTACCTGCTGGAGGCCGGCGGCGACGCCGCGCTGGTGGACCCGGGCGACGCGGCGGTGGCGCTGGCGCTGGCGGCCGACCTGGGCGCCGCGCCCCGATGGGTCCTGCACACCCACGGGCACGCCGACCACAGCGGCGGCACCGTCGCGGTGGCCGCCAGGCTCGGCGCCCGGGTGCTGGGCCACGGCGGCGACGCCCGCTGGTTCGCGCCGCAGGAGGACCTGGCCGGCCGCGCCGCGCTCTCGCTCGGGGCCCTGGCGCTGCGCGTCCACCACGTGCCGGGGCACACCCCGGGCTCGGTGCTGCTGGAGTGGGCCGGCCACCTGCTCACCGGCGACACCCTCTTCACCGGGGGCTGCGGCAACTGCCGCCACGGGGGCGACGTCGGCGCCCTGGCGGAGAGCCTCCTCGGTCCGCTGGCCCGGCTGGACGGCGGGCTCCTGGTGCAGCCGGGCCACGACTACGCCGAGGCCAACCTGGCGTTCGTCCTGGCGCTCGAGCCGGACAACGCCCCGGCCCGGGCCCGCCTGGCGGCGGTGCAGGCGGCGCGGGCGGCCGGGCTCGAGCCCGACCCGGCCACGCTGGCGGAGGAGCGGGTGGTCAACCCCTTCCTGCGGGCGCCCGATCCGCAGGCCGTCGTGGCGCTGCGGGCCCGGCGCGACGCCTGGTAGCGGCCGGCCGCGGGTGACCGGGCTCGACGCAGCGCGTCCGGGGGCCTGGCCGTGCCCCTGGGACATGTGGGTAGGCGGAGGTAGGCCAGACCGGAGGTCCGACCGCCCCACCGCGGAGGCACCGGCGGTGCTAGAATTTTCCGCCCGGTCCGCCGGTCCGTCCCGAGGGAGGAAGCCCCCCAATGCGAATCGTCCTCGTCGTCGCGCTCGCGACGCTGTCGCTCACGGCCCGGGCCGACCCCGGCGCGGTCGACTGGCAGCGGCGGGTGGTGAAGTGCACCGGCGCCGGCGCCGCCAACCTGAAGGACGCCGCCGGCAACGCCGCGGTGGCGCGCCTCGGCGCCGAGAAGGCCGCTCGGCTCGACGCGCTGAGGCGCTGCCTGGAGGTCACCAAGGGCGTGGCCATCAGCGCCGGCCAGACCGTGGGCGCGGCCATGGGCGCCGACGCCGCGGTGAGGGGGGCGGTGGAGGGCACCATCCGCGGCTTCCGCGAGACCGGCAGGCGCTACTACTCCGACGGCGGCGTGGAGCTCGACGTGGAGGTGGCGCTCGACGGGGTGGCCGAGGCGGTGCTGCCCCGGGCCGCCGCCGCCCCGGCCCCGGCCGGCCCCACCTCGCTGGTGGTGGACGCGGCCGGCCTGAAGGTGGCGCCGGCCCTGGCGCCCCGCCTGCTCGACGAGGCCGGCCAGGAGCTCTACGGCGCCGCCTCGCTGGGCGAGGCCGCCCGCCGGGCCACCGGGGTGGCCGCCTACGCGCCCGGCCTGGCCGCCGCCAGGCGGGACCTGGCCGCCCGGGTCGGCGACCGGCCGCTGGTGCTCAAGGCGCTGCGCGCCCAGGGCGCCGACCTGGTGCTCGGCGCCGCCGACGCCGCCACGCTGGCCGCCCGCCCGGCGTTCCTGGCCGAGGGGCGCGTCGTCATCCTCACCGACTAGCCGGGGAGTCCCCACCATGAAGCGAATCCTCACGTCGATGCTGCTCGCCATGGCCCCAGCGCTCCCGCTCGCCGAGGAGGCGACCAGGACCGCCGAAGCCACCGGCCAGGGCGCCGTGGCCGACGACCTGCTGGCGGCCCGCGCCGCCGCCAAGGACGACGCCCTGCGCTCCTGCGTGCAGCAGGTGGCCACCACGGTGGTGAGCGCCTCCACCGAGACCGACCAGTCGCAGCTGCTCTCCGACAAGGTCTTCGCCCACTCCGAGGGCTACGTCCGCAAGTTCACCGTGCTGGAGGACAAGCAGGACGGGAACGTCTGGGTGACGCGGCTGCGCTGCGAGGTCTCGGAGGCCAAGCTGGACGAGGACCTGATGGCCTTCGGCATCGCCTACCGGCGCGCCGGCATGCCGCGGGTCATGGCCCTCATCGCCGAGCAGTCCATCACCGCCAGCCAGGCCACCGGCTGGTGGCAGGGCGGCGGCAACGGCGCCGACCTGCGGGTGATGGAGAACGCCTTCATGGACCGGATGGAGAAGTCCGGGTTCACCTTCATCGACCCCGAGGTCCTCACCGGCAAGGTGACGCTGGAGGCCATCGGCGCCGATCCCAACGTGCAGAAGGCCCGCGAGATCGGCCTCAAGGTGGGGGCCGAGGTGGTGGTGGTGGGCCGGGCCGTGGCCAAGCCGCTCGGCGAGATCGCCATCGACAACGGCACCTTCTACTCGGCGGTGGCCAACGTCTCGGCGCGCGCCGTCCGCACCGACACCGGCGAGGTGATCGCCGCGGCCGAGTTCACCGGCGCCGCCGGCAAGGGGTTCGAGCAGACCACCGCCGGGCGCAACGCCCTCTCCGAGGGCGGCCGCCAGCTGGCGCGCGACCTGTTCGCCAAGATCGGCCGGGTCTGGGCGCGCGAGCAGTCGGGCGTCCGGCGCGTCGCGCTGGTGGTCAGGGGGGTCGACGACTACGCCCGCCTGGCCGGCTTCAAGGCCGTGCTGCTGGCCTCGATCAAGGGGGTCAAGGACGTGCAGCAGCGGTCGGTGGAGGACGGCCGGGCCGAGCTCGACGTCTCGCTGGCCGGGACCGCCGAGGGCTTCGCCACCGACCTGGCCACCCGCAAGTTCCCCGGCTACGCCTGCAAGGTCCGCAAGGTGACGCCCAACGCCGTCGAGGTGGAGCTGAAGTGACCGCCCGCGCCCGCGCCACCGCCGTCGCCGCGCTCGCCGCCCTGGCCCTGGGCGCCGCGGCCGTCCACGCCGAGGAGCCCGCGCCGGCCGGCGCCATCACCTTCCTGGCCGGCCAGGCCACCCGCCTGCAGGGCGGCGCCCGCCAGCCGCTGGCGCTGGGGAGCGCCGTCTTCCAGGGCGACGTCATCGAGACCGCCCGGCGCACCCGCCTGGAGCTCCGCCTGAGCGACCAGAGCGTGCTGCGCCTCGGCCCGCTCTCCAAGGTGGAGCTGGACGCCGCCGCCTTCGGGGCCTCGCCCGACGACCGCAAGGTCTCGGCCAAGCTCCGGGTGGGCAACGTCTGGGCCAACGTCACCAAGGCCCTGGGCGGCGAGGCCCGCTTCGAGGTCAAGACGGAGAACGCCGTGGCCGGCGTGCGCGGCACCACCTTCCGGGTGGACGCCAGCAAGGACCGCAGCGTGGTGGTGCGGGTCTACAGCGGCACGGTGGCGGTGGCGGCCGGGCCCATCCCGCGCCCGGCCCACGCCGGGGCCCCCGACCCGGCGGCGCGCCGCGAGGTGGCTGGCCCGCAGGAGGTGACCCGCGAGCAGTGGGAGCGGCTGGTCACCGAGCTGATGCAGGTGCGGGTGGCGGCCGACGGCACCCCCGCCGAGCCGGAGCGGTTCGCGCTGGCCGCGCAGGACGAGTGGGAGACGTGGAACCGGCAGCGGGACGCGGCGGCCCGCTAGGCGCCGGCGCCGGGGAGGGTGAGCCACCCGGCCCACCCGACGCCGGCCCGTGGACGCTGCCCAACGCGCTCACCGGGCTGCGGCTGCTGCTGGCGCCGGTCTTCCTCTGGCTGTACGTGGTCGGCCGGGTCCAGGAGGCGCTGGTGGTCTTCGCGGCGGCGGCCGTCACCGACCTGCTCGACGGGCTGGCGGCGCGCCTGCTCTCGCAGCACTCCCGCCTCGGCGAGATCCTCGACCCCATCGCCGACAAGCTGCTCACCTTCTGCGCGCTGGTGGCGCTGGCCGCGGCCGGGCGGCTGCCGGCCTGGCTGCCGCTGCTGGTGGTGGGGCGGGACGTGGCGCTGGTGCTCGGCGCGGCGCTGCTGCAGGCCCTCGGGATCGGGCCGCGCATCCGCATCCTGCCCACCCGCGCCGGCAAGTACGCCACCTTCGCCATCACCCTGCTGGTGGTGGGGGCGCTGGCCGGGGACGTCGAGCCGTCGCTGCGCCCGTCCCTGGCGCCCTGGCTGGCGGCCGCCGGCCTGCTCACCGCCGCCTGCGTGGTGGTGTCGCTGCTGCAGTACGCCGGGGTGTTCGCCCGGGCCGTCCGCGCCCGGGCCCGGGCGCCAGAGAGCCGTTGACTCCCCGGGTGATCGCGCTATAAACGCGCCCCTCGACGTCGAGGAGGCCCGTAGCTCAGCGGTAGAGCACTGCCTTGACACGGCAGGGGTCGCCGGTTCGAACCCGGCCGGGCCTAATAGCGGAAAACAAAGGGGAATCGCTCACCAGCGGTTCCCCTTTTTCACGCCACGAACCCGAAATTTTCATCCAGTAGATGAAAACGCCCGGAGCGACGGGCGGCTGTAAGTTTGAAATTCAGCCAAGATCGGGGGGTTCCCAAGATCTGCGGGGGACACCCTAGCGCCCGGAGCCGGATCGCGAATTCGGGTTGTGGGGGCCGATGGGACCCGCGGGGGACCCAAGGGCCTTCCCCGTTGTGGCCCGAAAAGCCCGGCCGGGATTCCTCCACCGGCGGGCGGCGGGCGAGCGGGCAAGGTGCCCACCGGCGGGCGGTCATCCCCACCGGCCGCGTCGGGCGGTGGTGCTACCGTTGCCGGCGAGAGGGGGCCGCATGGCGACGACGCAGGACAAGGAGGCGCTGGAGGCGCTGGAGGGCGCGATCCGGGTCTGCTACCGCTTCATCGAGGAGCAGGAGCGCGCCGGCCACGGAGACCGCGCGTCGGCCTACCGGAACACCCTAGACAATTGGGCCAAGTTTGCAGCCGGCCGGAGGCACTTCTTCGATCAGGACCGACTCGAAAAACCGCATCTAGAGTACTGCCTCCACGCCCTGGAAAAGCTGCTCTGCCACGCCCTGCCCCTCGCCACTCACTACAGGCTGGGCGACGACCTGTGGCCCTTCTTCCGGGCGGCGGAGCGGCTCGGCGGCCAGCGGCCTACCTGCCTTTTCCACATCTACCCCTTTCATCCACCACCGGGGCAGTAGTGCATTTGTGCGGCACCTTGCTAGAGAAGCCAAGCCAGCAAGACGGCCGTAAGCATCCCGATGGCCGGCAGCAACAGATACACGAACACGGGAGCGCCTCCCGGCGTGCGCTGAACTACGTGGGCGATCCCTGTCCAGACGACTTCATCAGATCGTTCCCAAGCCTTCATGACCTTCGTTTCCACCGGGCCCATTCCCTCAATGGACTCCAACTCGCTATTCCAGGTTCTCCCCGTGGACTTACAGAAAGGGCACGGCTGCCTGGAGGTCTGTCCCTCTTCGGCAAACGCGCCAGAACCATGGCATTCGTTGCACCTGACGTATCGGCCCATGGATGCCCCCCTCCTGGTGGCTGGTAGCCGCCTACCCAGAGCAAACCCTACCGGCATTCAGGGTGGACTTGGAGATCCTTGGTTAGACCTCGGCCGCGGCAGGGTAGCGCCCCCGCCGCGGCCGGTGGAGATCTACTCGTCCACCTCGGCCACCACCTGCTCCGCCATCCGGCGGATGTCGGTGTGGACCGCCGCCACCATGATCTCGACCAGATCCCCGAGGGGCATGGCGCTGAGCGTCACCCAGAAGTCCCCGATCTTGACGCCCACCGGGCCGCCGGCCTCGTAGTACTTGGCCGCCTCGGTGGCGCAGTAACCCTTGAGCCGCCGGTGGAGGTCATCCGCCTGCGCCTGGGTCAGGACGAGCCGCTGGGCCGCCATGGTCAGCCCACCCGAGGGAGGGCGGCGAGTTCGAGCTCGACCAGCGCCCGCTGAGCCGGGGAGGTAGCCGGGTCGCTGAGAAGAGCCCGGAACTTGTCGCGGCGCTCCACCAGGGCTTCCTGCCGGCCGCGCCAGGCCGCCGCCTCCTCCAGCATCTGGGCCTCGGCAGCCTGCTCGGCCAGCCGGACCGGGTCCTGGGCCTCCAGGTCCAGCAGCTGGGCCACGCGCTGAACCATGAGTTCCTGCGCGAGGCCCCGCTCCGCGCCCGGCCGGTTGGGATCGCACGCCGCCGCGCGGGCCGCGTCCACCGCCTCACGGGCCGCCATGAGGGCGGCCAGCCGCTCCGCTTCACCCGCCACGGGCCACCTCGTCCACCAGCGCCGCGGCCTCGCCGCCGGCCAGGCGGATCCGGTCGTAGGTGGCATTCACCTGGACCCGGAGCGTCTGCCAGGTGATCCCGGTCGCGCGGAAGAGGGCGGCGCCGACGCGCTCCTCGTCCAGCGGCCCGCTCTGGCGCAGCATCCACAGGCACGCCGCCTCGATCAACGCCGCCTCGATGACCGGCGCGGAGGCGGCCAGCTTCGACCGCAGCCGCTCGACCTCGGCGGCCTGCACCGCCGCCTTCTCAGCGCCGCTGGCCTTCGCCAGGTCGGCGCTGAGCAGGGCGATGCCGGAGGCCAGCGCCGCGCTGCGGCTCTCCAGGGCGTCCCGGGCCTCCAGCGCCTTCTCCAGCGCGGCGGCGGAGTCGGTGGCCGCCTTGGCCGCGGCGGGGGTGCCCTCCACCACCTCGTTGATCTTGGCCCCCTCGACGGTGGTGCGGGCCACCTCGGCCGCCGCGCGGGCCGCGGCCAGCCTCTCCACCTGCCCGGCCTGCTCCAGCTTCAGCGTCTTCAGTCGCTCCAGCCGCTTTGTGAACGTCGCATCCATTCGTTGCTCCTTGGTTGTGGGCCACTCGGCCCGGTTGCGTTCAGTTGTCACCCACCGGGAGTGCAGAAACTCGCCGGGTCCTACAGTCCCCATTCACGGAGCGCGGCCTCGCTCACGCCCACCGCGGGCGCCGCCTTCTCTCGAGCCGCCTGCCGGCGGTAGCCCTCCGCCATGTAGAGCTCGATCAGCCTCGCGCCCTCGCGCCGCCGCTCCTCGCGCAGGACATCGGGCCGGGCCATCCTCACCACCGCCAGCACCGCGTCCCTCGCCGGCCCGGCGGGAAGAGCCGCCAAAAGCGCCATGCCGTCCGCCACCACCGCCGCGGGCAGGTCCCGCGCCTCGCCCTGGCGGACCAGGGCCGGGCCGCGGCCGGGCAGAGGGTATGGGGCGGCGGCGGGCATGGAGGGGCTACCGGAGGCGCTCCGGTGGGCCAGCAGCGGCCTCGGCGGCCGGGGAGGGGGCACCGGCCCCACCGGCGGTGGGGGGAGGCGCTACGGGGCGGCGGGGGGCCGTGGCGCGGGCCTCTTGGACGGCCGCCAGCACATCGGCCAGATCGTCCAGCCCGAAGACCCGAACCCCGCCGCCGGCCAGGAGGACCCGCCGCCGGCTGGTCACCGGAGCACCGGGTCGAGGTCGGCGGGCACCACCACCGCGGGCGGGTCGGTGGAGGCGCCCGGGCCGAAGTTGATCTGGACGTTCACCACCGGCGCGTTGTCGAGCGCCGGGTCTCGGTGGAGGTGGCCGTCGATCTCCGCGAGTAGACGGACGGCAGATAGAGCTACCCTTTGATCCCCATCCCGGTGGGCCGCGTGTGCCACCGCCAGCGTCACCCGACGCAGGTAGGCGGCGTCGGTTCGGGCGGTCCCCAGGTCTCGGTCCCGCAGGGCGCCCACCGCGGCCAGGATGTCCGGGCGCTGGGCGAGGATCAGCGCGGAGCCCTCGGTATACCCAGCCCGGGCGAAGGACTCGTCTACCGGGTGGCCGCCGGCCACCAACCCACGAACCGGGCGCCCTGGTCGGTGAGGGCGGAAAGCCGCTCCTCCGCCTCGATCCGGGCCGCGCTTTCATCGACGGCAGTATCTGGATGAATCATCTTCATGGCGTGTTCCTCTTTGTGGCGCTGGGATGCAGCGAAAAACGATCAGGGTGGGATCTTCCTAGACGAGGCAGGGGTTGCCGGTTAGCCCAGCGGATCAACCTCGGCGGTGGGGGGCGTGACGCAGTCCCAGGACCGGTGCTTCCACGCCTTGACGCGCTGGGAACCGCGGCGGACCTGAGTCCGCCGGTAGCCGAGGCGGCGCAGGGCGTCCCCGAGGCGGTTGGGGACGTTGCGCGGCGCCCTGGCGAGGTCGATCCCCACCACCAGCGCCACCTCCCCGACGAGGACGGCACCATCCGCACGCCACCGCTCGGTGAGGTCGGGGGTGAGCCGCTCCGCAAGGAGCAACTCCAGCGCGTCCGCGTCGTAAGCCCCCTCATGCCGCTCCGAGAGCTCCTCAGCGTGCTCTCCCCGCTCAAACCACCACGCGATCTTCGCCGTGAAGGCGGCGTCCGCCTGCGCCCAAAGCTGATCCCGGTTTGCCATGATCCAAGGGATGTCGATCTCGCCCACCTCCACCGGCCACCACCGCCGGGCGCCGGTGGGATCGTTCAGAAACTGGGTCTCGTTGGTGGAGCCCACCCGGATCCCGCGGCGAGGGCGGCTTTGCACCTCGCGCCCGTAGGGTGGGCGGAAGACTTCCGTTTGCTGGGAAAGGGCGGCCTTGACCTGATCCCTGTCCGCGCTCTTCTTGGTGGCGAGCTCGGCCAGTTCGTGGATCCAGGGGGACACGCTCTTGAGTGACGAGTCCTTGTCGTTGCCGTTGAGCTCCACGGGCGCGTCGCTGAAGATGTCGCTCGGTGCGCTGGGGTCCTTGTTCCGTTCCGGCGCTGACGCCAGGACACGCCAGGCCATGGACTTGCCGGCGCCCTGCGGCCCCACGAAGATCGTGACCACCTCCGCCTTGCAACCCGGCCGGCGCGCGCGGGCGACGGCCGCGATCAAGGTCTTCAGCAGGATCGCCAGGGTGAGGGTGGAGAGGGCGGCCCCGAGGGCGGCGAGGAACTCGCGGATCCGGTCCCGGCCATCCCACTTCAGGCTGTCGAGGTACTCCACCACCGGATCGAAGGTGTCCGCCTCGGCCGCCTCGATCAGCCCCTGCGTCAGGATCTCCAGGCTCGGCTCGGTATCCCAGCCGAACCGCCGGCACATCGAGCGGATCAGGTCATTCCGCACGCGGCCCTGAAGCTGGAACGGCTGGCCGTCCACCTCGATCCGGCCGTGCCGCTCGTTGTGGCGGACCCGGTGGCCCCACTCCTTGCGGATGAATGCTGCGACGTTGGACGCGATCTTCTTCACCGCCCGCGCCCTGCCGTGCCCCCCGTACTCGTACCCGTCGTCTCCCCCCGCGGTGGTGGTGGTGTCGTCGGTGGTGGTGTCCACCGAGGGGAGGGGCGGAGCCGCCTCGGCGGCCGGGTCCTCGTTGCGCGCGGCCCGGTGGGCCACAGGAACTGCCGGGCCTTGTGTGGCGAATGGTTCCGCTTCGAGAGAGCCGCCCGCCAGATCCCGGAAGAGGACACGGCGAAGCTGAAGATCTCGACGGGCGACAGGCCAGCCTCAGAGAGAGCGCGCTGGATGCCCCACAGGGATTCGGACCTGTCGCCGGGTGGCCCCCCGCCCCGGGCGAATTCGCGCTGGTCGTTGGTCAGGCCGGCACGGTTCTCGACCGCGATGCGGGCGCCCTCGGTCATCACCGGCGCCGCGGCGGGGGCGGTCCCGGGCCTGTCCTCGGCGCCCTTGGTGGTGTGCCGGCCGAGGAGCTCCGCGAGAGCCGGCGGCATCGGCGCCAGGGCGCCGGCCCCTTGGAGCATCGCGCCCGTGATCGTGACGTAGCGGCTGGAGGTGCCCTTGTAGAACTCCACCCCGGCGGCTCGGTTCAGGAACTCACCGAGGGTGTCCGGTACGCCGCCGGCCCCGAGGATTCGGAGCCCACGCCCCGAGGGGCTGGTCTCGGTGTAGCAGCCGGCCGCGGCGTCGTAGATGGCCCGGCCCACCGGCGACAGGACACCCGTCGCAGCGTCCCGGCACTTGTCTACGTCCACCGCCCACACGCCGCCGGCCTCCACGCCGGGCGCGTGGTGAGGATGAAGCCGATCCCGCCCGCGCCGGGCGGCGGCGCCTCGGCCAGCGCCTGATCGAGGGTGAGCCAGGTGGTGGGGTCGTTGGTGCGGGCTGTGGGGACCTTGTCGATCTTGGTGGTGCCGTCCGCCACGGTCTTGGAACGCGCCCTCCAGACGGTCCACCGGCGGAGCGCCTGGAGCAGTTGCGCGAGCACCGCGCGCAGTTGCTCGGCGGGGGCCAGCTGGACGCCTACCAGCGCGGGGGCCGTCACCGGGCCACCTCGGCCGGCGGGCCGGCCAGCCGGTCCTCGGCGGCGCGGATGATGTCGAGCCGCCACCGGACGCAGCGCCCGAACCGCACGCCGCGCGGGAGGGTGCCGGCGTTGATCAGATTGTAGAGGTGGGCGCGGCTGATCCGGAGCCGCTGGGTCAGATCCTGAACCGTGAGCCATTCCATGATGGTGTGCCTCGGTGGCGAGGCGCATCCGGGCGGGGTAGAATGCCGCTGTCGATCAGCCCCCAGCTGGACGCGCATCCGGCCCGCTTCCGAGATTCGAGCTCGGTGGCGGGCCGTAGCCGTTCAGGGGGTGGTGGTCAGCGCCTCGACGGCGGCGGTGGTGGTGGCGAGCGTGGCCTTGACTGCGCGGCGAACCATGACGGCGACGGGCACGCCGGAACGGTCACGCAACGCGCGGAGCGCCTCCAGATCGGCGGGCGGGAGGTAGACGGTGATCGGCTCGTTGGTGGTGCGGCGGGGCTTCTTGGCAGGCATGGCGGTCCCTTGAGGAAGAGGAGCGCCACGCCGGCTCGGGTTCCGCGTGGAGATATGTCCCTGCACCAGGACGGTCCGCGTCACCCGGGATTGGCTCCCGGCGCGCCCGCCATATGGCCTGGTCCAGCCTTGGGAAGCCTTGGGAGTCCCGCCTTCCGTTGCCGCGGATACTCAGCTTTCCCGTGCTGGGGTGCAGTTCGGTGGCCTGCATCGACAGGTCACCTTGAGTGCAACCACCCTACGGGACATAGCGCAAACGTCAAGTGGGCCGAAAATCAATAAATTGCCCCGAACTGATAGCTTGAATTTCAGGCTTTCAATTGGGCCGGCGCCAGCCCACCGCGAGGGGCCGGAGCGCCTGGGGTGACGCCGACCCCCGGAGGAAAGCGTCACCCCCCACCACCGAGGGGGGGGGGACGCTGGAGGGACGCCTTTCCCTTGTGGATCCCCCCCCGTCACCCCGTCACTCTCTTTCTTAATTGGGAGTATTGGTGGGAGGGTAGCCGGGCATGGCAGGGGGGTGCCAGATCCGGGGGTGACAGGGGTGACGGGGTGACACCCCCTAAAGGCCCTTCATGGGCCAGAAGGCGTCACCCCGGTCACCCCGCCCCCCCGACACCCCAAGGAAATGATTTCCCGGGATTCCTCCCCTCCGCGGCCTCGACAGCGTCAGGCCCACCGGGCCATCCATTCTTGCGCTGATCGAAGTAGCCCCCGCGTAGACGCCCGGACCCCCTTGATCCGTGGGCCGGCACCGCCCGCCACCTCAGCGGGCACCCTCCCAGCCCGAAGTGCGGCAAGTCGGCGTTCACCTGCCCACCGGAGCACCATCCTCGGCACCCGTGCCCGGGCGGCCGGGCCTTCCGCCTTCCTGGCCTCGGCGCCTCGCGCGCGTGGCGTGTCGAGACCCGGAGCCGGCGCAGGGCGGAGAGCACCTTCGCGACGCCCCCTGGAGTCGCCGAGGCAGCACCCACTTGGACTTCGGCGCCGGCTTCTTGAGGCTTTTCAGCAGGGCCACCACCGAGGGGGCGAGAGGTACGCGCCAGGGCTTGGCCTTCTCGATCTTGTCCCTTGTCAGCTTCTGTCGCTCCGGTGGGATCGTCCAGACCGCGGCCTCGAGATCGAACTCAGACCGGGATGCGCCGAGGAGCTCCCCCGTCCGCACGCCGGTGGCGAGGAGCAAGCGCAGGAGCGTGCGGGTAGGGTCGCCCAGCTGGTGCAGGCCAGAGAGCAGGAGCGGCAACTCATCCGCCTCCACCACCCGGTCCCGTTCGCTATTGGTGATGGCGCGGAGCATCTGAGGGCGGAGAGGGGCGGCGACATCTACCGCGAGGTGCTCCCCTGCCACCGCAAACCGGCTAAGCGCCTTGGTGATCTGGAGCACCGCCGCGGCGTGAACCCTCGCGCCATCGCAAGCGAGTTCGGGGCAAGCATCCCTTGTGGTCGAGTCTTCACCCCATGGTGGGCAAGAGGTAGTTGTCGAGGATGGATCGGCCCAGGCGTGCGGCGCGCGGCTTATCCGGAGCGGAAGAACTCTCGGCCAGGCCGACCAGCATCCCCCTTCGGCCGCCGGTGGGGTCCACCAGGCCCGCCCCCCGCCTCCTGGCCCCCAGCAAGCGCCGCGCGCGGTCCACGCTGACGGCGGGCCACCGGCCGAACACGATGCATCGGCGCTTCCCGCCGTCCACCGCGTACCAGACCCAGGACTTGGACTTGCCCGGCTCCGCTGCAACGCGGATGCACAGGCCCGGCGCGCGGGTCCCCGACTTCGTAGCGGCTCGGCCCGTGTGGAAGCCCTGCGATCCATGCCTCGGTGAAGCCCCTCGGCGGCGCCTCCGGTTTCTCCCACCGGCGGGCAGTAGATGAATCGCTGGATGAATTCTTGGATGAACGAGCCTGATTTGCGGTGGGCACCCCCCCTGCCCCCGGCAGCAATAAAAAAGGGCTGGAGACTAGCATGGACTCCCGTGGACAGACGCACACAAAATTGACACGGCAGGGGTCGCCGGTTCGAACCCGGCCGGGCCTATGAAGCAGGGAGACGAGGGGTTGGCCGAGGTGGCCAGCCCCTCCTTCGTTGGCGGGTCCGGCGCAGCCCCCGGCCGATCATTTTGATGGGCCCGGCCGCCCTGGACACCGGCACCGGCCCGTCACGGTCCGTTGACCCCCAACGGACCGCCGGCCTCCCGGGGGTCGTGCCTTCAGGTGACAAGCGCACCTGGCCTCCGGTGGACACCCATGAGGTGCCATGCCGAGCTCCCACCTGGCCCTCACCCTCCGGCCCGACCCGGCCGCGCCGTCCCACCCGGCTCGGCCCCCTCCGGTGCTCGGGCTGGCCCCGCCGCCGCGCGCCTGGGTGGGGGAGGGCGAGCGCCGCCTGGCCGCCGCCCGCGCCGACCGGCTCTATCGGACCTACGGCCCGGCGGTCTATCGGCGCTGCCTGCGGCTGCTGCGCAACCGCGACGCGGCGCTCGACGCCACCCAGGACGTCTTCGTGAAGCTGGTGCGGGACCTGGCGAAGGTGGCGGGGCGCGGCCCGATCCTGCCGTGGCTCTAGCGGGTCACCACCAACCACTGCCTCAACACGCTGCGCACCGCCCACTTCCGCGGCGAGGACCGGCTGGAGCTGGACCTCGCCCCGCCCGCCGAGCCGCCCGGTGACCCCAGCTCCGACCGGCTGCTGGCGCGGGCGGTGCTGCGCCGCTTCGACGAGGTGACGCAGGCCATCGCCGTGGCCGTGCTGGTGGACGGCATGGCGCACGAGGAGGTGGCCGGGCTCCTGGGCCTGTCGCGCCGCAGCGTGGCGCGCAAGCTGGAGCGCTTCCTCGACGGGGCGCGCGCCTTCCTGGCGGCGAGCGCCGGCCGCGGGCTGGTGGGCTGAGGGCCGAGGGGCCCGCGGGCGACGGCGCGGCTTCCTTGCGCCTCCGCGCCGCCCCGCGCTACAAGCCACGGGCCCGGCCGGCCCCGGCCAGCCCGACTGGCTGGCCTCTTCTTGCGCTCCCCGGTCCGCGGCAGGAGCACATGTCCGACCTCGTCAAGGTGACCCTCCCCGACGGCAGCCAGAAGGAGGCCGCCGCGCGGCACCACCGTCCTCGACTTCGTCAGGCTGCACATCGGCGCCGGCCTCGCCAAGGCGGCCTACGTGGCCAAGCTGGACGGGGTGGCGGTGGACCTGTCGCGGGCGCTGGAGCGGGACGTCTCGCTCGAGGTGGTGACCACCAGGAACCCCGAGGCCCTGGAGGTGGCGCGCCACGACGCCGCCCACGTCATGGCGGCGGTGGTGCAGCAGCTCTACCCCGGCACCCAGGTCACCATCGGCCCGTCCATCGAGGAGGGCTTCTACTACGACTTCGCGCGGCCCACGCCGTTCGGCCCGGAGGACCTGGAGCGGATCGAGAAGGCCACCAACGAGGCCATCAAGGCCGACCTGCCCTTCGTGCGCGAGGAGGTCACCCCGGCGGCGGCCATCGCGCTCTTCGAGGGGCTGGGCGAGGCCTACAAGGTCGAGATCGTGAAGGACATCGTGGCCAAGGGGGCCACCACCCTCACGCTCTACCGCCACGGCGACTGGGTGGACTTCTGCCTGGGGCCGCACGGCCCGTCCACCGGCCGCGTCGGGGTGGTGAAGCTGACCAGCGTGGCCGGCGCCTACTGGCGGGGCGACTCCAAGAACGCCATGCTGCAGCGCATCTACGGCACCGCCTTCTTCGACAAGAAGGCCCTCGACGCCCACCTCCTCAAGCTCGAGGAGGTGAAGAAGCGCGACCACCGCAAGCTGGGGCCGGCCCTCGGCCTCTTCGCCTTCCACGAGTACGCCCCGGGCTCGCCCTTCTGGCTGCCGGCCGGCACCACCCTCTACAACGTGCTCGAGGAGGCCATGCGCCACCTCGTCAACGCCAACGGCTACCAGGAGGTGAAGACCCCGCTGCTCTTCAACAAGCGGCTCTGGGAGCAGAGCGGCCACTGGGGGCCCTACAAGAAGAACATGTTCCTGGTGGTGGACAGCGAGTCCGACCCGGCGCTGCCGCTCGACGAGCGCTGCTCCTTCTCGCTCAAGCCCATGAACTGCCCGTCGCACCACCTCATCTACCGGATGGCGCGCCGCTCCTACCGCGAGCTGCCGCTGCGCTACTACACCACCGACGCGCTGCACCGCAACGAGGCCTCCGGCTCGCTGGGCGGGCTCACCCGGGTGCGGCAGTTCGAGCAGGACGACTCGCACATCTACCTGATGGAGTCGCAGATCGCCGACGAGGTGCAGCGCATCGTCGACCTGATGAAGGTGGTCTACGGGGCCTTCGGGCTGCAGTTCGGCCTGCAGTTCTCCACCCGCCCGCCCGCCCAGGAGGACCGCATCGGCGACGACGCGCTCTGGGACAAGGCCGAGGGGGCCCTGCGGGCCGCCCTCGACCGCATCGGGCTGCCCTGGACGCTCAACCCGGGCGACGGCGCCTTCTACGGCCCCAAGATCGACTTCACGGTGACCGACTCGCTGGGCCGGCAGTGGCAGACCTGCACCATCCAGCTGGACTACGCCGCCCCGGAGCGCTTCGACCTCACCTTCGTGGGGGCCGACAACGCCGAGCACCGGCCGGTGGTGATCCACCGGGCCATCTACGGCTCCTTCGAGCGCTTCATCGCCATCCTCACCGAGCACTACGCCGGCGCCTTCCCGGCCTGGCTCTCCCCGGTGCAGGCGCGTGTGCTGATGGTGTCGGAGCGCTTCGACGCCTGGGGCCGCGAGGTCCACCGGCGGCTGGTGGCGCAGGGGTGGCGCGTCGAGCTGGACGACTCCTCGGACAAGCTGGGCGCCAAGATCCGCAACGCCGAGCTGGCCAAGATCCCCTACGCGCTGATCGTCGGAGAGAAGGAGGTCGAGGCCCAGGGCGTGGCGCCGCGCCGGCGCGGCGGCGAGGACCTGAAGACCATGGGGCTGGAGGCCTTCCTGGCCCTCCTCGGCGCCGAGGCGCGGCCGCCGTATTAGGTCTCGCCGGCCCCCGCCCCCTTGACCGGGGCCGCGGCGATCGCTAGCTTTCTCCTCCTGATGTCCTTCGCGCGCAGCCAGCACCGACTTCTTCGCCCGGCGGGAGAGGTATCCCGGCCAGGGTGACGCTGCGCCGCGACCTCTTCCCGCCTTCCCGGCCGGAGAGGTTGCCCTCGACAGGCGAGCCACCCTCCTTCGGCCCCACCCAGGAGCCCGAGGTTTCGCCATGTCGAGTCCCTCTGCTACAGTATCCGACCCCCACATCGTCCCCACCGCGCAAGTGCCCGAAACGAAAAGGCAACCACCAGTGAACCCAGCCGGCCAGGACCGCATCGTCATCTTCGACACCACCCTGCGCGACGGGGAGCAGTCCCCCGGGGCCTCCATGAACCTGGAGCAGAAGCTCCAGGTGGCCAAGGCGCTGCGCGACCTGGGCGTCGACGTCATCGAGGCCGGCTTCGCGGCCGCCTCGCCGGGCGACCTGGAGTCGATCCGGGCGGTCGGGCGCGAGGTGGCCGGGCCCATCGTCTGCAGCCTCTCCCGCTGCAGCAAGGGCGACATCGCCGCCTCCTGGGAGGCGCTCAAGGACGCGCCCCGGCGCCGCTGCCACGTCTTCCTGGCCACCAGCCCCATCCACCGCGACTTCAAGCTCAAGATGGCCAAGGAGGAGATCATCCGCCGGGCCGTCGAGGGCGTGAAGATGGCGCGCGAGAAGTTCGACGACGTGGAGTTCTCGGCCGAGGACTCGGCCCGCACCGAGCTCGACTTCCTGGTGGAGGTGGTCGAGCGGGCCATCGAGGCCGGCGCCACCACGGTGAACATCCCGGACACGGTGGGCTACGCGCTGCCCTCCACCTACGCCGAGACCATCCGCCACCTCAAGCGGCACGTGCGCGGCATCGAGAAGGCCGTCATCTCGGTCCACTGCCACAACGACCTGGGCCTGGCCGTGGCCAACTCGCTGGCCGGGGTCATGGAGGGCGCCCGCCAGGTGGAGTGCACCATCAACGGCATCGGCGAGCGGGCCGGCAACGCCTCGCTCGAGGAGATCGTCATGGCGTGCAAGACGCGCCAGGACGTCCTCAAGCTGTCGCACGGGGTCCGCACCGAGCGGCTCTTCCCCACCAGCCGCCTGGTCTCGCAGGTCACCGGCCTGCACGTGCAGCGCAACAAGGCCATCGTGGGCCAGAACGCCTTCGCCCACGAGGCCGGCATCCACCAGCACGGCATGCTGACGCACCGCGAGACCTACGAGATCATGAAGCCCGAGGAGGTCGGCTTCGCCAGGAGCCAGCTGGTGCTGGGCAAGCACTCCGGCCGCCACGCCCTCAAGGAGCGGCTGGTGGCGCTCGGCTACCAGCTGCCCGACGCGGCCGTCGACAAGGTCTTCACCGACTTCAAGGTGCTGGCCGACAAGAAGAAGGACATCTACGACGCCGACATCGAGGCCCTGGTGGTGCACGGCCAGATCCTGGGGAAGGGGACGGTGGCCTGGACGCTGGAGGCCCTCTCCACCACCTCCGGCACCGGCACGCTGCCGGTGGCCTCGGTCTCGCTCAAGAACGCCGCCGGCGAGAAGCTGCAGGCGGTGGCCTCCGGCGACGGCCCGGTGGACGCGGTCTTCAAGGCCATCGAGCAGGTGACCGGCTTCACGGTCAAGCTGCGCGACTACCAGATCGCCAGCGTCTCCACCGGCGAGGACGCCCAGGGCGAGGTCTCCATCGAGGTGGAGCACCCCACCGGCGTCTACCGCGGCCGGGCCCTCTCCACCGACATCATCGAGGGGAGCGCCATCGCCTTCCTCGACGTGGTCAACCGCATCGCGCTCAAGGTGGCCCCGGCCGACCAGGCCGCCCGCGCCGAGCTGGGGTCGCCCTGACATGAGCGCCACCCTGGACGGCGCGCCGCGCCGCCGGCCGGCCGCCACGCCGCGCCGGCGCGGCGGGGGGGCGTCGCGGTCGAAGGTATAGGGGCGGGCGGCCAGCCCGGGGCGCGCGGCCAGCGCCGCACCCCCCGAGGCCGGCCGGCCCGCCGCCGCCGAGCAGGACGAGACCGGATCGAAGCACGGCATCACCGACCAGGTTCAGCGAGGAGCGACATGGCCACTGAGAGGATCACCGGAGCGATGGCGGTGCGGCGGGCGCTGGAGGCCGAGGGCGTGGAGGTGGTCTACGGCATGCCCGGCGGCACCATCCTGCCCATCTACGACGCCATGTACGGCTGCGAGACGATCAAGATGGTGCTCATCCGCCACGAGCAGGTGGGCGGGCACGCCGCCGAGGGCTACGCCCACGCCACCGGCAAGGTGGGCGTGTGCATGGGCACCTCCGGCCCGGGCGCCACCAACCTGGTGACCCCCATCGCCGACGCCTACATGGACTCGGTGCCGCTGGTGGCCATCACCGCCAACGTCTCCTCGCCGCTCATCGGCACCGACGCCTTCCAGGAGGCGGACATCACGGGCATCACCATGCCCATCACCAAGCACAACTGGCTGGTGACCGACGTCCGCGACCTGCCGCGCGTCCTCAAGGAGGCCTTCTACATCGCCCGCACCGGCCGGCCCGGTCCGGTGCTGATCGACGTGCCCAAGGACGTGCTCAACACCGAGCTCGACTTCGAGTACCCCGAGACGGTCTCCATCCCCGGCTACCACCCGCCCATGCGGGAGGAGCCGCGCCTCAAGGACGCCGCCGCGCTGATCCGCTCCGCCTCCCGCCCGGTGGTCTACCTGGGCGGCGGGGTGCGCACCGCCGACGCCCACCAGGAGGTCTTCGCCTTCGCCGAGCTGCTGGACGCGCCGGTGGTGACCACGGTGCACGGCAAGGGCTCCTTCCCGGAGACCCACCCGCTCTGCCTGGCCATGTTCGGCATGCACGGCTCGAAGTTCGCCAACTACACGGTGCAGGGCGCCGACCTGCTCATCTGCCTGGGCGCCCGCTTCGACGACCGCGTCACCGGCAAGCTCTCGACCTTCGCCCCCGAGGCCAAGATCATCCACCTCGACGTGGACCCGGCCGAGATCTCCAAGCTGGTGACCGCCACGGTGCCGCTGGTGGGCGACCTGAAGCGGCTGCTGCCGCAGCTCACCGAGGAGGTGCGCCGCGCCTTCAAGGCCCACGGGCGCGCCGACATCTCGGCCTGGAAGGCCAAGGTGGCCGACTGGCGCCAGAAGCACCCGCTCAAGTACACCCAGGATCCCAAGGGCGAGCTGCTCCCGCAGTACGTCATCGACCGCATCTGGCAGAAGACCGGCGGCAAGGCCATCGTCACCACCGGCGTGGGCGAGCACCAGATGTTCGCGGCCCAGTGGTGGAAGACCTCCTCGCCGCGCCAGTTCATCACCTCCGGCGGCCTGGGCACCATGGGCTTCTGCCTGCCGGCGGCCATCGGCATCCAGATGGGCCGGCCCGGCGAGACCGTCATCGGCATCGACGGCGACGGCTCGTTCCAGATGACGCTGCAGGACCTGGCCACGGCGCGGGACCACAACCTGCCCATCAAGATCTTCATCCTCAACAACCTGTTCCTGGGCATGGTGCGCCAGTGGCAGGAGCTGTTCTACGACAACCGCTTCGCCTCGACGCCGCTCTCCGACTGCCCGGACTTCGTCAAGCTGGCGGAGGCCTACGGGTGCCTGGGGCTGCGGGCCCGCACCGTGGAGGAGCTGGATCCGGTCATCGACCAGGCCCTGGCCAACGCCTCGGGCCCGACCATCATCGACGTGCGCATCCGGCAGGAGGAGAAGGTCTTCCCCATGGTCCCTGCCGGCGCCCCCCTCAACGACATGATCGACGGTGAGTGACATGGAACGGACCGAGACCCTGCCCAGCGGCACCAGCCACACCATCAGCCTCCTGGTCGAGAACAAGCCCGGCGTGCTGCACCGCATCGCCGGCCTCTTCTCGCGGCGCGGCTACAACATCGCCAGCCTGACGGTGGGCCCCACCGAGCGGCCCGAGTACTCGCGCATGACCATCGTGGTGCGCCTCTCCTCCAAGACCGTGGAGCAGGTGGTGCGCCAGGTGCAGAAGCTGGTGCCGGTGGTGGAGGTGCGCGAGCTCCTGCCGGCCGACCTCATCGAGCGCGAGCTCATGCTGGTGAAGATCCGGACCCCGGAGCGCAACCACGCCGAGCTGCGCGCCCTGGCCGACACCTACGAGGCGACCATGGTGGACGTCTCGCCGGACGCGCTGGTCATCGAGGCGGCCGGCTCCGCCGGCAAGCTCGACGCGCTGGAGGACCGCCTGCGGCCCTTCGGCATCCACGAGATCTGCCGCTCCGGCCGCATCGCGCTGGAGCGCGGCTTCAAGACGCTGGCCCCCCCCTCCCTCTAGACGGAAAGCGAGAGCACCTCCCATGGCGACGATCTATTACGAGAAGGACGCGGACCTCGGCCTGCTGAAGAGGAAGAAGGTGGCCGTCATCGGCTACGGCTCGCAGGGTCACGCCCACGCGCTCAACCTGCGCGACTCCGGCGTGGACGTCCGGGTGGGGCTGGCCGCCGGCTCGAAGTCCAGGGCCAAGGCCGAGGGCGCGGGCCTGCGGGTGGTCACGGTGGCGCAGGCGGCCAGCGAGGCCGACGTCATCATGGTCCTCATCCCCGACCAGACGCAGAAGCGGGTCTACGACGCCGAGATCGCCCCGCACCTCACCAAGGGCAAGGCGCTGCTCTTCGCCCACGGCTTCAACATCCACTACGGGCAGGTCCTCCCGCCCGAGGACGTCGACGTGCTGCTGGTGGCCCCCAAGGGCCCTGGCCACATGGTGCGCCGGCAGTACCAGGACGGCCGCGGCATCCCCGGCCTGATCGCCATCCACCAGGACGCCACCGGCAAGGCCAAGGCGGTGGGCCTGGCCTACGCCCACGGCATCGGCTGCGCCCGCGCCGGCGTGCTCGAGACCACCTTCAAGGAGGAGACCGAGACCGATCTCTTCGGCGAGCAGGCGGTGCTGTGCGGCGGCGCCTCGGCGCTGGTGAAGGCCGGCTTCGAGGTGCTGGTGGAGGCCGGGTACCAGCCCGAGTCCGCCTACTTCGAGTGCCTGCACGAGCTCAAGCTGATCGTGGACCTGATGTACGAGGGCGGGCTGGCCTGGATGCGTCACAGCATCTCGGACACCGCCGAGTACGGCGACTACACCCGCGGCCCGCGGGTGGTGCCCCCGTCCACCAAGGACGAGATGCGCAAGATCCTCAAGGAGATCCAGTCCGGCGCGTTCGCCAAGGAGTTCATCCTGGAGAACATGGTCGGCGGCGCCACCATGGGGAAGTTCCGCTCCACCGAGGCGGCCCACCCCATCGAGGAGGTCGGCGGTCGGCTGCGCGGCATGATGAGCTGGATCCGGGAGGCCAAGAAGGACTCGTCGGATCCGGGCAGCAAGCCGGCCAAGACCGCCAAGACCGCCAAGGTCGCCAAGGTCGCCAAGGTCGCCAAGGCCCCGAAGAAGGCCAGAAAGGCCTGAGGCGGGGCGCGGCGCCGAGGCGCCGGCGGCGCGGGAACGGGGGCGCCCGGGGGGCGTGGGCCCCCCGCTCGTTGACAAACCCCGCGAGATCCATATCCTACGCACCTTTTCAGGACCGGTCGGGGCGCTCCGCCCCGCCGGGCCGGGGGCACCCCCCGAGGAGCACGGTCTGAATCAGCGGGATCAGCGGACGAACCGGGACGCTCGCACCAACCGGCGCATCAAGGCGCGCGAGGTGCGCGTGATCGGCTCGGGTGGCGAGCAGCTCGGCGTGCTCACGATCGAGCAGGCGCTGACGAAGGCGCAGGAGGAGGGGATGGACCTCGTCGAGGTCAGCCCGCTCGCCAAGCCTCCCGTCTGCAAGATCATGGACTACGGGAAGTTCAAGTACCTCGAGAAGAAGAAGCAGAACGAGGCCAAGAAGAACCAGGTGGTGGTCCTCCTCAAGGAGGTGAAGTTCCGCCCCCGCACCGAGGAGCACGACTACAACGTCAAGATCAAGGCGGTGCGCGGGTTCCTCGAGGACGCCAACAAGGCGCGCATCACCGTCATGTTCCGCGGCCGCGAGATGACCCACCGCGAGCTCGGCCAGAAGGTGCTCCAGGAGATCATCGAGGACCTCAAGGACGTGGCGGTCATCGAGTCGGCGCCCCGCATGGAGGGGCGCCAGATGTTCATGATCCTCGCGCCCAACCCCAGGATGCTGCAGGCCCAGCGCTCCCGCGCCGAGTCGGCCGCCAAGGCCGCCGAGGCCGCCGCCAAGGCCGCCGCGGCCGCCGCCCTGGCGCCGGCCACCGCCCCGGCCCCCGCCGCTGCCCCGGCCCCCGCGGCCCCCCCCCCGGAGGCGGCCCCGGCCGCGTCCGAGGCGCCCGCCGAGGGCGGCCCCCCGGCCGGCCCGGCCGCGACGTAACCGACTGGCCCGCCCGTCCGGCGAGGCCGAACCAGCAGTCCAAGAAGAGAGAAAGAAGATGCCCAAGCTCAAGACTAGCAGCGCCGCCAAGAAGCGCTTCGTGGTGAAGAAGAGCGGCGCGGTGAAGTTCCGCCGCGCCGGCGTTCGCCACCTCGCCACCTTCGGCAAGACGCACAAGCAGAAGGTCGGCCTCCGCGGCACCAGCCACCTGGACGCCTCGGATGCCAAGAAGATCAAGGAGTGCTTCCCTTACGCCCGCTAGGTCGTAGCGGTCGCACCACAGCTGCCAGGCGGGGACCCGTGAAGCGCGGTCCTTCGGCCGCCTCCCGCCGGCGAACAGGAGTCGTAGATGCGCGTCAAGAAGGGTTTCAAGGCCCGCCGCCGCCGTAACCGCGTCCTCAAGCTCGCCAAGGGCTTCCGCGGGCGCCGCAAGAACTGCTACCGCCGCGCCAACCAGGCCGTCGAGCGCGCGCTCGACTACGCCACGCGCGACCGCCGCCAGAAGCGGCGCGACTTCCGCGCCCTCTGGATCGTGCGCATCAACGCCGCCGCCCGGCTCAACGGCACCACCTACTCCCGGCTGGTGGCCGGCCTGAAGAAGGCCGGCGTGGTGCTCGACCGCAAGGTGCTGGCCGAGCTGGCGCTGTCGGCTCCCGCCGACTTCGCCGCCGTCGTCAAGTCCGCCCGCGCCTAGGAGGCCGGCGTGGCCGACCTGCTCGGACAGCTCGAGGCGCTCGCCGCCGGGGCCCGCGCCGCGTGCGCGGCCGCCGGCGACGAGAAGGCGCTCGAGGAGCTGCGCGTCCGCTTCCTCGGCAAGAAGGGCGAGCTCTCCGCGGTCCTGCGCGGCATGGGCGCCCTCCCGGCCGAGGAGCGCCCGCGCGTCGGCGAGGTCGCCAACCGCGTCCGCGACGAGGTCGAGGCGCTCCTCTCGGCGCGCCAGGCCACCCTGGCGGACGCGGCGCTGGAGGCCGAGCTGGCCGGCCCCTCCATCGACGTCACGCTCTCCGGGCGCCGCCCGCTGCCGCGCGGCCACCGTCACCCGCTGACGCGGGCCGCCGAGGAGATCACCGCCATCTTCGCGCGCCTCGGCTACGAGGTGGCCAGCGGGCCGGAGGTCGAGCTCGACTGGTACAACTTCGAGGCGCTCAACATCCCGGCGGACCACCCCGCCCGCGACATGCAGGACACCTTCTACGTGGATCCGTCCACGCTGCGGGCCGGCCGGGCCACGGGGAGCGTGCTGCTGCGCACCCACACCTCGCCGGTGCAGATCCGCGCCATGCAGCGCATCGGCGAGCCGCCCATCCGCATCATCTGCCCGGGGCGCGTCTACCGCTCCGACTACGACCAGACCCACTCGCCCATGTTCCACCAGGTCGAGGGGCTGTGCGTCGACCGGCACGTCACCTTCGCGGATCTCAAGGGCACCCTGGCGGCCTTCGCCCGCGCCTACTTCGGTCCGGGCACCAGGACGCGCTTCCGTCCCAGCTACTTCCCCTTCGTCGAACCGGGCGCCGAGGTGGACGTCTCCTGCTCCATCTGCGGGGGCTCCGGCCGCAAGGACGGCCGGCGCTGCGGCACCTGCAAGGAGACCGGCTGGCTGGAGGTGCTGGGCGCCGGCATGGTCCACCCCAAGGTGCTCGAGAACGGCGGCATCGACCCGGCCCGCCACACCGGCTTCGCCTTCGGCATGGGCGTGGAGCGCATGGCCATGCTGAAGTACGGCATCGACGACCTCCGGCTCTTCTTCGACAACGACCTGCGCTTCCTCGGGCAGTTCTGACCATGCGGATCTCCCTGGCCTGGCTGTCGCAGTACGTGGACCTGCCCTCGCCCGAGGCGCTGGCGCGCGGCCTCACGGCGGTGGGGCTCGAGGTCGAGGCCGTGGAGCGGACCGGCCAGGGGCTGGCCGGCGTGGTGGTGGCGCGGGTCCTCGCCTCCGAGAAGCACCCCGACGCCGAGAAGCTCTCGGTCACCTCCATCGACGGCGGCGGCGGCGCGCCGCTCCAGGTGGTCTGCGGCGCCAAGAACTACGCGGTGGGCGACCTGGTCCCGCTCGCCACCGTCGGGACCACGCTGCCGGGCGGCCTGAAGATCGAGAAGGCCAGGCTCCGCGGGGTGGAGTCCTTCGGCATGCTCTGCTCGGCCAGGGAGCTCGGCCTCGAGGCCGACGCCAGCGGCCTGCTCATCCTGCCGGCGGGCCTCTCGCCAGGCACCCCCATCGCCGCGGCGCTGGGCCTGGAGGACGTGCTCCTCGAGGTCAACGTCACGCCCAACCGGCCCGACTGCCTCTCGCACATCGGCCTGGCCCGCGAGGTGGCGGCGCTGCTCGGCCAGCCGGTCCGGCCGCCCCCGGCCGCCGTGCGGGAGGGCGGCGCCCCGGCCGCCGAGGCCGTCCAGGTCCGCATCGAGGCGCCGGACCGCTGCGCCCGCTACGCGGCGCGGGTCATCGAGGGCGTCACCATCGGCCCCTCGCCGGCCTGGCTGGCCCGGCGGCTCGAGGCCTGCGGGGTGCGCTCCATCTCCAACGTGGTGGACGCCACCAACTTCGTGCTGCTGGAGCTGGGCCACCCGCTGCACGCCTTCGACCTCGACCGGGTGGCGGGCGCCCAGATCGTGGTCCGCACCGCCCGGCCCGGCGAGACCATCACCACGCTCGACGGCAAGGAGCGGGCCCTCGAGCCCACCGACCTGCTCATCGCCGACCGCGACCGGGGCAGCGCCCTGGCCGGCGTCATGGGCGGCAGCGTCTCCGAGATCTCCGCCGCCACCACCCGGGTGCTGCTGGAGTCGGCCTGGTTCGCCCCCGGCACCATCCGCCGCACCTCGCGCCGGCAGGGGCTGAAGAGCGAGGCCTCCTACCGCTTCGAGCGCGGCGCCGACCCGGGCATGGTGCTGCCCGCCCTGGATCGCTGCGCCGCCCTCATCGCCGAGCTGGCCGGCGGCACCGTCCGCCCCGGCGTGGTGGACTGCCTGGCCCGGCCGGCCGCGGCCGGCCAGGTGCGCCTGCGCTGGGGCCGCCCGGCCGAGCTGCTGGGCATGCCGTTCTCCCGTGAGGAGGCCAGCCGCATCCTGGGCGGCCTGGGCTTCCGCGAGCTGGCCGCCGACGCCGAGGGGGCCACCTTCTCGGTGCCCAGCTGGCGCGTCGACGTCTCCATCGAGGAGGACCTGGTCGAGGAGCTGGTGCGCACCCGCGGCTACGACGCCATCCCCGAGACGCTGCCGCCCAGCGCGGTGGGCACCCCCGTCGAGGCCCCCGAGGCCCGCGTGGTGGCCCGCCTCCGCGAGGCGCTCGAGGCGGCCGGCTTCAGCGAGGCGGTCAACTTCAGCTTCGTGGCCGAGCCCGACCTGGCGCCGCTGCGCTACCACCTGGCCACCGGCGACGGCTCCGGCCGGGCCCTCGGCATCGCCCTGCAGAACCCCATCAGCGCCGACCTGGCGCTCATGCGCACCAGCCTGGTGCCCTCGCTCCTCAAGAACGCGGCGCGCAACCGGGCGCAGCGCGTCGACGACCTGCGGCTCTACGAGCTGGCCCGGGTCTACCACCCGGCGCCGGTCGAGGCCGAGGGCGACGCCCCCACGCTGGAGGACCTGCGGGTCGCCGGCGTGCTGGTGGGGCGCCGCGCCCCGGCCGGCTGGACCGGCGGCGCCGACGCGGTCGACTTCTACGACGCCAAGGCGGCCGCCGAGGCCGTGCTGCAGGGGCTCGGCGTGGCCGGCGCCCGGTGGGAGGCCGGCGGCGAGGGGTGGCTCCACCCGCGGGTGGCCGCCACCGTCCGCGCCGCCGACGGCGAGGCCTTCGGCTGGGTGGGTGAGCTCCACCCGCGGGTCGCCGAGGCCTTCGACCTGCCGCGCGGCGTGCTGGCCTTCGAGCTGCGCGTCGAGGCCCTGGTGCGCCACGGCGCGCCGGTGCCGCGCCACCACCCCATCCCCTCGCTCCCGGCCGTGCTGCGCGACCTGGCGGTGGTGGTGGACGAGGCGGTCACCGCCGAGCAGGTCCTGGCGGCGGTGCGCGCCGAGCCGCTGGTGGACGACGCCACGCTCTTCGACGTCTACCGCGGCGCGCCCATCCCGGCCGGCAAGAAGAACCTGGCGCTGGCCATCCGCTACCGCGCCCCGGACCGGACGCTCACCGACCCCGAGGCCGAGGCGGCCCACCAGCGCATCCTGGGGCGGCTGGCGGGCGAGCTCGGCGCCGAGCTGCGGGGGTAGGGTGGCCCCGCGCCCACGGCTCGTCTGGGCGGCGCTGGGCTTCGGCCTGGCCGGGCTGGCCGCCTCCTGGAACCCGCTGGCCGCGCCCTTCGGCCTGGCCGTGGGGGTGGGCGCGCTGGTGCTCTCGCTGCGCGCGCTCCGGGCCGGCGGGCGCCGCGCCCTGGCGGTCTCGGCCCTCCTGCTCTCGCTGGCGGCGGTGGCCGCGTCGATCACGGTGCTGGCGCTCACCGCCGGGGTCGGGCGCGAGGTGGCCGGTCCGGGGCTGGTGGTGCGACCGGACGGTGCGGCGGCCGACGCGGCCCTCGACGCCGCGCAGGAGGCCTCGCGGGAGGCCCGGGCGCGGGCCGGGCAGGAACTGGAGACCGTCCAGCCGGCCGCTCCCCCCAGGCCGGCGAATTGACACCACGGCGGCAATCGGTTACCGATTTCAAGACCTTAGCTCGACAAGGGGACGGGGAGCGATCGTGACCAAGGCCGACATCATCGAGAGCGTCTACGAGAAGGTGGGCTTCTCCAAGAAGGAGGCCGCCGAGATCGTCGAGATGGTCTTCGACACCATCAAGGAGACCCTTGAGCAGGGCGAGAAGATCAAGATCAGCGGCTTCGGCAACTTCATCGTCCGGGACAAGAAGTCCCGCGTCGGCCGGAACCCCCAGACCGGCGAGGAGATCGAGATCTCGGCACGCCGGGTCCTCACCTTCCGCCCGAGCCAGGTGCTCAAGAACGCCCTCAACGCCTCGGCCGTGGCCCACGAGGCGGCCAAGGCCGCCGCGGCCGCCGCCGCCGCCGCCCAGGGCACCTCCGGGACCGGCTCGGCCTCCTGAGCCGGAGCGCGCACCTGGGCGCCGCCCCGCGGACGCCGGGTCACCCCGCGGCCCGGAGCGCACCACCAGCCCGGCCGGGGCGCCGCGTCCAGCCCCTCGGACCGCCGGACCTGCCGCCGTGAGGCACCGGGTGGCGCGGCTCGACCAGCTGCCGGAGCGGGTCGGATGGCTCGTCACGGTGGGTGACCGCGAGCTGGCCCTGTTCCGCCTGGGGCGCCGGGTCTACGCGCTCGACAACCAGTGCCCGCACCGCGGCGCCGCCCTGGCCTTCGGCGAGGTGCACGGCGAGGAGCTGCGCTGCCCGCTGCACGCCTGGCCCTTCCACATCCCCACCGGCGCCTGCCCCGAGTTCCCCGGCGTGGCGGTGGCCACCTACCCGGTGCAGGTGGAGAGCGGCGAGGTCTACGTCGAGCTATAACCCGGGCGATGCCGCCCACCGACTACACCGACCGCCGCAGCATGCGCCTGGACGTGGAGTTCACCTTCGCCGCGGCCCACCGGCTGCCGCGCTACGAGGGGCCGTGCTTCCGCATGCACGGCCACAACTACAAGTTCTTCGTGGCCGTGGAGGGCGAGGTCGATCCGCACACCGGGATGATCGCCGACTTCGGCGACGTCAAGCGCATCGTGGGCGAGCTGGTGCTGGCGCAGGTGGACCACCGCACCCTCAACGACACGCTGGACAACCCCACCGCCGAGAACATCGCCCGCTGGATCTGGGAGACGCTGGACGGCCGGCTGCCGGGGCTGGCCGAGGTGCGCCTCTTCGAGATCCCCGACTCCTGCGTCACCTACCGGGGGCCGGGTGTCCGCCGGTAAGCGGCGCCCTGCCCCGGCCAGCCCGGCCGCCGCCCGGCTGGCGCGCGCCACCGAGGCCTTCCTCGACGCCCTGGAGCTGCCGGCCGAGGTGCGCCGCGGCGCCGACCTGGCCGGCACGCCCGGGCGGGTGGCCGAGGCCTGGCGCGAGGACCTGCTGGACGGCTACCGCCAGGACCCGGCCCGGATCCTGGGGGGCGGCATGCCGGCGCCGGGCCACGGCCTGGTGGCGGTGACCGGCATCGACTTCCACTCGGTCTGCCCGCACCACCTGCTGCCGTCGCGCGGCCTGGCGCACCTGGCCTACGTCCCGGGTGACCGGGTGGTGGGGTTCGGCCAGCTGGCCCGCCTGGTGGACGCCCTGGCGCACCGGCTGGTGCTGCAGGAGGACCTGGCCCGGCAGGTGGCCGAGGCGCTGGTGGCCCACGCCGGCGCGCGCGGCGCCGCCTGCCTGCTGGAGGCCGAGCAGATGTGCCTGTCGGTGCGCGGCGAGGAGCGGCCGCGGGCGCGGGCCCACACCCAGAGCTTCGCCGGGGTGATGGCGCGCGACGAGGCGCTGCAGCGCCGCTTCCTGGCGGCGGTGGCGCGTGGCCCGGGGCGCCCGGCCGGCGGCGCGAGGCGCCGGTGAGCCTGGCCAGCGCCATCGTCACCGGGGGCGGACGCGGCATCGGCGAGGCCGTGGCCCGGGCGCTCACGGCGCGCGGCCTGACCGTGACGGTCTTCGCCCGCACCGCGGCCGAGGTGGAGCGGGTGGTGGACGGCGGCGGCGCGGCCCTGGCCGTGGCCGGCGACGTGTCCAGCGAGGCCGACGTGGCCCGGCTGCTGGCGGCGCACCAGGCGGCCCTCGGCCCCTGCGACCTGCTGGTGAACGACGCCGGCATCCTGGTGCGCGGCCTGGTGGAGGAGCTCACCCTGGAGCGCTGGCGCGCCTCGCTCGACGTCAACCTGACCGGCGCCTTCCTCTGCGCCCGGGCGGTGGTCCCCGGCATGAAGGCCCGCCGCCGCGGCCGCATCGTCAACGTGGCCTCCATCTCCGCCACCCTGGGCACCGCCGGGGCCAGCGCCTACAACGCCTCCAAGTGGGGGCTGCTGGGCCTGACCAGGTGCCTGGCCGAGGAGCTCCGGCCCCACGGGGTGCAGGCGCTGGCGGTCTCGCCGGGCAGCACCGACACCGCCATGCTGCGCCAGACCCCCTTCGCCCCGGCCATGACGCCGGCCGACGTGGCCCGGGTGGTGATCTTCGCGGCCCTCGACGCGCCGGACGCCGCCACCGGCGCCAACCTGGAGGTCTTCGGGTGAGCGCCGCCCGCGCCGCCGCGCTGGCCGAGCTGTGCGCCCGCTTCCCGGCCGGTCGGCTGGTGGTGGGCGACCCGGAGCGGCTGGAGGCCTATGGCCGCGACGAGTCCGACCTGGGCGCCTGGCCGCCCGAGGTGGTGGTGCAGGTGGAGTCCGCCGAGGAGGTGCGCGCCGTCTTCGAGGTGGCCACCCGCCACCGGGTCCCGGTGGTGCCGGTGGCGGCCCGCAGCGGCAAGTCGGGCGGGGTGCTGGCGCTGGAGGGCGGCATCGCGGTCTCCACCGAGCGGATGGGGCGCATCCTGGAGATCCGGCCGGAGGACCTGACGGCGCGGGTCGAGCCGGGCGTCATCACCGGGGTGCTGCAGGCGGAGGTCGAGAAGCACGGCCTGTTCTACCCGCCAGACCCCAACTCGCTGGAGCTGTGCACCATCGGCGGCAACGTGGCCGAGAACGCCGGCGGCCCGCGGGCGCTCAGGTACGGGGTGACCCGCGAGTACGTGCTGGGGCTCACCGTGGTGATCCCCACCGGCGAGATCCTGCGGGTGGGCAAGCGCACCATCAAGGGGGTGGCCGGCTACGACCTGGCGGCCCTGCTGGTGGGCAGCGAGGGCACCCTGGGCATCGTCACCGAGGTGACCCTGAAGCTGCTGCCCCGCCCGCGCCACGTGGCCACCGCGCTGGTGGTCTTCGGCTCGGTGGCGGACGCGGCCCGCGCCGTGTCGCGGGTGCTGGCCCAGGGGGTCATCCCGCGCTGCCTGGAGTTGATGGACGACGTCTCGCTGGAGGCCATCGCCCGCACCGCCCCGGGCCGCTTCCCCCCCGGCGCCGGCGCCATGCTGCTGGTGGAGACGGACGGCAACGACGAGGAGCAGGTCTTCGCCGAGATCGTGCGGGTGGCCGAGCTGTGCGGCGAGGAGGCCCAGGGCGAGGTGGTGGTGGCCCAGAACGAGGCGCAGCGGCGGGAGATCTGGGAGCTGCGACGCTGGCTCTCGGTCAACCTGAAGAAGGTGCACCCGCTCAAGCTCTCGGAGGACATCGCCGTGCCGCGCTCGGCCATCCCGGCCATGGTGGAGGAGGCCAAGGCCATCGGGCGGCGCCTCGGGCTCACGGTGGCCACCTACGGCCACGCCGGCGACGGCAACCTGCACTGTAACGTCCTCTACGATCGGCCGGAGGAGCGGCCGCGGGTCGACCAGGCGGTGGCGGCCATCCTGAGGGCGGCGGTGGACCTGGGGGGCACCATCACCGGCGAGCACGGGGTGGGGCTCGCCAAGCGCGACTTCCTCGAATACGAGCAGGGCCCCGAGGTCATCGCGCTGCAGCGGCGCATCAAGGCGGCCTTCGACCCGCTCGGGCTCCTCAACCCCGGAAAGATCTTTCCACCGGCCTGATCGCGGCCCGCGACGAGCGCGCCGCACCGCGTAACCCCCTTGGAACCGCCAGCTTTGGGTGGACCAGGCCCGTCCGGGCCGGGGAAACCGGACGGATCAGGTCCAGAATAAGCCTGTCGTTTCGCTGGTTTGCGCGCCAGTGTCGTTGACTTCAAGGTGGGGATCCGGCATACAGGGCTCCCTTTTTGTAGCTGGGCCCCCCCTCTCAAGGAGACGCAGGGAGACATGTCCAAGCAAATCCAGCAGGTCGAGACGGTCACCATCCGGTTTGTCGGCGACTCCGGCGACGGCATGCAGCTCACCGGCACCGAGTTCACCCGCGCCAACGCGCTCGCCGGGACCGACCTCGCCACCTTCCCGGACTACCCGGCCGAGATCCGCGCCCCGGCCGGCTCCCTGGCCGGCGTGTCCGGCTACCAGGTCAACTTCGGGTCGCGCGAGATCCACACCCCCGGCGACGCCCCCGACGTGCTGGTGGCGATGAACCCGGCCGCGCTCAAGACCAACCTGGCCGACCTGCGCCAGGGCGGCATCCTCATCGTCAACAAGGGCGCCTTCACCGAGGGCAACCTCGAGAAGGCGGCCTACAAGACCAACCCGCTCGACGACGAGACCCTGAAGCACACCTACAAGGTGGTCTCGGTCGACATGTCGATGCTGACCGACCACGCGCTGCAGGGCTCGGGCCTCTCCTCCAAGGAGACCGCCCGCTGCCGCAACTACTTCGCGCTCGGCCTCATGTACTGGCTCTACAGCCGGCCCATGGAGCAGCAGCTCGAGCAGATCGCCAAGAAGTTCGGGAAGAAGCCGCAGTTCGTGGAGGCCAACCAGAAGGTCTTCAAGGCCGGCTACGCCTTCGGCGAGACCGCCGAGATCGGGCTGGCCCGCTACGAGGTCCCGGCCTCCAAGCTGGCCCCGGGCGCCTACCGCACCGTCACCGGCAACTACGCCGTCGCGCTGGGCTTCGCCACCATGGCCAAGATCACCGGCAAGCAGGTCTTCCTCGGCTCGTACCCCATCACGCCGGCCACCGAGATCCTGCAGGAGATGGCGTACTTCAAGGAGCACGGCGTGGTGACGTTCCAGGCCGAGGACGAGATCGCCGGCATCGGCTCGGCCATCGGCGCCTCCTTCGGCGGCGCGCTGGCCTGCACCACCACCTCCGGCCCGGGCCTGGCGCTCAAGGCGGAGATGATGGGCCTGGCGGTCATCGCCGAGCTGCCGCTGGTCATCGTCAACGTGCAGCGCGGTGGCCCGTCCACCGGCATGCCCACCAAGACCGAGCAGTCCGACCTGCTGGTGGCGCTCTTCGGCCGCCACGGCGAGGCGCCCCTGCCGGTCATCGCGGCGCAGAGCCCGGCCGACTGCTTCTGGGCGGCCATGGAGGCCATGCGCTGCGCGGTCAAGTGGATGACCCCGGTGGTGCTGCTCACCGACGGCTACCTGGGCAACGGCTCCGAGCCGTTCAAGATCCCCACCGCCGCCGAGCTGCCCAAGTTCGAGGTGAAGTACCAGACCACCGTCAACCACGACGGCCAGTACATGCCGTACAAGCGCGACGCCAAGCTCATCCGGCCCTGGGCCGTGCCGGGCACCCCCGGCCTCGAGCACCGCATCGGCGGCCTCGAGAAGGACTCCATGTCCGGCATGGTGTCCTACGACGGCATGAACCACGAGCGCATGGTCCTGACCCGCGCGCAGAAGATCGCCAACGTGGTCGAGGACGTGCCGGACGTCGAGGTCTACGGCGCCGCCAGCGGCGACGTGCTGCTGGTCTCCTGGGGCGGCACCTTCGGCTCGGTGCGCGGCGCCGCCGAGCAGCTGGTGCAGCAGGGCAAGTCGGTGGGCCACGTCCACCTGCGCTGGCTCAACCCGCTGCCGAAGAACCTGCTGGAGGTCATGAAGCGGTTCAAGAAGGTGTTCGTGCCCGAGGTGAACAACGGGCAGCTGGCCTTCTACCTGCGCGGCATGTTCCCGGGCATCGACCCCCTCCAGTACAACCGGATCAACGGCAAGCCCATCAAGATGGCCGAGCTGGCCGCCAAGGTGCTCGAGGTCCTCTAGGACCCCGAGAAAGGACGACACACACATGGCCGAGAACACTTCCCTGCCCGTCTACACCAAGAAGGACTTCGAGTCCGGCGTCGACCCGCGCTGGTGCCCGGGCTGCGGCGACTTCTCCATCATCAACCAGGTGCAGAAGGCGCTCCCCGCGGCGGGCAAGAAGCGCGAGGACATCGTCTTCATCTCCGGCATCGGCTGCTCGTCGCGCTTCCCGTACTACATGAACAACTACGGGATGCACACGCTGCACGGCCGCGCGCCCTCCTTCGCCTCCGGGCTGAAGGTGTCGCGCCCGGAGCTGATGGTCTGGATCGTCACCGGCGACGGCGACGCGCTGGCCATCGGCGGCAACCACTTCATCCACGCTATGCGGCGCAACATCGACCTCAAGATGCTGATGTTCAACAACCGCATCTACGGCCTGACCAAGGGCCAGACGTCGCCGACCTCCGAGATCGGCAAGAAGACCAAGTCGATGCCGCACGGCTCGCCGGACGCGCCGTTCAACCCGCCGGCCCTGGCGCTGGGCGCGGGCGCCACCTTCGTGGCCCGCACCATCGACGTGGAGGGCGCCCACATGGGCGCCGTGCTCAAGGCGGCGGCCGAGCACAAGGGCAGCGGCTTCACCGAGATCTACCAGAACTGCCCGGTGTTCAACGACGGCGCCTACACCGCCATCACCGAGAAGTCGGTGAAGGTCGACGCGCTGCTCCGCATGGAGCACGGCAAGCCGCTGCTCTTCGGCAAGGACAACAAGAAGGGCATCCGCTTCAACCCGCAGACCGCCGAGCTCGAGGTGGTGACCCTGGGTGAGGGCGGCGTGACCGAGAAGGACGTCCTGGTCCACGACGTCAAGCGCGACGACCCGACCATCGCCTTCATGATGGCCAACCTGGCCCTCAAGCCGGGCTTCCCCACGCCCATCGGCGTCTTCCGCGCCGTCTCGCGGCCGACCGCCGAGGACCTGACCTGGCAGATGATCGAGGCCGCCAAGACCAAGAAGGGCGACGTCGACGTGACCAAGCTGCTGGCCGGCGGCGACACCTGGCAGATCAAGTAGGCCCCGCCACCCGCCTGCGCGGGTGACACCGGCCGGCTCCGCGCGCGCGGGGCCGGCCGTCGTCGTTCCGGGGGAGGCCCGGGCGGCGCGGCGGGTCCGCTGCGTCGCCAGCAGGCCTCGCCGTCGCCGCCCGCTCACCCGCCGCAGGCCTCGGCGCCCCGCCGGCTCACCCGGCAGGCCTCGGCCGCGGGGGCCAGGCCCAGGCAGGCCTCGCAGGCGGCGCGCCCCTCCCGGCAGCGCCCCAGCCCCACCAGCGCCAGGCAGAGCCCGTGCAGCGCCTCCGGCGACGGCGCCAGCGCCGCGGCCCGACGGTAGCCGGCCTCGGCCGCGTCGAGCCGGCCGGCCAGGTAGTCGAGGAAGGCCAGGTCCTGGTGGGCCAGGGCCTGCTCCGGGGCGGCCTCCAGCAGGTGCAGGTACTCGCGCCGCGCCTCGGCCCAGCGCGCCGGGCGCGCGCCTGCGTCGAGCAGGCCGGCCTGCAGGTGGGCCCGCGCCAGGTTGAGCCGCGCGCCGGCCAGGTCCGGGTCGAGGCGCAGGGCGGTGCGCAGGGCGTCCTCCGCCTCGCCGGTGCGCCCGGCCGCCAGCAGCGCCTCGCCCAGGTTGGCGTGTCCCTCGGCGAAGGCCGGGGCCAGGCGGACGGCCCGCCGGAAGCCGCGGCGGGCGCCCTCGGCGTCGCCGCGGGCCCGCGCCACCACGCCCAGGCCGTTCCACCCCTCGGGCAGGTCGGGGGCGAAGGCCAGCGCGTGCTCGAAGGCCACCTCGGCCCGCTCGGCGTCGCCGGCCGCCAGGTGGGCGTAGCCGCGGCGGAGCTGCTCGGCGGCGCGCGGGTGCACCAGGGGTGACGGGGCGCAGGCCGAGAGGGCGAGCAGGAGGAGGAGGAGCGGGGCAGGGGACATGGCGAGCACGGTCCTTGCTCCAGGCGTGCCACATGCCCTCGTCCACCTGGCGCCTCGCCCCCCTGCTCCTCGTGCTCCTGGCCGCCGCGCCGTCCGCGGCCCGGGCCTCCCCCTCCGCGCGCTGGCTGGCCCTCGAGCCGGGGCTGGCCCTCCCGGACGGCGGGGCACGGCCGGGCCTGGCGCTGGCCGCGGGCTGGTGGCTCGAGGGGGAGGTGGACGTGGTGACGCGCCTGGCCTTCGAGGCCGCGCCGCGGACCACCGGCCGTCCGGCGGCCGCCGAGGTGACGCCGGCCTGCGGCCTCCGCTGGGCGCCCGACCTCGGCGCCTGGCGCCCGGCGCTGGGGCTGGTGGGCGGGGTGCGGCTGGGGGCGGCGGCGGGCGCCCGGGCCACCGGCCTGCTGGAGCTGGGGCTGGAGCGCGCCCTGGCGGCCGACCTCACGGCCGGGCTGGCGCTGGGGCTCGGCTGGACGGAGGGAGCCGGGGTGGCGCCGCGGGCCGCGCTGGCGCTGCGCCTGGGCTTCTGACCGGCCGGTCGCGGTCCGGCCCGGCGGCTACCGGGCGGCCGGCTCGGCCTGCCCGAGGCGGCGGGCCTCCCAGCGGTCCACCTGGCCGTCGGCGTCCACGTCCACGCCGATGCGATCGATCTCGCCCTCCTCCCAGTACTCCCAGTAGTCGACGCGCCCGTCGGCGTTGCTGTCGCGCTCCTTCCGCACCAGCTTGGCCTTCTCGTAGAAGCTGGTGCTGTGGGGCACGCCGTCGAAGCCGAAGGCGTACTCCTTGCGGACCAGCTGGTCCTTCTCGAAGTAGAGGGTCACGTCGGGCTTCCCGTCGAAGTCCATGTCGTAGACCATCTTGGAGAGCGTGCCGTCGGGGTTGAAGAACTCCCACCCGTCGATCTTGGCGTCGCTGTTGAGGTCCTTCTCCTTGCGGACCACCAGCTCCTTCCCGGTGGCGTCGTGCGTCGAGTACTTCCAGACGTCTGGCTTGCCGTCGTGGTTCAGGTCGTACTCGGCCAGCCCGCCGCCCGCGGCCCCGCCGGCCTGGCCGGTCACGGCGGCGTCGGCGCCCGTGGCCGCGGCCGGGTGCCGCTGCCGGGAGGCGCAGCCGGCGGCGAGGAGCGCGGCGGCGAGGAGGAGGGTTCGGCGCATGGGGAGACCTCGTGGGTGAGGGGCGATTGTAGCCCCTGGGCGCAGGGGGGCTCAAGGAAGACTCTCCCGCCGCCGGCGCGGGCCGCGGCCACGGGCCCCGCGACGGCGCGCTCGCCGCGCGGGCGCCGGTTTGACACACCCCCGCCGCTCACCTACCTTCCGTGGCGGCAGGCCATGGCCCGGAAGAAGATCTCCACCACCGTCTACATCACGCCCGAGCAGGGGGAGCGGCTCAAGCTCCTGCACGACCGGACGCGCGTGCCGGTGGCCGAGTACATCCGGCAGGGCATCGACCTGGTGCTGGAGAAGTACCGCGGCGCCCTGCCGGGACAGCTGACGCTCGAGGACCTCGGGCGCGGCAAGCGCGAGGGGTAGGGCAGCCCATGGCAGAGCAGCGGGTGGTCATCCTGGGGGCCGCCGGCTTCATCGGCAGCCACCTCACCGACCGGTTCCTGGCCGACGGCCACGCCGTCCTGGGCGTCGACAACCTCATCACCGGTACCCTGCGGAACCTGGAGCACCTGGCGCGCGAGCCGCGCTTCGAGCTCCTGCAGCAGGACATCTGCCTGCCGCTCCGGGTGACCGGGCCGGTGGCGGCGGTGCTCGACTTCGCCTCGCCGGCCTCGCCCATCGACTACCTGGAGCACCCCTTCGAGACCCTGCACGTCGGCTCCCTGGGCGTGGAGAGCGCGCTGCGCCTGGCCGAGGAGAAGGGGGCCCGCTTCCTGCTCTCCTCCACCAGCGAGGTCTACGGCGATCCCCTGGAGCACCCGCAGCGCGAGAGCTACTGGGGCAACGTCAACCCCATCGGCCCGCGCTCGGTCTACGACGAGGCCAAGCGCTTCGCCGAGGCCATCACCATGGCCTACCGGCGCTACAAGAAGGTGGAGACCCGCATCGCCCGCATCTTCAACACCTACGGGCCGCGCATGCGCCTCGACGACGGGCGGGTGGTGCCCACCCTGGTGGGCCAGGCGCTGCGCGGCGAGCCGCTGACGGTCTTCGGCGACGGCTCCCAGACCCGCAGCTTCTGCTACGTGGACGACAACGTGGAGGGGATGGTGCGCCTCCTCCGGTCCGACACCGACCAGCCGGTCAACATCGGCAACCCGGCCGAGATGACCATCCTGGCCTTCGCCGAGGCGGTGCGCCGCCACGTCGGCGCGGACTGCACCATCGTGCACCGGCCCCTGCCGCAGGACGACCCCAAGGTGCGCCAGCCGGACATCACGCGGGCCCGCCAGGTGCTGGGGTGGGAGCCGAAGGTCGACTTCGAGGAGGGGATGCGTCGCACCGTCCCCTGGTTCCGCGAGCGGGTGGCCGGGCGGGCCTGATCCGCCTCGGCAGGGAGCACACATGGCCAGGAAGATCCTCATCACCGGCGGCGCCGGCTTCATCGGCTCCACCATCGCCGACACCTTCCTGGCCGCGGGCTGGGACGTGGCGGTGCTCGACGACCTCTCCACCGGCAAGCGGGAGAACGTCCCGGCGGCGGCCCGCTTCTACCCGGTGGACCTGCGCAGCGCGGCCGCCGTGGAGGTGGTGACCACCGAGCGCCCCGAGGTCATCTGCCACCACGCCGCGCAGATGGACGTGCGCCGCTCCATGGCCGAGCCCCGCTTCGACGCCGACGTCAACGTGGGCGGCCTGCTCAACCTGCTGCAGGGGGCGGTGGCGGCCGGCTCGGTGAAGCGGGTGCTCTTCGCCTCGTCGGGCGGCGCCACCTACGGTGACACCCCGGTCATCCCCACCCCGGAGAGCCACCCGCAGCAGCCGCTCTCGGTCTACGGCGCCTCCAAGGCCGCCAGCGAGCTCTACCTGGGGGTCTACCAGGCCAACTACGGCATCCCCTTCGCGGCGCTGCGCTACGCCAACGTCTACGGGCCGCGCCAGGATCCGCACGGCGAGGCCGGCGTGGTGGCCATCTTCTGCGGGCGGCTGCTCGACGGCGCGCCGTGCACCATCTACGGCGACGGCGGGCAGACCCGCGACTACGTCTTCGTGGGCGACGTGGCCCGCGCCAACCTGCTGGCGGCGGAGCGGGGCTTCGCCGGCGCGCTCAACGTGGGCACCGGCCGGGAGACCGACGTGAACGACCTGTACGCGCGGCTGGCCCGCGCCGCCGGGTCGACCACCCCGGCCGTGCACGCCGAGGCGCGGCTGGGGGAGCAGCGCCGCTCCTGCATCTCGCCCGCCGCGGCCGCCGCCGCACTCGGCTGGCGCCCGGAGGTCTCGCTCGACGACGGGCTGGCCCGCACCCTGGCCTTCTTCCGCGCCCGCCGCGCCCGGTGACCGGGCCGCGGGGTGGGTGCGGCGCCCACCCCGGCCGGCGGCGTCGTCCGGAGGCCTTTCCATCCCCGGGGGGGGAGGGTGTCCATCTTTCGTGAGGGCCGGAATGGGCCGGCCGAGACCACGAGGATCACGATGAAGACGCTCCTGCCCCTGCTCGCCGTGCTGCTGGCCTCCGCCTGCGCCGAGAAGCTCGACCCCGCCGCCGTCAGCGCCGCCCTGCCGACCAGCGCGGTGGTCCGCATCGACGCGCCCAACCCGCTCGGCGCCGCCGCCGCGCCCGCCCGGCCGCTCGGCCGGCTGGCCGCCGTCGACCCCGGCCCCGGCCCGGCCCCCTTCGCCGTCACCTCGTACCTCTTCGCCACCGCGGTCAACGGCGGCGTCTTCTGGACGCTGGCCCCCCTCGCCTGGCTCACCCAGGTGGTGCCGCCCACCAGCTGCACCGACACGGCCTGCACCTGGGGCCCGGGCGCCGACGACGGGGACCTCAACACCTGGATGCTGGTGGTCACCAAGAGCGGCGACGCCTACGACTACACGCTCTCCGGCGCGCCCCGGGCCCCGGCCGGCGCGCCCTTCGTGGCGGTCCTCTCCGGCCGCGCCTACCCGGGCCCGCTGGAGCACCGCGGCCACGGCACCTTCACGGTGGACTTCGACGAGGTGTGGGCCGGCCTGGCGCACCCGGCCGGCGCGGTGCAGGAGGACTTCGGCGAGCTCACCGTGGCCTACGACGCCCGCACCTCGCTGCACCTCGACGTGGCCTTCCTGGGCGGCCGCAACAACGACGACCCGGGCGCCGACCCGGCCAGCCCCAACCGCTCCAACGCCGTCTACGCCTTCGACGCCACCGCCACCGGCGGCGACCTGCAGCTGGGCTGGCGCACCCTGCCGCCCTTCTCGGCCGGCTACCTGGAGGAGTCCGCCAGCCTGCACACCCGCTGGCAGCCGGGCGGCGCCGGGCGCGGCGACTTCCGCTACGGGCGGCCGGGCGGCACCGAGCTGGCCTTCAGCCAGTGCTGGACCGGCGCGCCCAGCTACGCCATGAACTTCGACGGCAGCTCGGAGACCCTGACCGACCCGTCCCAGTGCGTCTTCCCCACCGCCGCGCCCATCACCATCACCGTCCCCTGAGGCGTGGCGCGGCTCGAGCTCATCCCCGGCGGGCGGGCCGGCCACCCCGGCCCGCCGCGGCCCGGGCCGGCGCCCGCCGGGCTGCTCGAGCTGCTCTACCGGCGCCACGCCGCCGCCGTGCTGGCCCGCTGCCGCTACCTGCTGCGCGACGCCGAGGCGGCCCGCGACGCCACCCAGGACGTCTTCGTGGCGGCGCTGCGCTCGCTGCCGGAGTTCCGCGCCGCCGCCTCGCCGGCCACCTGGCTGACCCGCATCGCCACCAACCACTGCCTCAACCTCCGCCGCGCCGGGCAGGCGGCCTGGCCCGCGGAGCTCGCCCGGCTCTCCCGCGACCGGAGCGAGCGGGGCATCCAGCCCGACGCGCGGGAGCTGGTGCGGGCCCTGCTGGGCGCCGCGCCGGCCGAGGCGCAGGAGGTGGCCGTGCTCTACTTCGTGGACGAGCTCACCCAGGCCGAGGTGGCCGAGGTGGCCGGGCTGTCGCTCCCCACGGTGCGCAAGCGGCTGCGCGCCTTCCTCTCGGCGGCGCGCGGGGCGCTGGCCGAGGCCTTCCCGGACCTGGCCCTGCCGGATCCCGAGGAGCTGCCATGAGCCTCACCCTGGGTGGTCCGGGCGTGGCCTGCTCGGTGACGACGCTGCGGCGGCTGGAGGCCGGGGAGCTGGCCGGCCAGGCCCGGACCCGCGCCGAGGCGCACCTGGCGGGCTGCCAGCGCTGCCAGGCGGCGGCGGCCGAGCTCGAGGCCGAGCGGCGCGCCCTGGCCGCCGAGCTCCCCTTCGAGGTCTTCGCCGCCGGGGTGGCCGAGCGGCTGGCCGGGGCCGAGGCCGCGCCGGCGCCGGCCCGGCCGGCCTGGCCGCGGGTGCTGCCGCTGGCCCTGGCCGCCTCGCTGGCGCTGGTGGTGGCGCCGCTGGCGGTCCGCCTGGCGGCGGGGCGCGGTGGGCTCGCGCCAGGCGACGAGGGGATCCGCGAGAAGGGCGCCGCCGCGGCCGTCCTGCACCTGCGGGAGGGCGCCGGCTCCAGGGCGCTGGCGCCCGGCGCGCCGGTGCCCCCGGGCGCCGCGCTCCGCCTGGCCCTGGCGCCCGCCGGGCGCCGCCACGCGGCCGCCGCCCTGCTCGACGAGGACGGCGCCGCCCTGCTCGGCGCCGGCGCCGCCGCCGAGGTGGCGGCCGGGGCCTTCGAGTGGACCGGCCGGCGCGGCCAGCTGGTGGTGGTCTTCGACGACCGGCCGGTGGACGGGGCGGCGCTGCTCGAGCGGCTGGGCCGCCTCGGGCCGGCCGGCGCCTCGCCGGGCGGCGGCGCCGAGGTGGTGGTGCTGCCCCTGTGGCGGGGCGGGCCGTGAGCTGGCGGCTGGCCGCCGCGGCGCTGGCGCTGGCGGCCCTGGCCGCGGCGCCCCCGCGCGCCAGCGCCCTGGAGGGGCGGCGCTTCGCCCTGGTGGCCGGCGAGCCGGACGGCGGCCCCGGCACGCAGCGCCTGCGCCACGCCGAGCGGGACGCGCGGCGGATCCACGGCATCCTCACCCGGGTGGGCGGCGTGGCCCCCGACGACGCCACCCTGCTCCTGTCGGCCGGCGCCCGGTCCTTCCGCGGCGCCCTGGCCGACCTCTCGGGGCGGGCCGCCGCGGCCCGGGCGGCCGGCCAGCGCACCGTGCTGGTGCTCTACTTCTCCGGGCACGCCAAGGACGGCGCGCTGCGCTTCGGCCCGGGCGGCGTGCCGCTGGCCGAGCTGCGCGAGGCGCTGCAGCTGGCCCCGGCCGACGTCCGCATCGGGCTGCTCGACGCCTGCCGCTCCGGCGCCATCACCCGCAGCAAGGGGGTGCGTCCGGCGCCCGAGTTCCAGGTCACCGTACCAGCCGCCGACGGCCCGCGCGGCCTGGTGCTGGTCACCTCCTCGGCCGCCGACGAGGCCTCGCAGGAGTCCGACGCCCTGGGCGCCAGCTACTTCACCCACCACCTGGCCTCCGGGCTGCTGGGCGACGCCGACGCCTCCGGCGACCGGCGGGTCACCCTGGCCGAGGCCTACGCCTACGCCTACGGCCGCACCGTGGGCGCCACCGCCGGCACGGCCGGCGGCACGCAGCACCCGGCCTTCCTCTACGACCTGGGCGGGGCGGGCGACGTGGTGCTCACCGACCTGCTGCCGGCGGCCGGCGGCCTGGTCTTCCCGCCCGCGCTGGAGGGGCTGTACGTGGTGCTCGACGGCGGCGGGCGCGCCGTGGCCGAGGTGGCCAAGCCGGCCGGCGTGGAGCGCCGGCTCTCGCTGCCGGCCGGGCGCTACGCGGTGAAGCGGCGGCTGCCGGGCGAGGAGGGGCTGCTGGTGGCCACCCTGGTGGTGGCGGGCGGGCCGGTGGTGGTGGAGGAGGCCGCCATGGACCGGGTGGCGCTGGCCCGCGATCCGCAGAAGGGCTACGGCGGCGCCCGCTGGTCGCTGGTGGCCGGGCTGGGCGCGCAGCGCTTCCTGGACGCGGCCACCCGCGACGGGCTCTTCCCGCCGGCCACGCTGCTGGGCGCCGAGCTCTCGGTGCGCGACGACCTGGGCCACGGCCTGGCCTGGGGGCTGGACCTGGCGGCCGGGGGCGGGGAGGGGACGGTGCGCTTCGACGGGGTGGCCGACATCCCGTTCCGGTTCGCCGAGGTGGCCGGCGGCGGGGCGCTGTGGCGCGACTTCGGCTTCGGGCCGCTCACCCTCTCGGCCGGCGGGCGGGTCGGGTTCGTCTGGCTGTCGCGCCGCTTCGAGCGGCAGCAGGACCTGCCGTCCCAGCACTTCTTCACCGTCACGCCCGGGCTGCTGGGGGCCGCCACCTGGCGGCTCACGCCGCGGCTCTCGGCGCTGGCCCGCGCCCGGGTGAGCTGGCTCTTCTACGACGTGGACCAGAACCGGAGCCTCGGCTACGCCGAGGGCTTCCTGGGGGTCGAATATGCGCTCTCCGACTGAACGCCGCCGCGCCGGGCTGCTGGCCCTGCTGCCCCTCCTGCTGCTGGGCTGCGGCACCTGGTCCAACGAGGACCTGCGCTTCTACGCGGCGCTGCCCACCCGCGACGACCTGGCGGTGGTGGTGCCGGCCGGGGCGACGCCGGCGCTGGCCCGCCTGGACGGGCGGGGGTCGCTGGTGGCGGCCTGCCAGCCGCTCGGCACGGCCGAGACCTGGCTCTGGGCGCGGCCCACCGCCGACGGGCTCAACGGCATGGTGGACTGGCTGCTCGGCCTGGTGGACGTGGTGCGCCGCTACCCGCCCACCACCCGGCTGGCCGACGGCCGCATCTGGGGCCCGTTCCCCGACGACCAGCACCCCGGCAACGAGATGCGCATCGTCATCCTGCGCACCTACCCCACCGGCCCCGAGGGGCCGCCGCAGCACGCCTATGCCTTCGAGGCGCGCCCCGCCGGCGGCGAGGCGCCGTTCCGGGCGGTGCTCTCCGGCCACTTCGTCGGCCCGTCGGCGCTGCGCGGGCACGGCTGGCTGGAGCTGGACTTCGAGGCCCTGCGCGCGCTCGGCATGCAGGACCCCGACTCGCCGGACGGGGTCATGCGGGTGGACTACGACCGCGGCGCGGAGCCCCGCACGGTGGCGCTCACGCTCGGGAAGGTCGGCGCGGGCCTGCCCCAGTTCGACTACACGTTCGCGGGCTACGCCGATGGCCGGGGCCGGCTGCGCTACGTCATCGTGGGCGACGCGGGCGACCGGGCGGTGGTGGCGGCCGGCTTCGACGCCGCCGGCGCCGGGCGGTCGGAGGTGACCTACTTCCCGGTGGCGCTGCCCGGCTTCTCGGTCAGCTACCGCCAGTGCTGGGACCCGGCCGCCTGCCTGGTCTGGGTCGACGATCCGGGGGACTACTCCTGCGGCCGGGCGGGCTGCTCGGGCGGCGCCGAGGGGGCCTGCCCGGCGGTCCCGGCGCCGTCGCCCTGAGCGGCTGGGGGCGCGTCGCCGGTCGGGGTCGGGGTCGGGGTCGGGGTCGGGGTCGGGGTCGGGGTCGGGGTCGCGACCTCCTCCTCTCCCTCCTCCACGGGCGGCTCCTCGCGGTCGTCGGCCGGGGCCGGCCCGGCCAGCAGCCTGGCCAGCTCGACCCGCGCCGCGCGGTGCTCCTCTGGCGGGATGACCTTCTCGTCCCGGAGCCTGTCGAGCAGGCGGGTGGCCCGCCCGCGCAGCCAGGCCGAGGGGCGGGACAGGTCCACCCGCCGCGGCGCCGGCAGCATGCTGGCCAGCAGCACCGCCTGGGCGGTGGAGAGCGCCCCGGCGCCGGCGCCCAGGTGGCGCCGCGCGCCGGCCTCCACGCCGAAGGTGCCGTCGCCCCACTCGGCCACGTTGAGGTAGAGGGTCAGGATGCGCCGCTTGTCGAGCGCCCGCTCCAGCTTGGCCGCCAGCACCGCCTCCTTGGCCTTGCGCAGCAGGCTCTTCTCGGTGCCCAGGTAGAGGTTCTTGGCCAGCTGCTGGGTGATGGTGGAGGCGCCCCGGGCGAACCGGCCGCGCGCCAGGTCGTGGCGGGCCGCGGCCTGCAGGGCGTCCCAGTCGAACCCCCGGTGGCCGAAGAACGTGGCGTCCTCGGAGGCCACCACCGCGGTCACCAGCCGCCGCGAGATCCGCTCCAGCGGCACCCAGGCCTGCTGCGGCCGGTAGCGCCGCCGGGCCTGGGCGGCCTCGGCCTTGCGCTGGTCGATGAGGGCGGTGGTGGGCGGGTTGCGGGCGCGCCACTCGGCGGGATCCGGCAGGAGGAGCCAGAGCGCCGCCAGCGCCGCCAGGCCGAGGGCCACCAGCGCCCCGGCCGCGGCGGCCAGTCGCACCAGCAGGCGGCGGGGAGGGCGGTCGGCGGCCACGGCGCGCCAGGGTAGCACCCATTTCCGCCCAGTGAACGCCGGCCCGCCGCCCCGATCGGCGCCTTGACTCCGGCACGCGCCATGCCTAATTCGGGACCACCTCAACCACCCACGCGGGCCGAAGCGGTCACAGGCCCTCCGGAGCGACCATGGCAGACGTCAAGAAGTACGCCCCGCACGACTACTCGAAGATCCGGGGGCTCGCCGGCATCTCCAACGACCAGATCGAGGAGCACCTCAAGCTCTACGAGGGCTACGTGAAGCGCACCAACGCGCTCACCGAGAAGCTCTCGGCGCTGGCCAACGAGGGCAAGGCCTCCGGGGCCGACCCGGTCTACGCCGAGCTGACCCGCCGCCTCGGCTTCGAGTACGGCGGCATGGTCAACCACGAGTACTACTTCGGCAACCTCACCCCGGGCGCCCAGGCCGAGCCGCCGGCCGGGTCGAAGTTCCGCACGGCCGTCGAGGCCTCCTACGGCAAGTACGACCTGTGGCTGGCCGACTTCAAGGCCGTGGCCACCATGCCGGGCATCGGCTGGGCCATGACCTTCCAGGACCCCAGCACCGGCTGGCTCTCCAACCACTTCGTCACGCTGCACGAGAACAACGTGCCCACCGGCTACGCCACCGTGCTGGCGCTGGACGGCTGGGAGCACGCCTTCATGCGGGACTACAAGGCCTTCGAGCGCGGCAAGTACGTCGAGGCCTTCCTCAAGAACGTCAACTGGGAGGCGCTCGACAAGCGCGTCAAGTAGGCGCGCCGCCGCCGCAGTCCCCCGGGCCCGGTCGCCACGCACGGCGGCCGGGCCCGCTCGCGTCTCCACGGAGGCCATGCCCACGCCCCTGCCGCCCGCCCGCCGCGCCGCCCTGCGCCGCCGCCTGCTCGCCTGGTACGACGCGGCGGCGCGCCCGCTGCCGTGGCGGGTGGCGCAGCACGGCGCCGATCCCTACCGGGTCTGGCTGGCCGAGGCCATGTTGCAGCAGACGCAGGTGGCCCGGGTCATCCCCTATTACCTGCGCTTCCTCGAGGCGCTCCCCACCCTGGAGGCGCTGGCCGCCGCGCCGGAGGACCAGGTCCTGGCGCTCTGGAGCGGCCTCGGGTACTACGCGCGCGCCCGCGCCCTGCGCCGCGCCGCCCAGGCCGCGCGCTCGCGCCACGGCGGCCTGCCCGACACGGCGGAGGACCTGCGGCGGCTGCCGGGCTTCGGCCCCTACACGGCCGGCGCGGTGGCCAGCATCGCCTTCGCCCGCCGCGAGCCGGCGGTGGACGGCAACGTGGCGCGCGTGCTGGCGCGCCTCTGCCTGGTGTCCGGGGACCCGGCCAGCCCGGCCACCCGGCGCACGCTCTGGGCGCTGGCGGGCGAGCTGGTGGACCCGGTCCGACCGGGCGACTGGAACCAGGCGCTCATGGAGCTGGGCGCGACGCTGTGCGGGGCGAGGGCTCCTGCCTGCGCGCGCTGTCCGGTGGCCGGCAGCTGCGCCGCGCGGCTGGCCGGACGGGAGCGCCAGGTGCCGCCGCCGAGGCGACGCGCCCCCCGCCGGGCCCTGACGCTGGCCTGCGCGGTGCTGGAGCGGCGCGGGCGCCTGCTCCTGGTGCGTCGCCCCTCCGGGGGGCTCTTTGGAGGGACCTGGGCGCTGCCCTCCGCCGAGCTGGAGCCTGGCGCGGCGCCGGCCGCCCTGGGGGCGACGCTGCGTCGGGAGCTCGGCGCGAAGGCGGCGAGGGTCGGCCCCGAGGTGGCCCGGACCGAGCGGCTGCTCACCCACCGGGCGCTGGTCCTGGTTGGATATCGCTGTGAGGTCGGCGTCTTGCGCCGGCAGGACGGGGCGCGGTGGGTGGCGCGGGCGGACCTCGACGGCCTGGGGGTCGCGTCGGCCATGCGGGCGCTGATCTCGCAGGTTTGAGCGCCGGACGGGCCCGGACGGCGGGGCGGGCCAAGAAATCGTACCGGGGTCCCTTGGCAACTGCCCCGACTTCCGCTAGGTTGCGCCTCCCGTTGGACACCTCGGGCCGCAGCCGACGAAGTGGCTTGACACGCGGGATCGCTTCCGTATAATTCGCCGCCCTCAACTTGAGGGTCTCATTCCGCCCGAGGGCACCTTCCCGGGCGATCTTGTTGAAGAAAAGAGCTCGTAACCGATGCCGACGATCAGCCAGCTCGTGCGCAAGGGCCGTGAGAAGCTCGCGGTGAAGAAGAAGGCTCCGGCCCTCAAGGAGTCGCCGCAGAAGCGCGGCGTCTGCACGCGCGTCTACACCACGACCCCCAAGAAGCCGAACTCGGCCCTCCGCAAGGTCGCCCGCGTCCGCCTCACCAATGGCTTCGAGGTCACCAGCTACATCCCGGGCGTCGGTCACAACCTGCAGGAGCACTCGGTGGTGCTCATCCGCGGCGGCCGCGTCAAGGACCTCCCGGGCGTGCGCTACCACATCGTCCGCGGGACGCTGGACGCCGTCGGCGTCACGGGCCGGAAGCAGAGCCGCTCCAAGTACGGCGCCAAGCGCCCCAGCTAGCACAGCCAAGGAATCACGATGCCTCGTCGTCGCGTAGTCGAGAAGCGGAAGATCCTGGCCGATCCCAAGTTCCAGGATCGCCTGGTCGCCAAGTTCATCAACGACCTGATGCGCCAGGGCAAGAAGTCGACGGCCGAGCAGATCTGCTACGGCGCCTTCGAGCAGGTCGAGACCAAGCTCAAGGACGACCCGCTCAAGGTCTTCAAGAAGGCGCTCGACAACGTCAAGCCGGTGGTCGAGGTGAAGAGCCGGCGGGTCGGCGGCGCCACCTACCAGGTGCCGGTCGAGGTCCGTCAGGACCGCCGCGTGGCCCTTGCCATGCGCTGGCTCATCGAGTATTCCCGCGCCCGCGGGGAGAAGACCATGATGGAGAAGCTGGCCGGCGAGATCATGGACGCCGCCTCCAACCGTGGCAACGCCGTGAAGAAGCGCGAAGACACGCACAAGATGGCCGAGGCCAACAAGGCCTTCGCGCACTACCGCTGGTGAGCAACTAGAGGAGGCTTTCGAGAGCGGCCGGTCGGACCGGCAAGGTTTCGCGAGGAACCCGCTTCGCTCTTTGACAGCTCGGTTTGGTCGTGAGCTCCGCCCCGATGGGCGAGCTCGTTGGCGCACGCACGAAGGTTCAGGACGAGAAGATCATGCCCCGTACGCATCCACTCGAGCGCTACCGCAACATCGGCATCATGGCGCACATCGACGCCGGCAAGACCACGACCACCGAGCGGATCCTCTTCTACACGGGCGTGACGCACAAGGTCGGCGAGGTCCACGAGGGCACCGCCGTCATGGACTGGATGGAGCAGGAGCGCGAGCGCGGCATCACCATCACCTCCGCCGCCACCACCTGCCCCTGGCGCGACCACCGCGTCAACATCATCGACACCCCCGGCCACGTGGACTTCACCATCGAGGTGGAGCGCTCGCTGCGCGTCCTCGACGGCGCCGTGGCGGTCTTCGACGCGGTCAGCGGCGTGGAGCCCCAGTCGGAGACGGTCTGGCGCCAGGCCGACAAGTACAAGGTCCCGCGCGTCTGCTTCATCAACAAGATGGACCGCGTCGGCGCCGACTTCTTCATGTCGGTGGCCACCATCAAGGCCAAGCTGGGCGCCCGCCCGGTGCCCATCCACCTGCCCATCGGCGCCGAGGACCAGTTCCGCGGCATGGTGGACCTGGTCAAGATGAAGGGCATCACCTTCGACGACGAGTCGATGGGCGCCATGTACCAGGAGATCGAGATCCCGGCCGAGCTGCTCGAGCAGGCCAAGGAGTACCGGGCCGCCATCGAGGAGGCCGTCGCCGAGATCGACGACGCCCTGATGGCCAAGTACCTGGACGGCAAGCCGCTCAGCAACGCCGAGGTGGCCGCCGGTCTCCGCAAGGGCGTCTGCTCGATGGCCTTCTTCCCGGTCATCTGCGGCACCGCCTTCAAGAACAAGGGCGTCCAGCAGATCCTCGACGTGGTGGTGGACTACCTCCCCAGCCCGCTCGACAAGCCCGACGTCACCGGCGTGACCATGAAGGGCGTGGACACCAGCCGCAAGACCTCCGACGCCGAGCCCTTCAGCGCGCTGGCGTTCAAGCTGATGAACGACCCGTTCGTCGGCAACCTGACCTTCTTCCGCGTCTACTCGGGCAAGCTCGAGGCCGGGTCGTACGTCTACAACGCGACCAAGGACAAGAAGGAGCGCATCTCCCGCATCCTGCAGATGCACGCCAACAAGCGCGAGGAGATCAAGGAGGTCTACGCCGGCGACATCGCCGCCGCCGTCGGCCTGCGCACCACCACCACCGGCGACACCCTCTGCGACGAGGAGAAGCCGGTCATCCTCGAGCGGATGATCTTCCCCGAGCCCGTCATCTTCGTGGCCGTCGAGCCGAAGTCGAAGGCCGACCAGGACAAGATGGGCGTGGCCCTGCAGCGGCTCCAGATGGAGGACCCCTCCTTCAACGTCCGCTCGGACGAGGAGACGGGCCAGACCATCATGGGCGGCATGGGCGAGCTCCACCTGGAGATCCTGGTGGACCGCATGCTGCGCGAGTTCAAGGTCGAGGCCAACGTGGGCAAGCCCCAGGTGGCCTACCGCGAGACCATCACCCTGACGGTCGAGGCCGAGGGCAAGTACGTCCGGCAGACCGGCGGCAAGGGCCAGTACGGCCACTGCTGGCTGCGGCTCATCCCGCAGCCGCCCGGCAAGGGCTTCGAGTTCGAGAACGTCATCGTGGGCGGCGCCATCCCCAAGGAGTTCGTCAAGCCCATCGAGAAGGGCATCGTCGAGGCCATGGAGGGCGGCATCCTGGCCGGCTACCCGATGGTCGACATCCGGGTCGAGGTCACCGACGGCAGCTACCACGACGTCGACTCCTCCGAGATGGCGTTCAAGATCGCCGGCTCGATGGGCTTCAAGGAGGGCGCCCACAAGGCCAAGCCCGTCCTGCTCGAGCCCATCATGAAGGTGGTCGTCACCACCCCCGACGAGTTCATGGGCGACGTCATCGGCGATCTCAACAGCCGCCGCGGCAAGATCCAGGGTATGAACCCCGGCTCCGGCGCCCAGATCATCGACGCCCTGGTCCCGCTGGCCACCATGTTCGGCTACGCCACGGACCTGCGGTCCAAGACCCAGGGCCGCGCCACCTACTCCATGCACTTCGGCCACTACGCGCAGGTCCCGAACAGCATCGCCGAGACCATCGTCAGCAAGGCCAAGGGCGTCACCACCAAGTAGCGCCGGTCTGGTTTCCGGTACACCAGGAAGGAGAGCGACACCATGGGCAAGGAGAAGTTCGAGCGGAACAAGCCGCACGTGAACGTCGGCACGATCGGGCACGTGGACCACGGGAAGACGACGCTCACCGCGGCCATCACGAAGGTGGCGGCGCAGAAGGGCCTGGCGTCCTTCATGGCGTACGACCAGATCGACAAGGCGCCGGAGGAGCGGGAGCGCGGCATCACCATCGCGACGGCGCACGTGGAGTACCAGACGGCGGCGCGGCACTACGCGCACGTGGACTGCCCCGGCCACGCCGACTACGTGAAGAACATGATCACGGGCGCGGCGCAGATGGACGGCGCCATCCTGGTGGTGTCGGCGGCGGACGGCCCGATGCCGCAGACGCGGGAGCACATCCTGCTGGCCCGGCAGGTGGGCGTTCCGTACATCGTGGTCTACCTGAACAAGTGCGACATGGTGGACGACTCGGAGCTCTTGGACCTGGTGGAGCTGGAGGTCCGCGAGCTGCTGACCAAGTACGAGTTCCCGGGCGACAAGACCCCGATGATCCGCGGCTCGGCGCTCAAGGCGCTGGAGGGCGACAAGGGCGACCTGGGCGAGCCGTCGATCGGCCGGCTGATGGACGCGGTGGACGCGTACATCCCGACGCCGGTGCGTGCCACGGACAAGCCGTTCCTGATGCCGGTGGAGGACGTGTTCTCCATCTCGGGCCGCGGGACGGTGGCGACCGGCCGCGTGGAGCGCGGCATCGTCAAGGTGGGCGAGGAGGTCGAGGTGGTGGGCCTGCGCCCGACGCAGAAGACGGTGGTGACGGGCGTGGAGATGTTCCGCAAGCTGCTGGACGAGGGGCGTGCGGGCGACAACATCGGGGCGCTGCTGCGCGGCCTGAAGCGCGAGGACGTGGAGCGCGGGCAGGTGCTGTCGAAGCCGGGCTCGATCACGCCGCACACCAAGTTCAAGGCGGCGGTCTACGTGCTGACGAAGGAGGAGGGCGGTCGTCACACGCCGTTCTTCAACGGGTACCGGCCGCAGTTCTACTTCCGGACGACGGACGTGACGGGGACTTTGAACCTCCCGGCCGGGGTCGAGATGGTGATGCCGGGAGACAACATCGGCGTCGAGGTGGAGCTCATCACCACCGTGGCGATGGAGAAGGAGCTGCGCTTCGCCATCCGCGAGGGTGGGCGCACCGTCGGCTCCGGCGTCGTGTCCGAGGTCATCCTGTAAGAGGTCCGCTGGCGGACGGCGGTGAGAGGGCGCTCCTCGGGAGGAGCGCCCACCCTACCGCGCAGCGCCGAGCAGAGAGAGAAGGCTTTTCGATGGCGACGCAGAAGATCAGGATCCGGCTCAAGGCCTACGACTACAAGCTCCTCGACCAGTCGGCCGGGGAGATCGTGGAGACGGCGAAGCGTACCGGCGCGAAGGTGGCCGGGCCGATTCCGCTCCCCACCCGGATCAACAAGTTCACCGTCCTGCGCAGCCCCCACGTCGACAAGAAGTCGCGGGAGCAGTTCGAGATCAGGACGCACAAGCGCCTGCTCGACATCCTCGAGCCGACCGCGCAGACGCTGGACGCGCTCATGAAGCTCGACCTGTCCGCCGGCGTCGACGTCGAGATCAAGTAGGCGAGGGCACCATGGCCAAGTTCGACGTATACGACCTCGAGAAGAAGAAGGTTGGTGAGCTGGAGCTCGCCGACGCCGTCTTCGCCGGCGAGGTGAACGAGCACCTCTTCTACGAGGTGGTCAAGGCGAAGCTCGCCTCCGACCGCTCGGGCACCCACGCCGTCAAGAACCGTTCCCTGGTCTCCGGCGGCGGCAAGAAGCCCTGGAAGCAGAAGGGCACGGGGCGGGCCCGCCAGGGCTCGACCCGCGCCAGCCAGTGGGTCGGCGGCGGCAAGGCGATGGGGCCCAAGCCCCGCGACTACAGCTACGACGTCCCCAAGAAGGTGCGCAAGGCGGCGCTCCGCTCGGCCCTGGCCCTGCGCGGCAACGCCCAGCAGCTCCTCATCGTGGACAAGTGGGCGCCCACCGGCCCCAAGACCTCCGCGGCCGCCAAGGTGCTGGCGACCCTGGGCGTCAAGAAGGCGCTGGTGGTCGACGACGGCGCCAACTTCGCCCTGGCCCGCTCGGTGCGCAACCTGGTCGGCCACGACTTCCTGGCCGTCGAGGGGCTCAACGTCTACGACATCCTCAAGCACGACACCCTGGTGCTGACCGCGGCCACCGCCAAGAAGCTCGAGGAGGCCCTGTCATGAGCATCACCCTGCAGGACGTCGTCAAGCGTCCGCTCATCACCGAGAAGGCGGAGCGCAACCGCGAGGCGGCCCGCGCCTACGCCTTCGAGGTCCACCGCGACGCCACCAAGATCCAGGTGAAGCAGGCGGTCGAGACGCTGTTCAAGGTCCACGTCCTGGCGGTTCGCACCGCCGTGGCGCGCGGCAAGAACAAGCGGGTCGGCCGCAGCACGGGCCGGCGGCCCAATTGGAAGAAGGCCTTCGTGACCCTCAAGGAAGGCGACACCATCGCCCTCTTCGAGGGGACCTCGGCCTAACCGGGAGAGATCATGGGCCTCAAGTCCTACAAGCCGACCAGCTCCGCGCGGCGCCACATGACGGTCTCGGACTTCGCCGAGATCACCAAGGCCAAGCCGGAGAAGAAGCTCACCAAGCCGGTCCGCAAGACCGGCGGCCGCAACAACCACGGCCACATCACCACCCGGCACATCGGCGGCGGCCACAAGCGCCGCTACCGCGTCATCGACTGGCGGCGCGACAAGGATGGCGTGCCGGCCAAGGTGGCCTCGATCGAGTACGATCCGAATCGCACCGCCCGCCTGGCGTTGCTGGTGTACAAGGACGGCGAAAAGCGCTACATCCTCGCGCCCATCGGCGTGGCGGTGGGCGACGTCCTGATGTCGGGCGAGACCGTCGACATCCGGCCGGGCAACGCCCTGCCGGTCAAGAGCATCCCGCTCGGCACGGTCATCCACGGGGTCGAGGCCCAGCCGGGCTCCGGCGCCAAGATGATCCGGTCGGCCGGCTCCTTCGGCCAGCTGATGGCCAAGGAGGGCGAGTACGCCCAGATCCGCATGCCGTCCGGCGAGGTCCGCAAGGTCCAGCAGGACTGCCGGGCGGTGGTCGGGCAGCTCGCCAACGTGGAGAGCTCCACGGTGCGGGTCGGCAAGGCCGGCAAGAGCCGCTGGCTGGGCATCCGCCCGACCGTCCGCGGCCTGGCCATGAACCCGGTCGACCACCCGCACGGTGGCGGCGAAGGCAAGTCGGGGCAGGGCAATCCGCACCCGGTCTCGCCGTGGGGCCAGAAGACCAAGGGCCAGAAGACCCGCAACAACCGCCGCACCGACAAGTTCATCATCTCGCGGCGCAAGCCCGGCGTTCGCAACACGCCGCAGTAGCCCGCGGGAAGGGACAACCGACACATGGCGCGTTCAATCAAGAAGGGCCCGTTCGCCGACAAGCACCTCACCAAGAAGGTGGAGGAGGCGAACAAGTCCAACAAGAAGTCGGTCATCAAGACCTGGTCGCGGCGCAGCACCATCCTCCCCGACTTCGTGGGGCACACCTTCGCCGTGCACAACGGCAAGAAGTTCGTGCCGGTCTTCGTGACCGAGAACATGGTCGGCCACAAGCTTGGCGAGTTCGCCCCCACCCGGAGCTTCTCTGGCCACTCGGCGGAGAAGAAGGCCGCGGCGGCCCCGGCTGGCCCGCCGAAGAAGTAGCGAGGACACCATGGCCGAGACCGAGACCAAGACGATCGTGAAGCGCGTGCGGCGGGCCCCCCCGCTCCCGCGCTCCCGCCCCAACCGCCCGGCGCCCCCCGCGCCCGGGCCGCACGCCAGCCTCAAGTTCCTCCGCCTGGCGCCCCGCAAGGTCCGGCTCGTCGCCGACACCGTGCGCGGCCTCCCGGTGGGGGACGCCCTGGCGGCGCTCAAGTACCGCCCGCAGGCGGCCGCCAAGCCGCTGGCCAAGCTGCTCCGCTCCGCCCTCGCCAACGCCGAGAACAAGGGCGGCAAGGTGGACGTGGACGCCCTGGTCATCAAGACCTTGACCGTCGACCAGGGCCCCAAGATGCGCCGGTTCATGCCGCGCGCCATGGGGCGCGCCTTCCGGGTCGAGAAGAAGACGAGCCACGTGTACGTCGAGCTCGGGACCGTCGGCCGCTAGCGGCCAAGGAGATCAACGTGGGTCAGAAAGTCCATCCCATCGGGTTCCGCCTCGGGGTCATCCGCACCTGGGACTCCAAGTGGTACGAGGAGCGGAACTACGCCAAGTGGCTGCACGAGGACATCCACCTCCGCGAGTTCGTGAAGGAGAAGCTCGGCGCGGCCGGCATCTCCCGCATCGAGATCGAGCGGGCGGCCAACAAGGTCAAGATCAACGTCCACACCGCGCGCCCCGGCATCGTCATCGGCAAGCGCGGCGCCGGCATCGAGACCGTCAAGAAGGACCTCCAGGCCCTCACGCAGAACGAGGTCTACCTGAACGTCGTCGAGGTCCGGAAGGCCGAGACCGACGCCCAGCTGGTGGCCGAGAACATCGCCACCCAGCTCGAGCGCCGCATCGCCTTCCGCCGCGCCATGAAGAAGGCGGTGCAGACCGCCCTCAAGTTCGGCGCCAAGGGCATCCGCGTGGCCTGCGCCGGCCGCCTGGGCGGCGCCGAGATGGCCCGCTACGAGTGGTACCGCGAGGGCCGGGTGCCGCTGCACACCCTGCGCGCCGACATCGACTACGGCTTCGCCGAGGCCAAGACCACCTACGGCAAGATCGGCTGCAAGGTCTGGATCATGAAGGGCGAGGTCCTGCCGCAGTCCGCGGCGGCCCGGGCGCCCCGTTCCGCCGGCCCGCGCGCCGATCGCGCGTAAGGCCTAGGGACCAGGACAGGAGAGACACATGCTTCAGCCCGCTCGTACCAAGTACCGCAAGATGATGAAGGGCCGCATGCGGGGCAAGGCGTACCGCGGCTCGGACCTGAACCAGGGCGAGTACGGCCTGCAGGCCACCGAGTGCGGCTACCTGACGGCCCGCCAGATCGAGGCCGCCCGCGTCGCCATCACCCGCCACGTCAAGCGTGGCGGCAAGCTCTGGATCCGGGTGTTCCCGGACAAGCCCATCACCAAGAAGGCGGCTGAGACCCGCATGGGCACCGGCAAGGGCAACGTGGAGTACTACGTGGCCGTCATCAAGCCGGGTCGCATCCTCTACGAGATGGAGGGCTGCGACGACGCCACCGCCAAGAAGGCGTTCTCCCTGGCCGCCCACAAGCTGCCGGTGTCCACGAAGCTGGTCAAGCGCGGCACGACGCTGTAGGAGGACGACCCCATGGCGAACGTGAAGGAGCTGCGCGAGCTGTCGAGAGGTGAGCTGGAGGCCCGCGCGAGCGAGCTGAAGCAGACCCTCTTCGAGCTCAAGAACAAGGCGTCCACCGGCGTGCTCGATTCGACCGCCGAGCTCATGAAGACCCGCCGCGAGGTGGCCCGCTGCCTCACCGTGGCGCGCGCCAAGGACCTCCCGGCCAAGGCCGGGAAGGCGAAGGAGTGATGGACATGGAGCGCGGCAACCGCAAGACCCGCGTCGGCGTGGTGGTCTCGAACAAGATGACCAAGACCGTGGTCGTCAAGGTCGAGCGCCGCGTGCCAGACCGGAAGTACGGGAAGATCGTCGCCCAGGCCAAGAAGTTCAAGGCCCACGACGAGAACCAGGAGTGCCAGCCGGGCGACAAGGTCCGCATGGTCGAGACCCGTCCGCTGTCCAAGGACAAGCGCTGGCGCGTGGTCGAGATCATCGAGAAGGCGACGGAGGTCTAACCATGATCCAGATGCAGACCATCCTGGACGTTGCCGACAACTCCGGGGCCAAGAAGGTGATGTGCATCAAGGTGCTCGGCGGGTCGAAGCGGAAGTACGCCTCGCTCGGCGACGTCATCGTGGTGTCGGTCCGCGAGGCCATCCCGCAGGCCAAGGTGAAGAAGGGCGAGGTGGCCCGCGCCGTCATCGTCCGCACCGCCCGCGAGGTGAAGCGCCCCGACGGCAGCTACATCCGCTTCGACGGCAACAGCGCGGTCCTCATCAACAAGGACCTCGAGCCGGTGGGCACCCGCATCTTCGGCCCGGTGGCCCGCGAGCTGCGCGCCCGCAAGTTCATGAAGATCATCAGCCTGGCCCCCGAGGTCCTCTAGCCATGCCAGTCATCCGCAAGGGCGACACCGTCAAGGTCATCGCCGGCAAGGAGAAGGGCAAGTCCGGCAAGGTCCTGGAGGTCCTCCGCGAGGACGGCCGGGTCCGGGTCGAGAAGCTCATGACGGTGAAGCGCCACCAGAAGAAGGGGCGCAGCCAGTCCAGCCCCGAGGGCGGCATCGTCGAGAAGACCGGCACCATCGCCATCTCCAACGTGATGGTGGTGGCGGCGGGCGGCGAGCCGGTGCGCCTGGAGAAGGCGCCCCGCGAGCTCGGCGCCAAGGAGAAGGCCCGCCTGGCGAAGCGCCAGGCGGCCACGTAAGCAGCTCACCCGCATCGCCCGGCAGCTGCAGGCGCCGGCCGAAGGCAAGGAGAACGACGATGGCAGCACGACTCAAGGAGCGGTACGAGAAGGAGCTCCGCCCCGCGCTCATGAAGGAGCTCGGCTACGGCAACCCCATGCAGGTGCCCCGCCTCGAGAAGATCGTGGTGAACATGGGCCTGGGCGAAGCCATCAGCAACGGCAAGATCATCGACGCCTCGCTGGCGCAGCTGACCATGATCGCCGGCCAGAAGCCGGTCATCACCAAGTCCCGGAAGTCCATCGCCAACTTCAAGCTGCGCCAGGGCCAGAGCATCGGCGTGATGGTGACGCTGCGGGGCGAGCGGATGTACGAGTTCTTCGACCGGCTGGTCTGCATCGCGCTGCCCCGCGTCCGCGACTTCAAGGGCGTCTCGCCCAAGGCCTTCGACGGCAAGGGGAACTACACCCTCGGCGTCCGCGAGCAGATCATCTTCCCCGAGATCAATTACGACCAGGTCGAGAAGATCAAGGGCCTGAACATCACCGTGGTGACGACGGCCAGGGATGACGAGGCGGGCCGCGCCCTCCTCCGCTCGCTCGGCATGCCGTTCCGCACCTAAGCCCCCCGACCAGGAGACCCCATGGCCAAGCTTTCCAAGATGGCGCAGGCCAAGCGCAAGCTGAAGTTCAAGGTGCGCCAGTACAACCGGTGCCCGCTGTGTGGCCGGCCCCGCGCCTTCCTCCGCAAGTTCCAGATGTGCCGCATCTGCTTCCGCAAGCGCGCGCTGCAGGGCGAGATCACCGGCGTCATCAAGTCCAGCTGGTAAGGGAGACCGCCGCGATGAGCTTTACCGATCCCATTGGCGACATGCTGACGCGCATCCGCAACGCGTCGTCCGCACGTCACGAGAAGTGCCTGGTCCCGGCTTCGGGCCTCAAGCTGCGCCTGGCGGAGGTCCTCAAGAGCGAGGGCTTCATCCAGGACTACGTCCGGCACGACGACGGGCACCAGGGGGCGATCACCATCGTCCTGAAGTACGGTCCCGATCGCGAGCCGGCCATCAGCGACATCAAGCGGGTCAGCAAGCCCGGCCTGCGTCGCTACGTGGCCACGGACGACATTCCGCGGGTCCTCAACGGACTCGGGGTCGCCATCCTGTCCACCAGCAAGGGCGTGATGGTCGACCGCGAGGCCCGCAAGCACAAGGTCGGCGGCGAGCTGATCTGCACGGTTTGGTAAGGGAGCCGCACATGTCCCGCGTCGGAAAGCAGCCAGTCAAGATTCCCGAGAAGGTCAAGGTCGCCATCACCGGCACCCTGATCAAGGTCGAGGGGCCCAAGGGCAAGATGTCCTTGACCTTCAACCCCGTGGTCAAGGTGGAGGTCGCCGGCAACGAGGTGCGCGTCACCCGCCCGGACGAGACCCGCCTGGCCAAGGGCCTGCACGGCCTGACCCGTACCCTGGTCCGCAACGCGCTGGACGGCGTGTCGAAGGGCTACGAGCGCGGCCTGGAGATCAGCGGCGTCGGCTTCAAGGCCGAGGTCAAGGGCAAGGACATCAACTTCACGCTCGGCTTCTCCCACCCGGTGGTCTTCAAGCTGCCCGAGGGGATCACCGCCGAGGTGGATGCCAAGCAGACCAAGCTGCTGATCAAGGGGGTCGACAAGCACCTCCTCGGCCTCACCGCCGCCAAGATCCGCGCGCTCCGCCCGCCCGAGCCGTACAAGGGCAAGGGCATCAAGTACGCTGAGGAGACGGTCCGTCGCAAGGAAGGCAAGACCGGCGCCGCCTAGGCGACGGAACCACCACGCTCATGCGGCGGCCGAGTCGGCGCCACCGCACGGAGGAACGTCATGGCCCAGAAGGTCACCTCGCGCGAGAAGCGCAAGGCTCGCATCCGCCGCAAGGTCTCGGGCACCGCTGCCCGCCCGCGCCTCACGGTCTACAAGAGCCTCAAGCACATGTACGCCCAGCTCGTCGACGACGTGGCTGGCCAGACGCTGGTCAGCGTCGGCAGCACCTCGAAGACCCTCAAGGGCGAGGTCGGCGACGACGACAAGACCGCGACCGCCAAGAAGGTCGGGGCGGCGCTCGCCAAGGCCGCTCTGGCCAAGGGGATCACCGCGGTGGTCTTCGACCGGAACGGTTTCGATTACCACGGTCGCGTCGAGGCGGTGGCCGCCGCTGCGCGCGAGGCCGGGCTGCTGTTCTAGGCGCCCGCCAGACAAGGACGAGAACGAATGGCTGCTCCCATCAACGCGAACGAGCTCGAGCTCAACGACCGCGTCGTCCACATCAACCGCGTCGCCAAGGTCGTGAAGGGCGGTCGGCGCTTCAGCTTCTCTGCGCTGGTCGTCGTCGGCGACGGCCAGGGTCACGTGGGCGTCGGCCTCGGTAAGGCCAACGAGGTCCCGGAGGCCATCCGCAAGGGTGGCGACCAGGCCAAGAAGCACCTCTTCAAGGTGCCGCTGGTCGGCAGCACCATCCCGCACGAGGTGCTGGGGCACTTCGGCTCTGGCTGGGTGCTGCTCAAGCCGGCCGGGGAGGGCACCGGCGTGATCGCCGGCGGCGCCGTCCGCGCCGTGCTGGAGTCGGCGGGCATCCGCAACGTGCTCACCAAGTGCCAGGGCTCCCGCAACCCGCACAACGTCCTCAAGGCGACGGTGGCCGGCCTCAAGCGCCTCCGCTCCGCCGAAGACACCGCCCGTCGGCGCGGCAAGACGCTCGCCGAGATCCAGGGCTAGGAGCATCCATGGCTGCCATCAAGGTGAAGCTGCTCAAGGGGCTGGCCGGCATCTCGGCCGACCACCGCCTCACGGTGGTCGGGATGGGGCTGAAGAAGACCAACTCGGTCAAGCTCCTCCCCGACACGCCCCAGACCATGGGGATGATCTCCAAGGTCTCCTACCTCGTGGCGTGGGAGCGCGTGGACGCCCCCACCCCGGTTGGCCGCAAGGCCCGCAAGAAGGCGGCCGCCCGCTCGTAGCGGCGCCGGCCCCGTGCTAGAAGGAGTGCCTTCCATGTCGCTCAATTCGCTCAAGGTGCCCAAGGGCGCCAAGTCCACCCGCAAGCGCGTCGGCCGCGGCCAGGGCTCCGGCCTCGGCAAGACCGCCGGCCGCGGCGCCAAGGGCCAGAAGGCCCGCACCGGCAACATGCGGTTCGAGGGGTTCGAAGGCGGCCAGATGCCGCTGCAGCGCCGCCTCCCGAAGTTCGGCTTCAAGAACATCCACCGGCGTGAGTACGCCGAGGTGAAGGTCGGCGACCTGCAGGGCCTGGCCGGCGTGGTCGACGTGGCGGCGCTCCGGGCCAACGGCCTGGTGCGGGGCCAGTTCGACGGCGTGGTGCTGCTGGGCGGCGGCGAGCTGACCAGCCCGGTGACCGTCAAGGTCGACCGGGTCACGGCCGGCGCCCGCGCCGCCGTCGAGAAGGCCGGCGGGACCGTGGAGCTCCTCCCGGCCCCGGTGACGATGTACCAGAAGGCCAAGGCCGCCAAGAAGGCCGCCTCGGCCAAGGCCTAGCGCCGGAAGGGCTTTTGGCATGGCGAGCGGTCTGACGAACATCTTCCGGGTCCCGGAGCTGCGCAAGCGGCTGATCTTCTCCCTGGGCATGCTGGCCGTGTACCGGCTCGGCATCTTCGTCACCACCCCCGGCGTGGACCGCAAGGCCATGGGCGAGATCGTCCGGCAGGGCAACCTGCTGGGCCTCCTCAACTTCTTCTCGGGCGGAGCGCTCGAGCAGCTCTCCATCTTCGCGCTCGGCATCATGCCGTACGTGTCGGCCTCCATCATCCTGCAGCTGCTGACGGTGGTGGTGCCGGCCCTGGAGAAGCTGAACAAGGAAGGGGAGCTGGGGCGCCGAAAGATCACCCAGTACACCCGCTACCTGACCATCGTGCTGTCGGCCATCCAGGGCTACGGCATCGCCAGCTACCTCGAGTCGCTCACCACCAACGCGGGGCTCTCGGTGGTGGCCGAGCCGGGCTGGGGCTTCCGGCTGCTGACCATGATCTCGCTGGCCGCCGGCACCGCCTTCATCATGTGGATGGGCGAGCAGATCACCGAGCGGGGCATCGGCAACGGCATCTCGCTGGTGATCTTCGCCGGCATCGTGGCCCGCGCCCCCGCCGCCGCCTACCAGACCTTCATGGCCTACCGGGCGCCCGGCTCCCAGATGAGCGAGCTCGGCCTGCTCATCCTGGGCGTGGTCATGCTGGTGGTGGTCGGGATCATCGTCTTCGTGGAGCGCGGCCAGCGCCGCATCCCCATCCAGTACGCCAAGCGGGTGGTCGGCCGGAAGCTCTACGGCGGCCAGTCGACCCACCTGCCGCTCAAGGTCAACACCTCGGGCGTCATCCCGCCCATCTTCGCCAGCTCCCTGCTGCTCTTCCCGGCCACCCTGGCCGGGTGGTTCCCGGCCCTGACGGCGCTGCAGACCGCCTTCCAGCCGGGCAGCTGGATCTACAACGTCCTCTACGTCCTCCTGATCGTCTTCTTCGCCTACTTCTACACGGCGGTGACCTTCAACCCGGTGGACGTGGCCGACAACCTCAAGAAGTACGGCGGCTACATCCCCGGCATCCGCCCGGGCAAGAAGACGGCCGACTACATCGATCACGTGCTGTCGCGCATCACCTTCGGCGGGGCCATGTACCTGTCCGCCATCTGCGTGCTGCCCACCCTGATCACCGACAAGTTCGGCGTCACCTTCTACTTCGGCGGCACCTCGCTGCTCATCGTGGTGGGCGTGGCCCTCGACACGGTGCAGCAGATCGAAGGGCACCTCATCACCCGCCACTACGAGGGCTTCACCGGCCCCCGGGGGCCGCGCATCCGCGGCCGCTCCATGGCGTCCGGCCAGCCGGTCGGGGCATGATGCGGGGGCGCCCCGTCCCCGGGGCGCGCGCCCGCGAGGTGAACCCATGATCCTCATCCTGCTCGGCCCGCCCGGCGCGGGGAAGGGGACCCAGGCCAAGCTGCTCTCGGCCCGGCTCTCGGTCCCGCACGTCTCCACCGGGGACATGTTCCGCGACCACAAGGCGCGGGCCACCGAGATCGGCATTCGGGTCCAGGCCATCATGGACTCCGGCGGCCTGGTCACGGACGACATCACCAACGCCATGGTCGAGGAGCGGCTGGGCAGGGCCGACGTGGCCAGCGGCTGCATCCTGGACGGCTACCCTCGCACCGTGGGTCAGGCCGGCTTCCTGGACGGCCTGCTGGCCCGCCTGGGCCGCCCGCTGGGCCGGGTGGTGTCCTACGAGGTCTCCGAGTCGGCCCTGGTCGAGCGCATCGGCGGCCGGCGCTCCTGCCCCAGCTGCGGGGCGGTCTACCACGTCACCCAGCAGCCGCCCGCGGTGGCCGGCGTGTGCGACCGGGACGGCGCCGCCCTGGTGCACCGCGAGGACGACAAGCCGGAGAACGTCCGCAAGCGGATGTCGGAGTACGCCGTCAAGACCGCCCCGCTGAAGGCCTTCTACCAGGCCCGCGGCCAGGTGGCCGAGGTGGGCGGCCTGGGCGCCCCGGACGCCATCCTGGCGGCCACGCTGACGCTGCTGGGCCGGTAGTCCGGCCCGCCCCCGCCCATGGATGCCCTTTCGCGCGAGCGCATCGCCGTCAAGTCGCGCGACGAGCTGGCCCGCATCCGCGACGCCTGTCGGGTGGTGCACGACGTGCTGGCGGAGCTGGCCGCCGCGGCGCTGCCGGGCGTGACCACCGCCGAGCTGGACCGCCTGGCCGAGGCCAGGGCCCGGCAGCGGGGGGCCGAGCCGGCCTTCCTCGGCTACCACGGCTACCCCGCCTCGGTGTGCATCTCGCTGAACGACGAGGTGGTGCACGGCATCCCCTCGGCGCTGCGGGTGCTGCGGGACGGCGACATCGTGGGGCTCGACTTCGGGGTGGTGCTGGATGGCTTCTACGGCGACTCCGCGGTGACCGTGCCGGTCGGCACGGCCTCCCCCGAGGCGCTGCGGCTCATCGAGGTCACGCGGGGCGCCCTGGCGCGCGCGGTGGCCGAGGCCTGGCCGGATCGGCGGGTCGGTGACATCGGGGCCGCCGTCCAGGCCTACGTGGAGCCGCGCGGCTTCTCGGTGGTGCGCGACTTCGTGGGCCACGGCATCGGCCGCAGGCTGCACGAGCCTCCCCAGGTCCCCAACTTTGGGTCACCCGGCACCGGGCCCAGGCTGCGGCCGGGCATGGTCCTGGCCCTCGAGCCGATGGTGAACGCCGGCGGCTTCCAGGTCGAGACGCTCGACGACGGCTGGACCGCGGTGACGCAGGACGGCCGGCTTTCGGCCCATTTCGAGCACACCGTGGCCATCACCGAAGATGGCCCGGAGATCCTCACCGTCGCGTGAAGCAGGGCTTCACCCACCCCGAAGCGGGGTGGCTGGGGCGAGGGCGGGACCTGGCGGCTCTGGGCAACGCTTGCATCAGGAAAATGCCTGTGTTAATAGGCCCCCTCCGCTCAGCCGCGTGCTGGGGAGGTCGATCCGGGAAAACCCGGAGAAAATTCGGGCGGCAAGCTGCACCTGGGGGCGTCGCAAGCCCCTGCCGCCGGTCCCGCCGGAAGGCTCGGCGGGGCTTTTCGTCTTTGATGAGAAGGTCAGAGGGAGGCGTCGGTCATGAAGGTCCGCGCGTCGGTCAAGAAGATTTGCGACAAGTGCAAGGTCATCAAGCGCAAGGGCACCGTGCGGATCATCTGCCCGGCCAACCCCCGTCACAAGCAGCGCCAGGGCTAGCCCGGCGCGAGACTGGAGAGTAGACGAATGGCTCGCATCGCCGGCGTCGACCTTCCCCGCGAAAAGCGGATCGAGGTCAGCCTGCAGTACATCTTCGGCATCGGCCGGACCACCGCGACACAGATCTGCGAGAAGTCCAAGGTGGACGTCACCACCCGGACCAAGGATCTGACGGACGACGAGGTCCGCCGCATCCGCGAGACCATCGAGGCGCAGCTCAAGGTGGAGGGTGACCTCCGCCGCGAGATCTCGATGAACATCAAGCGGCTCATGGACCTCGGCTGCTACCGTGGTCTGCGCCACCGCAGGGGCCTGCCGGTCCGCGGGCAGCGCACCCACACCAACGCGCGCACCCGCAAGGGCCCGAAGAAGGGGCTGGTCCGCAAGGCCCCCTCCGCGGCCCCGGCGCCGAAGTAGTCCAGCACCTCATCCACCGGAGAACGACGAGTGGCCGACGAGAAGCAGACGACGGAGAAGCCCGCCAAGAAGCCTGAGGCGGCGCCCAAGGCGGAGGAGAGCAGCGCTCCCTCCGTGCCGAACCTGGGCGGCATCGAGCCCATCACCGCTTCACCCGTGACCCCGAAGAAGGGGAAGAAGCGGGTCAAGAAGAACATCGCCGCCGGCATCGTCCACATCGCGGCGTCGTTCAACAACACCATGATCACCATCACCGACCCGACCGGGAACGTCATCTCCTGGTCGAGCGCCGGCGCCCGCGGCTTCAAGGGCTCGCGCAAGTCGACGCCGTTCGCCGCCCAGGTGGCGGCGGGCGACGCGGCGGCCAAGGCCATGGAGCACGGCCTCAAGTCGGTCAGCGTGGTGGTGACCGGCCCCGGCGCAGGCCGCGAGTCGGCGCTGCGCGCCCTGGCCGCCGCCGGCCTGAAGATCTCGCTCATCCGGGACGTGACCCCGATCCCGCACAACGGTTGCCGGCCGCCCAAGCGCCGCCGCGTCTGATCAGGAGAGACCACCGTGGCTCGTTACTGCGAAAGCGTCTGCCGGCTTTGCCGCCGGGAGAACCTCAAGATGTACCTGAAGGGCGACCGCTGCTACACGGACAAGTGCGCCATCGAGCGCCGCCCTTACCCGCCGGGCCAGCACGGCCAGGGCCGGGTCAAGTTCTCCGAGTACGGCGTCCAGCTGCGTGAGAAGCAGAAGGTGAAGCGGATGTACGGCCTGCTGGAGGCCGGCTTCCGCCACGCCTACGCCAACGCGGCCGCCCGCAAGGGCAAGACCGGCGAGAACCTGCTGCAGACCCTCGAGCTCCGGCTCGACAACGTGGTCTTCCGGCTGGGCTTCGCCGACACCCGCAACGAGGCGCGCCAGCTGGTGCGCCACGGGCACTTCAAGGTGAACGGCCGCAAGGTCAACATCGCCAGCTACCAGTGCCGCGTGGGCGATCGCATCGAGCTGAAGGAGCGCTCCCGCAAGGTGGCGCGCATCGGCGAGGCCGTCGAGGCGGTGGACCGCCGCGGCGTGCCGGCCTGGCTCGACCTGGACAAGACCGCCTTCAAGGGCACGGTGCGGACCTCGCCGGCGCGCGAGGACATCACCATGCCCATCCAGGAACAGCTCATCGTCGAGCTCTACTCGAAGTAGCCGCACGCTTCCCACCTCGCCGCGGGCCCGGGACACCGGGCCCGCGCCGTCAGACGCCGCGCGCCCCATGGCGCCTCGACACCGCCAGGCTGGGCGGCGCCGGGGAGGGGGCGGCGGACCAGGAGACAGCCCATGGCGTCCGATTCCATCACCACCAAGAACTGGCGCGACCTCATCAAGCCCCGCGGGCTGACGGTCGACCAGGAGACCCTCACCAACACCTACGGCAAGTTCGTGGCGGAGCCGCTGGAGCGCGGCTTCGGCATCACCCTCGGCAACTCGCTGCGCCGCGTGCTCCTCTCGAGCCTGCAGGGCGCCGCCATCACCTCGGTCAAGACCGAGGGGGTGGAGCACGAGTTCATGACCATCCCCGAGGTGGCCGAGGACGTCACCGACATCATCCTCAACCTCAAGGAAGTCCTGCTCCAGATCCACACCAACGAGGTCAAGACCATCCGCATCGAGGCCGACGGCCCGCGGGAGATCAAGGCCGGCGACATCATCGCCGACGGCCAGGTCGAGATCCTCAACCCCGGCCACCACGTCCTCACCATCAGCGAGGGTGGGCGGGTGCGCATGGAGATGACGGCCCGCCGCGGCCGCGGCTACGTGCCGGCCGACCGCAACAAGGTCCCGGGCGCGCCCATCGGCACCATCCCCATCGACGCGCTCTTCAGCCCCATCCGCAAGGTGAACTACCAGGTCACCAACGCGCGCGTCGGGCAGCAGACCGACTACGACAAGCTGACCCTCGAGGTCTGGACCGACGGCTCGGTGGCCCCGGCCGACGCGGTGGCCTACGCCGCCAAGATCGTCAAGGAGCAGCTCTCCATCTTCATCAACTTCGACGAGACCGAGGAGCCCGTCGAGGAGGTGAAGCCGGTGGAGGAGGCCAAGCTGAACGAGAACCTCTTCCGCTCGGTCGACGAGCTGGAGCTCTCGGTCCGCAGCGCCAACTGCCTGCAGAACGCCAACATCAAGACCATCGGCGACCTGGTGCAGAAGACCGAGGCCGAGATGCTCAAGACGAAGAACTTCGGCCGGAAGTCGCTGAAGGAGATCAAGGAGATCCTGGCCGAGATGGGCCTCTCGCTCGGGATGAAGCTCGAGAGCTGGCCGCCGAAGACCCCGCCCGCGGCGCCGAAGGCGTAGCGCACCGGACAGACAAGGGAGCATGAGATGAAGCACCGGATTGCCGGCCGCCGGCTCGATCGAACCACCGAGCACCGCACGGCCATGTTCAGGAACATGGTGACCTCGCTGCTGCGGCACGAGAAGATCGTCACCACCACGCCCAAGGCCAAGGAGCTGAAGCGGATCACCGACAAGGTGATCACGCAGGCCAAGCGGGGCACGCCGCACGCCCGCCGGCTCGTCAACCGCGACATCAAGGACGTCGAGGTGCTCGTGAAGCTGTTCGGCCCGGTGGCCGAGCGCTTCAAGGGCCGCCCGGGCGGCTACACCCGCCTCATCAAGGTGGGGCGGCGCGCCGGTGACAACGCCGAGATGTCGGTGATCGAGCTGGTGGAGAAGACCCCGGCCCCCGCCGAGGGCGAGGGCAAGACCAAGAAGGCCGCTGAGTAGAGCGGCCGCACGGGGCCGCCTGCGGGTGGCCCCGAGGAGGCAGGATCACATGGCAGTCGTTCTTCGGCTCTCGCGGGCCGGCACGCACAAGGCGCCCTTCTATCACGTGGTGGCGACCGACTCGCGCAAGCCCCGCGACGGCAAGTACCTCGAGGACGTCGGGATGTACGACCCGACCCGCAAGCCGGCCCTCATCCAGCTCAAGGCGGATCGGGTGGCGCACTGGCTCAAGGCCGGGGCCCGCCCCAGCCAGACCGTGGCGGCCATCCTGAAGCGCGCCAAGATCGGCGCGCCGGCGGCTGAGCCCAAGGCCTGACGCGGATGCGCGACCTCGTCCTGTGGCTCGCGCGCGAGCTCGTCGACCAGAAGGACGCCGTCGTGGTCGAGGCCATCGAGCGTGATCGCTCCACGGTCTTCGAGCTGACGGTGGCCCCGGACGATCTCGGGCGGGTCATCGGCCGGGGCGGGCGCACCGCCAAGGCCTTCCGCACGGTGCTCGACGCGGCGGCTCGCCGCGACGGGCGCCGCGCCGTCCTCGACATCCTCGACTGAGCGTGCCCTTCGTCCGCGTCGGCACGGTCGTCCGGGCCGTCGGGCTCAAGGGCCTGCTCGGCGTGGGCGGCTCGGATGGCGGGCTGGCCCTGGTCTCCAGGGTGGTGCTGCGGCAGGGCGGGCGCGACGAGGAGCTGAAGGTGCTGGAGGCGCGGCCGCAGGGGCGCCTCTGGGTGGTGCAGGTGGAGGGCATCTCCGACCGCACCGCCGCCGAGGGCCGGGTCAGGGCCGAGGTGCTGGCCGACCGGGAGGAGCTCGGCGAGGCAGGGGAGGACCAGCACTACTGGTCCGACCTGGCCGGGCTGAGGGTGGTGACGGTGGCGGGCGCCGAGCTCGGCACCGTGACCGGGCTGCTCGAGACCGGCGGGGTGGACGTGCTGGAGGTGACGGGGCCGGCGGGCGAGGTGCTCATCCCCCTGGCGCCGTACGTGACGGTGGAGCTGGAGGCCGGCCGCGTCGTGGTGGACCCCCCCGAGGGGCTGCTGCCGGGGCCGGGAGGAGACGAGGCGAAGTAGAGGCGAGGCGCGCCGTGGCGAAGCTGGAGGTCGAGATCCTGACGCTGTTCCCGCGGATGTGCGCGGGCTACCTGGGCGAGAGCATCCTGGGGAAGGCGCAGGAGAGCGGGCTCCTCGAGGTGCGGGTGTCGGACATCCGGGAGCACGCCGAGGGGCGGCACCGGGTGTGCGATGACGCCCCCTACGGCGGCGGCGCCGGGATGGTGATGAAGGTGGAGCCGCTCACGGGGGCCATCGAGGCCGCCCGCGGGCGCCTCCCGGGCGCCAGGGTGGTGCTGCTGAGCCCGCGGGGCCGGCCGCTCGACCAGGGCCTGGCGAGGGAGCTGGCGGCCCACGGGCGGCTGGTGCTGGTGTGTGGGCGATACGAGGGCGTCGACGAGCGGGTCCGGCAGGAGGTGGACCTGGAGGTCTCGGTCGGGGACTTCGTGCTGACGGGCGGCGAGCTGGCCGCCCTGTGCCTGGTGGATGCGGCGGCGAGGATGGTGCCAGGGGTGCTCGGGAACGAGGCCTCCGCCGGCGCCGAGAGCTTTGCGGGCGTGGACGGGGTGCTGGAGCACCCCCACTACACCCGGCCCCCGGACTTCCGGGGGAGGAAGGTGCCGGAGGTGCTCCTCTCGGGAGACCACCGGCGGATCGAGCGGTGGCGGCGGCGCGAGGCGCTGCGCGTCACCCGGGAACGGCGGCCGGACCTCCTGGAGAGGGCCGGGCTGACGGGGGCGGATCAGCGCCTCCTCGACGCCGGCGACGACGAGTTGTAAGAAGGGCAGTTCCAAGGAGAAGGACAGGCCATGCTGCGCAACGCGATTGCCGAGATCGAGGCGAAGTACCAGCGGAAGGATGTCCCGGACCTCCGGGCCGGGGACTCCGTCCGCGTCCACAGCAAGATCAAGGAGGGTGACAAGGAGCGCATCCAGATCTTCGAGGGCGTGGTCATCGCCCGCCGCCGCGGCGGCGTGCGCGCCAACTTCACGGTGCGCAAGGTGAGCTACGGCGTCGGGGTGGAGCGCATCTTCCCGACCCACAGCCCGCGCATCGACAAGATCGAGGTGACCGGCCACGGCGAGGTCCGCCGCTCCCGGCTCTTCTACCTGCGCGATCTGCAGGGCAAGGCCGCCCGCCTGACGCAGGACGGCGGCCCCGGGACGCACGGCGGCAAGCCGGCCGCCCAGGCCGAGCCGACCGAGCCCCCGCAGGCCTGACGCGGGCGCAGCGCCGCGGGCACACCGGCCTTCCCGGCGGTGCGCCGCGGCGCTCCCCTCACGCGCCGTGCTGCTGCTCGAGTTCGCGGCCCAGGGAGTACGCGGCGTGGCGCCTTCGGGCGGCCGCGCCGCGCTGCGTCCCGGCTACAACGTGCTGTCGGCCGACGGCGCCGCGCTGCGGCGCCTGCTGGAGGCGCTGCTCTTCCCCGAGGCGCGCGACGCGGAGCAGGTGCCGCGGGCCGCCGGCGGCGCCGGGGCAGGCCCGCTGCGCGCCGGCCTGACCCTGGTGGGCGCCGACCGGGTCACCTACCGGCTGGTGCGCGACTTCGCCGCCGGCTGCCAGCTCCACCGCTTCGACGCCGAGCGCCGCGCCTTCGCGCCGGTGTCGCAGGACCTGGCCGAGATCGCCGCCTTCCTGCGGGACCCGGTGGGGGTGCCGACACGCGCCCGGATGACCGCCCTGCTGACCTTCGCCGCCGCGGAGCTGCCCTCGCGGTCGGGGGGCGGCGGGCTCGCCGTCGCCGGCGCCGCGTCGGCGGGCGCGGCGGCCCGCCCCGCCGCCACGGTGGCGCAGGCCACCCGGCGAGTGTCCGAGCTCTCGGCCGAGCTGGTGCGGGCCGAGGCCGCCGAGAAGCTGCAGTACCAGATGGACGGGCTGCAGACGCGGCTCTTCAAGCTGGAGGAGGCGCTCCGCAGCGGGCAGCGGCTCCAGGAGGGGCTGGCCACCGCCGAGGCCGCGCTGGCGGCCCTGCAGCCGGTGGCCGAGGTGGCGGCGGCGCTGGGGGACCCGGCCGGCAAGCTGGGGGCCTTCGCGCGGGCCTCGGCGCGGCGCGACGAGGCGCTGGCCCGGGTGGCGGCCGAGCGCGAGGCGCTGGAGGGGGCCGAGGCCCGCGGCGCGCCGCTCGCGCCCTGGAGCGACGGCAGGTTCTGGGCCGGCGCCGCCAGCGGTGCGCTGGCCCTGGCGCTGGGCGCGGCCGGGGCGGCCAGCGGGTCGGAGCTGCGCACCGTGGCGCTGCTGGCGCTGCCGGCCTTCGGCTGGGCCGGCTGGGTGGCCCACCGCTGGATCGGCGGGCTCGACGAGTGGGAGCGGCAGGGGCGGCGCCGCAAGGTGGTGGACGACTGGGAGCGCAAGGTGGGAGAGCAGTTCGGCCGCGACGCCACCGACGTGGCCGGCGCCCTCGGCGCGCTGGGCGTGACCAAGCCCGCCGAGCTGGCCGAGCAGCTGGAGCGGCTGGCCGAGGCCGAGGTGGCCGTGGCCGGCTGGCGCGGCAAGCTGGTCGAGTGGGGGCGGGATCCCGAGACCGCCGGCGCCCTGGCCGCCAAGGGGCAGGTCGAGGAGGAGCTCAAGGGCGTGGAGTCACGCCTGGCCGGCGAGGCCGGCGGCTTCGTGCGCGACGCCCGCACGGTCGAGGCAGAGCTGGAGCGCGCCCGCGCCGAGCTGGCCCAGGCCCAGGCCCGGCCGGCCACCCCGCCCGCGCCCTCCAGCGGGGCGGAGGACGGCGCGCCGGCCGGCGGCGTGGACGCCGTCGAGGGCAGCGGGGCGCCGCTGCTGGCCCACCTGGGGGCGCCCGGCGGCGAGCCGCTGCGCGCCCTGCTGGAGCGGGCCGCCGCCGAGCTGGGCGGCAGCCCCGCCGCGGTGGCGCGGACGGTGGCCCAGCGCGCCTCGCAGGCCATCAGCGGGCTGACGCTCAACCGGCTCACCGGGGTCACCGCCGACGACCGCGGCAACGTGCAGGTGGTGAGCGGGGGCCGGCCGGCACCGGCCCTGACCCTGCCGCCCGCCGACCGCGACCTGGTCTACGTGGCGCTCAAGCTGGCCCTGCTGGAGCAGGCGGTGGCCTCCGGCAAGACCGCGGCGGTGCTGGAGGACGCCTTCGCCGGCCTCTCCGACGCCGCGCGCCGCACCATCGGCCGCCTGCTCAAGCAGGCGGCCAAGGCCGGGCAGATCCTGCACGCCACCTCCGACCCGGCCTTCCGAGAGGCCGCGGACCACCAGGCGTGAGCGCCCCGCCCCGGCTGGCGCCCGGCGCCCGATCCACGCGCGCCGGCTGGCGGGGCGCCCCGTGAGCGCGCCCACCCCGCCGCCGGGCGAGGCCCCGGACACCCGGGCCCGCGGCCAGGCTGCCGAGGCGCTGGTCGAGGCCCACCTGACCGGCCTGGGCTGGCAGGTGCTGGCCCGCAACCACGCCACCCGGCGCGGCGAGGTGGACCTGGTCTGCCAGGAGGGCGAGGTCATCTGCTTCGTGGAGGTGCGCAGCCGGTCCAGCCTGGCGCAGGGCTCTCCGCTGGAGACCATCACCCCGGTGAAGGCCCGCCGCGTGGTGGCGGCCGCCACCGACTGGGCCTGGCGCCACGGCAAGCTGGACGCCGCGCTGCGCTTCGACGTGGTGGGCGTGGTCCCCGGGCCGGACGGCCCGGCCATCGAGCTGGTCCGGGGCGCCTTCGACGCCCACGGCCAGCCGACGCCGTGAGCGGGGCGCCGGTGGCCGAGCGAGCGCCTGGGCGCGGGACCCTCTACGTGGTGGCCACGCCCATCGGTCACCTCGGCGACCTGACGCCACGCGCTGCCGAGGTGCTGCGCACGGTGGACGCGGTGGCGGCCGAGGACACCCGCCGCACCGCCCAGCTCTACGCGCACCTGGGCGCCGCGGCGCCGCCGCTCCTCTCGCTGCCGGCCTTCGACGAGCGCGGCCGGCTCGAGGTGGTGGTGTCGCGCCTGGCGGCCGGGCAGGTGGTGGCGCTCTGCACCGACGCCGGCACCCCGGGGATCTCCGACCCCGGGGCGGCGCTGGTGGCGGCCGCCTGGGAGGTGGGGGCGCGGGTGGTGCCGGTGCCCGGTGCCTCGGCGGTCCTGGCGGCGCTGTCGGCCTCCGGCCTGCCGGCCGACCGCTTCTTCTTCGCCGGGTTCCTGCCGCGCAAGGGGGGCGGGCGGGCCGAGCAGCTGGCCTTCCTGGCCGGGCTGCCGTGCACCCTGGTGCTCTACGAGGCCGGCAACCGGACCGCCGACACGCTGCGGGACCTGGTGGTGGCGCTGGGCGACCGGGTGGCGCTGGTGGCGCGCGAGCTCACCAAGCTGCACGAGGAGCTGGCGCGGGGCCGGCTCTCCGAGCTGGCGGCCCGCTTCGACGGCCAGGTGCGGGGCGAGGTGACCGTGGTGGTGGCCGGGGGCGGGGCGGCGGCCCCGCCGGCGCCGCTCCCGCCGCTGGACGACGAGCTGCGCCGCCGGCTGGCGGCCGGCGAGCCGCCCAGCGGGGTGGCGCGCGAGGTGGCCCGGGCGCGCGGCCTGAAGCGGGCCGACGTCTACGACGCGCTGGAGCGGCTCAAGCGGGGCGGCTGAGGCGCCCGGAGGCGGTGGCGCCGCGGGCCGTCAGAACTGCAGCACGCCGGCCACCTGCAGGTCGAAGACGGTGGCCTCGGTCAGGCGGAAGCGGCGCGCCGGGGCGTCGTAGCGCCAGTCGAAGTTGGGGTTCTCGGCCTGGCCGGCCAGCGACTCGCCGGTGAGCAGGTGCGGAGTGACGTAGCCCATCGAGGCCGCGCCCTGGATCATGACGTGCTCGGAGGCCCGGAAGAGCAGCCCCAGGCGCGCGCTCACGGTGAGGTAGTCCTCGGTGGCGTGCAGCTTGCCGGTGGCGTCGGTCAGCTCGTTGTACCAGCGGGCCGAGGAGGTGTAGTCGCCGGTGACGCGCAGGTCGAAGGCGATCTTCTGCCCCGCGGCGGCGTCCTCGTAGGGCACCAGCTCGGCCCCGAAGGTGAGGCCGGCCAGGTAGGGCAGGCGGGCGCCCCAGCGCGACGGGTCGGCGGCGCACAGGGCCGCCGCGTCGCTCGCCATCTGCGGCCCGGTGGCCGAGGCGCCGGGCGCCGCCAGCTGGGCCGCGTGCTCGCAGTTGGAGTAGGTGCCGGAGGAGCGGCGCAGCGCGGTCACGTGGGCCCGCAGGTAGGGGTCGAGCGCGCCCATGCGGCGCGACAGGGTGGTGTGCAGGTCGTAGCGCCACACCTTCTGGCCCACGGGGCCGACCTCGCTGGGGACCACGTAGGGCAGCAGCCAGCTCTGGGTGCGCCCCTCGATGGGATCGAACCGCCTGGCGGTGGGGAAGGTGACGTCCAGCCCCACCACCCAGGCCGGCTTGGTGTCGTCGCGGCGGTCGGAGAAGATGCCCCAGGCCAGCCCCACCACCAGGTCGCCGGTGGCGCCGCCGTGGTAGACGGTGGTGCCGGCGTCCACCGGGAAGAGCGGGCGGGTGCAGCCCGCCCCGGCGCAGGGCGCGCCGTCCGGATCGAGGACGTTGCCGGCGATGGTGTCCACCACGTCCACGCCCACGCCCGGGGCGGCGCGCCAGCTCACCTCGTGGCCCAGGACGTAGGGCAGCTCGGCGTGCAGGCCCAGGTCCTGCCACAGGCCCACCGCCAGGCGCGTCACCAGGGTGTTGGTGATCTCGGCGTAGCGCAGCTGCGGCAGCTCGGTGACCGTGCCGAAGGGCTCACCGGGCGAGGCCGCGGCGGCGTACTCGCGCTTGATGGCGGACCGCTTCTGGGAGCGCTCCCAGCGCACCGAGAGGTCGAGGTCGAAGGCGTTGTCCGGCTCGCCGCTCGACGGCACGCGGGTCAGCTCGGCCGCGCCAGCCGGCGGCGCCAGGGTGAGCAGGGTGCAGGCGGTGACGAGAGCGATCAGCCGGCCCATGGCGCTCCTCCGGTGGGGTCGAGGGACGCTAGCAGCGGGTCCGGGGGTGGTCAAGGCGACGGCCGCGGCGCGCCCGCACCGCCGGTGCAGGCAGCTCACTCGTCGCCGGCGCCGTTCTCGGCGTCGCGCAGCCCCAGCTCCTTCATCTTCACCTGGAGCGACTTGCGGCTGATCTGGAGCCGCTTGGCGGCGCGGGTGACGTTGCCGCCGGTCTCCTCGAGCGCCCGGGCGATGAGCTCGCGCTCCAGCTCGGCCTGGGCCTGGCGGACGATCTCCTTCATGGAGGCGCCGCTGGGGGCGGCGATGGCGCCCAGCGGGCCGACCGCGGCGATGGGAACCGGGGCGGCCGCCCCCCGCTCCCGCAGGGCGTCGGGCAGCGCCGCGGCCTCGATGAGCGGCCCGTCGGCGAAGAGCACCGAGCGCTCCATCAGGTTCTCCAGCTCGCGGATGTTGCCGGGCCAGGCGTAGCCCTGCAGCAGCTGGAGCGCCTCGTCCTCGATGCCCTCGACCTTCTTGCCGAGCCGCCGGTCGTACTTCTCGATGAAGTGGCGCACCAGCAGCGGGACGTCCTCGCGCCGGTCGCGCAGCGGCGGCAGGGCGATGGGCACCACCGCCAGCCGGTAGTACAGGTCCTCGCGGAAGCGTCCCTCGGCGATGAGCGCCTTGAGATCCCGGTTGGTGGCGGCGATGAGCCGGACGTCCACCTTGAGGGTCTTGATGCCGCCCACCCGCTCGAACTCGGACTCCTGCAGGGCCCGCAGCAGCTTGACCTGGATCTCGACCGGGATCTCGCCGATCTCGTCGAGGAAGAGGGTGCCGCCGTCGGCCAGCTCGAAGCGACCCGGCTTGGAGCCGACCGCCCCGGTGAAGGCGCCGCGCTCGTAGCCGAAGAGCTCCGACTCCACCAGGTCCTTGGGGATGGCGGCGCAGTTGACCTTGATGAGCGGCTTGTCGCGCCGGCTGGAGCCGCGGTGCAGCGCCTTGGCGATGAGCTCCTTGCCGGTGCCGCTCTCGCCGGTGATGAGCACGGTGGAGGGCGAGTCGGCCACCCGCGCCACCATGTCGTAGATGGTCTTCATGGCCGGCGAGGAGCCCACCAGCGGCGGGCGGTCGGCCTCGCTGCCGCCCTCGTGCACGTTCTGCCGCTCCAGGTCGTGGGCCCGGGCGGCCTTGGCGATCACCTTGCGGAGCTCGTCCTGCTCGAAGGGCTTGGTGACGTAGTCGAAGGCGCCGGCCTTGAGGGCGGCCACCGCGCTGTCCACCGAGCCGTGGGCCGTGATGAGGATGACCGGCACGTCGGGGTAGTCGGCGCCGACCCGCTTGAGCAGCTCCATGCCGCCCACCTTGGGCATGACCAGGTCGGTGACCACCACGTGCACCGGGGTCTTCTGCAGGACGGCCAGCGCCTGCTCGCCGTCGGCGGCGGTGGTGACCTCGTACCCGTCGCGCTTCAGCATGGCCGCGAGCACGCGGCGGATGTTCATCTCGTCGTCGACGATGAGGACGTGCGCCACGGGCCGAGTGGTAACACGGATCGGGGGGCCGCGGCAGCGGGGAGGGGGGCGGCGGCTCGGCGGACGGGAGGGGCTCCTGCGCGACCCCTCAGCCCCGGCGCCGCCGCTTCTTGAGGCGGACCTCGGCCCGGGCGCGCCGCCGCTCGCGGGCCTTCTGCCGCTCCGGGTCGTCGCGCCGGGGCTCGGCCTCGGGCCGGTCCTCGCGCAGCCCGGGCAGCGAGATGACGAACTCGGCGCCGCCGCCGGCCGGGGCCTGCACCGCGATGGCCCCGTGGTGCGCCGTCACGATGCGCTGGCAGATGGCCAGCCCGAGCCCGGTGCCCTTCTCCTTGGTGGTGTAGAAGGGCACGAAGATGCGCTCCCGCGCCTCCTCGGGGATGCCGGCCCCGCTGTCGCGGAAGCGGACCTCCACCAGGTCGGGGCGGCGGGCCCCCTCGCGCCAGTAGGCCAGGTCGTCGCGGGTCACGCTGGTGGAGACCTCCAGCCGCCCGCCCGCCGGCATGGCCTGGAAGGCGTTCTGCGCCAGGTTGATGAAGACCTGCTTGAGCTGCTCGGCGTCGCAGGCCACCCGCGGCAGCTCCGGCGCCAGGGCCACGGTGAGGTCGATGCCCTCCGGGACGGCCGGCGCCAGCAGGCGGAAGGTGCGGGTCAGGACCTCGTTCAGGTCGGCGGGGGCCAGCGCCGGCTTGAGCGGGCGCGAGTAGTCGAGGAACTGGGTGACCACGCCGTTGAGCCGGTTGACCTCGTCCACCACGATCTCGAGGAACTCGCGGTCCCCCTCCGGCAGGGTGCGCGGATCCAGGTACTGGATGGCCCCCTTGATGGCGGCCAGCGGGTTGCGGATCTCGTGGGCCAGGCCGGCCGACATCTCGCCGATGGCCGCCAGCCGGTCGCGCTCCTTCATCTGCTGGAACAGCTTGGAGTTCTCGATGACCCGGGCGCACTGCTCCGCCACCTCCAGCATGGCGGCGATCTCGTCGGAGGCGAAGGCCTCGGGGACCCGCTCGTCCCAGCAGGCCAGGAAGCCGACGGCCCGCTCCCCGGCCGCCAGCGGCATGCAGATGCCGGCCTTCATGGAGGCCATGACGGCGCGGGCGTCGGAGAGCCGGCTCAGCTCGGCGGCCACCGCGGCGGTGGCGGGCCGGCCGCTGCGGGGCTCGGCCTCGGCCGGGCCGGCCGGCAGCAGGCGGCGCAGCTCGCCCATGCGCCGGTCCAGGTTCTCCAGCAGCACCGCCTTCTGCCCGCTGGCGGTGGCCGCCAGCAGCGCCCGCGCCGCGGCCGGCTCGAGGAACTTGACCGGCGCGGGGCCGCGGAAGTCCTGGGCGCGGTAGCCGGGCCGGTCCTCCGCCAGCATCCAGAGCGACGCGTGGGTGACCCGCCGGGTCTCGACCAGGCCGTCGAGCACCACCAGCCCCAGCTCGGCCGGGTCGATGACCGTGCCGCAGCGGTCGCGCACCGCCTCCAGGCGCCGCACCAGCTCGTAGCGCTCGTGGAAGAGGGTCACCACCACCCACTCCTCGACCCGGGCGCGCAGCGGCTCGAAGAGCGAGAGGATGACGAAGGAGGCCACCACGGTGTTGAAGTAGAAGAGCTCGCGCCGGTCGCCCACCCAGGAGACCAGGCCGCCGTAGACCACCACCAGCACCAGGCTGAGGGCGGTCACCACCACGATCTTCCCGAGGAACTCGTGCAGGTCGAGCAGCCGGTGGCGCTGCAGCGTCTGCGACAGGAAGAACATGAAGATGGTGAGGGTGATGGAGCCCAGCCCCTCGACCGGCCAGGGCAGGCCGAAGCGCGGCGCCATGTCGAGCAGCGACAGCGCCATGGCCACCACCGCGCCCACGAACAGGTAGCGCAGGCGGGCCCGCTCGACGCGGGTGGCGGCGGCGCGCATCCGGTTCCACAGCACCGAGAGCACCACCGTCAGGCCGAAGAGCACGTAGGCGGCCACCAGCAGCTTGGCCGGACGGGCGTGCACCAGCGGCGAGAGCGCCACCACCAGGCCGCCCAGCGAGCCGGCCAGCATGGCGTTGCGGGCTCGCCGGGCCGGGCGGCGGGCCACCCCGAGGAACTCCAGGAAGAAGGCCAGGCCGGCCGAGGGCACCAGCGCCCCGGACCCCACGGCCAGGCGCTCCCACCAGGTGGGGTCGCCGCCCACCTCGGGCCAGCGCTGCAGGCAGATGGCCAGCGAGAAGAGGAAGAGGTCGAGGCTGAAGAGGGCGAAGAGGGTGAAGACGCGCGAGCGGTTGTCGCGCAGCAGCGCGGCCACGGCCAGCGCCAGCGTCACGATGGCGGCGAGCAGCGCGGCCTGGGTGCGGATGTCCACGGCGATCCATCCTAGCCCGCTTTGCCCGGGGCGCCGCCGCCGCCGGCCGGCGACTTGACCGGCTGGCGGGCCGGGCGCACCCTCGGCCACGATGACATCGCTCCTCCTGGCGCTGGCCGCGGCGGCCGCGTCGGCGCTGCTCGGCGAGGCCGACCTCGCCCCGGCCCTGACCGGGCCACCCGCCACCGCCGCCGCGCTGCTGGAAGACGGCCGCCCCACCGACGCGCTGGCCGCGCTGGGGCGCGCCACCCGGCCAGAGGCGCGGCTGGTGCGCGGCCTCTCCTGCGAGGCGGCCGGCCGCTTCGATGAGGCCCTGGCGGCGCTGGACCGCCTGGAGATCGCGCTCCCGGCCCTGGCCGACCGGGTGCTGGCGGCGCGCGGCCGCGCCCTGGCCGGGCTGGGCCGCCACCGCGAGGCGGCGCAGGCCTTCGCCGGGGTGGGGCCGGGCTCGCTGCACCGGCAGGGGGCGGTGCTGGGGAGGGCCCGCGCCCTGGCGGCGGCGGGCGACCCGCGGTCCGGGCTGGCGGCCCTGGCCCCGCTCCTGGAGGCCGGCCAGGGTGGGGTCCGGCCTGCCGCGGCGCTGCTGCTGGCGGGGCGCCTGCTGGCGGCGTCGCCCCCGCCGGATCCCGCCGGGGCCCGCGCCGCGCTGCTGGAGTGCTGGGCCGGCCGCCCCGCCGAGCCCGAGGCCCCGGCCTGCCTGGCGGCCCTGCGCGAGCTGCCAGGGGCGGCCGGCGAGGCGCCGCCCCCGGCCGAGGTGCTGCGCCGGGCCGAGGGGCTGCTGGAGCGGAACCAGACCGCCGAGGTGCTGGCCCTGCTCGGGCCGGTGGTCAAGCTGGCTCCGCCGGCGGCCGCCGCCGAGCCGGAGGCCTGCCGCGCCCGCGCCGCCCTGGGCCGGGCGCTGCGGCGCGACCGCCAGAACGGCCGGGCCGCCGAGCTGCTGCGCCCGGTGGCCGACCGCTGCACAGACCCGGCCGTGCGCAGCCGCGCGCTCTACGTGCTGGCCACCGCGGTCTCGGCCGGCGGCGCCCGGGAGGAGGCCATCGCGCTCTACCGTCGCTTCGCCCGCGAGCAGGCCGACAGCCCGCTGGCCGACGACGCCCTCTTCGCCGCGGCCGACCTGGCGGCCCGGGCCGGCCGCGCCGCCGAGGCCGGGGAGGCCCTGGCCGCGCTGGTCCGCGACCACCCGGCGGGCGATCGGCGCGACGAGGCCCGCTTCCGCCTGGCCTGGCTGGCCTGGCGAGGTGGCGACGCGGCGCAGGCGGTGGCGGGCCTCCTGGCCATCGAGGAGGAGGCGCGGGAGGTGGACCCCTACGAGCACGCCCGCGCCGCCTACTGGCGCGCCCGCCTGCTCTCCGCCGGCGGCGAGGCGGAGCGGGCGGCGGCCCGGGCGGTCTGGGCCGGCCTGGTGGAGGCCGCCCCCGCCGACTACTACGCGCTGCTGTCCAGGGCCCGGCTGGCGGGCGAGGACGGCCTGCTGCTCCCGGGGGCGGCCCCGCCGGCGCCCGCGGCGGCGCCGCTCGATCCCGGCCCGCTGGCCGAGGACCCCCACCTGGCGGCCGGCCTGGCGCTCCTCAGGGCCGGGTTCCGGCGGGTGGCCGCCGAGGAGCTGCGCGCCGTGGAGCGCTCGCGGCTGGCCGCCGGCGGGCCGCTCGGGCCGGTCCTCTGCCTGGCGGCGCTGCTGGAGCGGGCCGGCGACCACCAGGCGGCGCACCAGCTGCTGCGCGGCGCGGCCCGGGCGGCGCTGCGGCAGCCGCCGGAGGGCCCGCTGCGGCAGCTCTGGGAGGTGGCCTACCCGCCGGCCCACCGCGAGCTGGTGCGCCGCCACGCCCCGCCGGCCGGGGTGCCGCCCGAGCTCCTGCAGGCGCTCATGCGGGAGGAGAGCGCGCTGGATCCGGCGGCGGTCTCCCCGGCCGGCGCCGTGGGGCTGACCCAGCTCATGCTGCCCACCGCGAGGCGGGTGGCGCGCCGGCTGGCGCTGCCGGCGCCCGACCGGGCCGGGCTGATGGAGCCGGCCACCTCCATCCACATCGGCGCCGCCTACCTGGGCGAGCTGCTGGGCCGCTTCCACGGCTCGGCGCCGCTGGCCCTGGCGGCCTACAACGCCGGCGAGAACGCCGTGGAGCGATGGCGCGCCGCCGCGCCCGGCCTGCCCCTCGACGAGTTCGTCGAGGAGATCCCCTACGACGAGACGCGCGGCTACGTGAAGCGGGTGCTCCGCTCCTACGCCAGCTACCGGCTGCTCTCGGGCGGCGCCCAGGCTGCCCAGGTGGTGGCGCCGGAGCGCCCCGGCCGGGCCGGTCGAGCGGCGGCGCGGCCGGGCGGGTGAGGGCGGCGGCGACCGGACGGCGTTAGGATGTGAGACGCCATGCTCGACGGCGGCGTCCTGGTCCTCAACCGGCTCTACCGGCCGGTGCACGTCACCTCGGTGCGCCGCGCCCTGGTGCTCCTCTACCAGGGCGGCGCCCGGGCCCTCGACGCCGAGTTCCGGCTCTTCGACTTCCCCAGCTGGGCGGCGCTCGGCGCCGGCGCGGGGCAGGACGCGGTGGCCACGGTGGGCGGCCGGCTGCGGGTGCCGCGGGTCATCGTGCTGCTGGCCTACCAGCACCTGCCGCGGGCCAGGGTGCGCTTCTCCCGCTTCAACGTCTACGCCCGCGACGACGACACCTGCCAGTACTGCGCCCGCCGCTTCCCGCGCAGCGACCTGAACCTCGACCACGTGGTGCCGCGCTCGCGCGGCGGGGACACCAGCTGGGAGAACGTGGTCTGCTCCTGCGTGGCCTGCAACCTCCGGAAGGGCGGGCGCACGCCGGAGGAGGCCGGGCTGCGGCTGCTCCGGGCCCCGGCGCGGCCACGCTGGACGCCGCTGCTGCGCAGCGCGGCGCGCCGGGTGCTGCACGCCGAGTGGCGCCCGTTCCTCACGCTGGCCGACGCCGCCTACTGGAACGTCGAGCTTTTGGACTGAGCCGCGCCGGCGGCGTAGGATCCGACGAGATGGGCGACGCACCGATCCTGAAGCTGGTCCACGTGCTCGAGGAGGCGGCCAAGCCGGCCGCGCCCCGGGCCGCGCCGCGCCCCAAGAAGCCGGCCCCGCGCGCCGGCCGCATCCTCTCGGTGGGCGGCGGCAAGGGCGGCATCGGCAAGAGCCTGGTGGCCGCCAACCTGGGCATCGCCCTGGCGCGGCGCGGCAAGCGGGTGGTGCTGGTGGACGCCGACCTGGGCGGCGCCAACCTGCACACCACCCTGGGCCTGGAGCTGCCCAGGCGGACCCTCTCCGACTTCATCGAGCGGCGCGTCGAGCGCATCGAGGACGTGCTGACGCCCACCGGCGTGCCCAACCTGACGCTGGTCTCCGGGGCGCTCGACCACCTCGACGCCGCCACCCCCAAGCACGCCCAGAAGATGCGGCTGCTGCGCCACGTCCAGGCCATGGACACCGACTACGCCATCCTGGACCTGGGCGCCGGCACCCACACCAACACCCTCGACTTCTTCCTGGTGTCGGACCACGGCGTGCTGGTGCTGGTGCCGGAGCCCACCGCGGTGGAGAACGCCTACCGCTTCGTCAAGGCGGCCTTCTGGCGCCGCATGCGCAGCGTGGCCCAGGTCTTCGGCTACGAGGCGCTGCTCCGCCAGGTGATGGAGGGCGCCAGCTTCAAGAGCCCGGTGGAGCTGGTGGCCACCGTGGCGGAGCGCGACCCGGAGGCGGGCATGAACCTGGCGCGCCAGCTGGCCGCCTTCCGCCCCCGCCTGGTGGTGAACCAGGCGCGCACGCCGCAGGACGCCGAGATCGGGCTGGCGGTGGTGGCGGCCTGGCGCAAGTACTTCGGCCTGGAGATGGACTACCTGGGCGCCATCACCTACGACGAGGAGATGTGGCGGGCCGTCCGGCTGCGCCAGCCGCTGCTGGTGGCGCGCCCCGAGGTCCCGGCCGGCCGCGCCTTCGACGGCATCGCCGAGCGGCTGCTGGTGATGGACGCGGCGGAGCGGGCAGCGGAGCAGCCGTGAAGCGCCTCTCGGACCAGACCCTCTACGAGATCCTGGAGGTCTCGGTGGACGCCCCTCCCGAGGAGATCGAGCGGGCCTGGTCGCGGGCGGTGGCCCTCTACGCGCCGGGCTCGCTGGCCACCTACACGCTGGTGTCGCCGGACGAGGCCCAGCTCCTCAACAACCGGATCGAGGAGGCCAAGCTGGTGCTGCTGGACGCGGACGCCCGCGGCCGCTACGACGAGCGGATCGGCGTGCGGCCCCGCCACCAGCCGCCCCTCGCGCCGCCGGCGGGGATCGCCACGCCCTGGCCCCCGGCCCAGGCGGTGGCGCCGGCCGAGGCCGCGCCGGCGGCGACCACCCCCGGCGTCCCGGTGGCGCTCGAGCCCGCCGCGGCGCCCACCACCTCGCCGCCGGCGCCCGCCGACGAGCCCACCAGCCAGCTGACGCTGCCCACGGTGGAGGCCAGCCCGGCCTGGCCACCCCTGGCGGTCACCTCTCCGGCGGCCGCCGCCGCCGCGGCCGCCGCCGCGGCAGCCGAGGCAGCCGCCGCGCCGCCACCCGAGCCGGGGGCTCCGGGCGCCGACCTGGCCGAGGCGCCCGTCCTGCCGGGCCTGGGGGCCACCTTCCCCGAGTCCCTGCCCGGGGCCACGCTGGAGCCCGCCCTCGACCCGGGCGCGCCGCCGGCCGCCGCGCCGGCCCAGCCTGACCCGGCGTCGCTGGCCGACCACGGGCCGCCCCCCATCCGGCTCGACGCACCCGTCGCCACGCCCGCACCCGTCGCCACGCCCGCGCCGGAGGCCGCCGCCTTCCCCGCGCCCCCCTCGCCCGGCACCGCGGCGCTGACCAGCTCGCCGGTGGGCGCCGGCCCGGCCGCGCCGGCGCCCATCCCGCTCCGCCACGAGCTGTCGGCCCCCCGGCAGCTGCTGGTGCCGGAGGGCGCGGCCTGGACCGGGGAGATGCTGCGCCAGGTCCGCGAGGCGCGCGGCCTCACCCTGCCGCAGCTCTCGGAGCGGACCAAGGTGACGCGCCACCACCTCGAGAACATCGAGGCCGAGAAGTTCGCGGCGCTGCCGGCGGGGGTCTACCTGCGCGGCATCCTCCTGAGCCTGGCCCGCGAGCTGCGCCTCGACGGGCAGCGGGTGGCGCGCTCCTACCTCGATCGGCTGGCGGCCGCGCAGGCCGCCGCGCCCAAGCGGTGAGCGGGCGGGCCCGGCGGATCGCCGCGCCCATCGGCCGTGGAGACGCTTCGCTTCGTTGACCCGGCCGCGGGCGTCCCGTACCATTCCGGGATGGCGCTCATCGAGGCCCCCGACCAGGCGATGCGGCTGGCGCGGGCCATCTGCTCCGACATCTCGCTCTACAACGAGCAGAAGATCGTCAAGAGCATCGAACAGGACAGCTTCTTCGACGCGCTCCGCGCCGAGCTGGAGGAGGGGCGCGAGCACTACCGCGCCCGCGTCGATCCCGCGCTCTTCGCCCGCACCAACTACTTCGACCGCGCCATCGTCGACGTGATCCTGAAGTCGAAGGGTCGCGTCCGGTCGCGCATCTGGTAGGCCCCGACCCCGCGCCCGAGCGGCGCGCCCTCGAGGCTGGTCCCGAGCTGGCGGGCCTCCGGCTGGACCTGGCGCTGGTGCGCTGCTGGCCCGACCTGACCCGGGCCCGCCTCCAGCGGCTGCTCGACGAGGGGCAGGCGCTGGTGGACGGCCGTCCGGCCAAGGCCTCGCTGAAGCTCCGCGGCGGCGAGCGGCTCACCATCGCGCTGGCCCCGCCGCCCCCCTCGGACCTGGTGGCCGAGGACCTGCCGCTCGCGGTGCTGCACGAGGATCGCGACCTGCTGGTGCTCGACAAGGCGCCGGGCATGGTGGTCCACCCGGCGCGCGGCGCGCCCTCGGGCACGGTGGTGAACGCGGTGCTGCACCACCTGGGGGGCGCCGCCGCCGGCGCCCGCACCGGCCTGGTGCACCGGCTCGACAAGGACACCAGCGGCTGCCTGCTGATCGCCAAGACCGAGGCGGCGCTGGCCACCCTGCAGGCGGCCTTCAAGGCGCGCGCCGTGGAGAAGACCTACCTGGCGCTGGTGCACGGCGCCCCGCCGGAGACCGGGCGGCTCGACACCATGTACGGGCGCCACCCGGCCGACCGGACCCGCTTCACCTCGCGCGGCCAGCACGCCCGGCGGGCGGTGACGGGCTGGCGGGTGCTGGAGCGGTTCGGCGACCGGGCGGCGCTGCTGGAGGTGGCGCTGGAGACCGGCCGGACCCACCAGATCCGGGTGCACCTCACCGAGGCCGGCCACCCGCTGCTGGCCGACGCCACCTACGCCGGCCGGCGCCGCGAGGCGCGCCTGGCGGTGGGCGACCCGCTGAAGGTGGCGGCGGCGGCGGTGGGCCGCCAGGCGCTGCACGCCTGGAAGCTGGCCTTCGACCACCCGCGCACCGGCCGGCGGCTGCGCCTGGTGGCGCCGGTGCCGGCCGATCTCGAGGCGGCGCTGGCCGTGCTGCGGGCCGCCCTGGGCGGGCCGGCCCCGCCGCGCTGAGGCGGCCTCAGTCCCCCAGCGAGATGCCCAGGTCGCGGCAGGTGTGGATGGTGTCGGAGTCCACCGGCACCAGCTTCGACTGGCCGATCACCTCGGTGACCGGGATGGCCCTCATCTCCGGCGGCTGCCAGGCCACCATGACGTTGCGCTTGCCCTCGGCCACGAAGCGCACCGCCGCCGCGCCGAAGCGCAGCGACAGGAGCCGGTCCCAGGTGGTGGGGGAGCCGCCGCGCTGCAGGTGGCCCAGCACCAGCGAGCGGGTCTCCTTGCCGGTGCGCTTGTGGATCTCCTTGGCCACCCACTCGGCGATGCCGCCCAGCATGACCTCCTGGCGCCCCACGTCGGCGTTCTCCCTGGTGACCAGCCCGCCGCCGGCCACCTTGGCGCCCTCGGCCACCACCACGATGGCGTAGCGCTTGCCGGTCTCGTTCTCCATGATCCGGTCGCAGACCCTGTCGATGGCGAAGGGGATCTCCGGGATGAGGATGACGTCGGCGTCGCCCGAGAGGCCGCTGTGCAGCGCGATCCAGCCGGCGTAGCGGCCCATCACCTCCACCACCATGACCCGCTCGTGCGCCGCGGCGGTGGAGTGGAGCTTGTCGATGCACTCGGTGGCGGTGGTCACCGCGGTGTCGAAGCCGAAGGTCTGCTGGGTCTTGACCAGGTCGTTGTCGATGGTCTTGGGCACCCCGATGAACTGCAGCCCCTTCTCGGAGAGGCGGTGCGCCAGCCCGAGCGAGCCGTCGCCGCCCAGGGCCACCAGCACGTCGAAGCCCAGCCGCTTGAAGTTCTCGACCACCTTGTCCGACTCGTCGCGGTACTCCACCGTGCCGTCGCCGCGCTCGTGGGGGCGGTGGAACGGATCCCCCTTGTTGGTGGTGCCCAGGATGGTGCCGCCGTGGTCGAGGATGCCGGCCACCTTCTCCGGGGTGAGCTGGACGATCTTGCTGGTGTCGAAGAGCCCGGCGTACCCCTGCAGGATCCCGTGGACCTCCCAGCCGCGCTGGTGGGCCGCCATGGTGACCGCGTAGATGACCGCGTTCAGGCCGGGCGCGTCACCGCCCCCGGTGTTGATGGCGATGCGGAACCGGTTGTTCTTGGCCATGGCGTCACTCCCCCCAGCGCTGAATCGAGGACCGAGGGTCGCATGGGGCGGCACCCCCGGCAACGAACCGGATGCCCATTCGGGCCTGGAGGCTCAGGGGCCGGCGCGGCCGCGCAGGCGGGTGCGGGGGCGGGCGCCGGCCGCCGGCGACGCCTCGGCGCAGGCGAGGGTTCAGCCTCCAGGGGCGCCCTGCGGCGGCGTGGCGGCCGGGGGAGGGTCGATCGGGGGTGGGTCGGCCTGGGGTGGCGTGGCCGGCGGCTGGTCGGCCGGGGCCAGCGGCGCGGCCGGCGCGGTCGGCTGCGGCCCGACCAGCGGCGGGGGGCTCCAGGGCCTGGCGGCGTCGAGCGGCGAGGCCGGCAGGCCAGCCGCGGGCGGGCGGCGCGGGCCGGGGCGCCGGGGGGAGGCGTCGAACTGCACCTCCAGCCGCAGCACCACCGAGCGGATGCGGTTGCGGCCGCCGCCGGGCGGGCGGACGAAGTCCAGCTCCGGCTCCAGCTCCACGAAGAGCCAGCGGCGGTAGACGTCGCGGCGCAGGCGGGCCCTGACGCGCCAGGTCTCGACCACCCAGGCGGTGGCCGGCCCGACGAGCGTCCCCGGCACCGGCCCGGGCACCAGCCCCGGCCGGCTGGCGCCGAGGGCCGCGCCCGACAGCCCGACCGCGCTGCGCGCTCCGACCGTGGCCAGCAGGGAGAGCTCGCTGGTCCACTCCCAGCCGCGGGTCACCTCGGAGAGGGTGGCGGTGTTGGCGAGCCGCAGCAGCAGCCAGGGCTTGAGCGGTCGCTCCAGGTCGAGGTCCTGGCGCGTGCCCCAGCCGGTGTTGGTCTGCCAGAAGCCGGAGAGCGCCAGCCGCGCCACCAGCACCTCGCCGAGCGGCTGGACGTGGCGGAAGCGGAGCCGGGTGAACCAGCCCACCGGCAGGCCGAAGAGGAGGCCGACCCGCAGGTCGGTCTGGGTGAAGAGATCGTCCAGGACGTCGAGCCGCAGCCCGGCGCTGCCGCGCCCGGTGGGGTCGGCGGCCGAGGCGTCGCCGGGCAGGAGCCGGTCGAGGGCGTCGGTGGTGCCGCCCGAGATGACCAGGCCGAGCCGGTCGAGGCGCCGGTCGAGCCCTGGGAAGCGCAGCTCGGCCCGGACGTCGGTGGTGTACGCGTGCGCACCGTCGTCGTAGAGCTTGAGGTTGTTGCGCCACCGCACGAAGGAGCGGGCCCGCGGCAGGTCCACCTCGCGCTCGTCGGAGAAGAAGCGATCGAGCCGGGCCACCGGCCAGAGCAGGCCGCGGGAGACCGCCTGGTGCCCCTCGTCGAGCCAGTCGTCGGGCTCCGAGGTGGGCGCGGCGGACTGCGCCAGCCCGGGGAGCGGGGCCAGGAGCAGGGCCAGCGCCGCGGTCACCAGGAACGCCGGGAGGAAGGCGGTGGGGCGCAGGTCGCGTGCCATCGTCATGTCAGAGTTACACCCAGACCGGCTCCCACGCTGCACTGACAAGAGGGGGTGCCAGGAAGGCCCCTAGGCCGGGTCGCCGGAACCCCAGGGGTCGACGTCCCCCGCCGCAACCGCTCGGGATCCCTCCGCTGCACCAGGCCCGGGGGCTGCACCCCGGGCCTCCGGGAGGCCGGGCCATGAACGACAGGACGCTCACCGAGGTGCGCAAGAAGCTGGTCCGCCTCATTCGGAGCGACCCGCCGCCGCCGGTCATGGGGCTCCCGCGCGAGCCGCTGGCGCCGGTCTTCGACCGGTGGATGGCCAAGCGCTTCGACGCCGACGAGGTCCACGCGCTGTTCCGGCTGGAGCTGGAGTACGGCGAGCGGGCCATGTCCGACTGGTTCGCCGAGGTGCTGGTGGAGGCCGGGGCGCTCTGCCCGCAGCGCATCCGCACCTGAACCCCTGCTGCACCGCGCTGGCCCGCTCCCGCGCCGCTCAGCGCGCCGGCCGGGCCGCCGCGGCGCGCACCACCAGCCTCCGCCAGTTCCCGCGCGCCACCCGCGTGGCCGGCACGAGCTCGAACCCGGCCGCCGCCACCAGCCGCTCGGTGTCGCGGTTCGGCCGGCAGCCCCCCGCCACCAGGGTCCAGGCCGGCTGCACCAGGTCCTGCAGCCGGGCCGGCAGCGCCGCCTCGGCCCGCACGTGCTCCAGCAGGCGGAAGGCGCCGCCCGGAGCCAGCACCCGGCGCACCTCGGCCAGCCCGGCCGCCGGGTCGTCCACCGAGCAGAGGACCATCCCCGAGAGGACGGTGTCGAAGGCGCCGCCCTTGAAGGGCAGCGCCTCGGCGCGGGCCCGCACCAGCGCCACCCCGGGGGCCCGCCGGTGCGCCGCCGCCAGGTTCTGGGGGCAGGGGTCCACCGCCACCGCCGCCAGGCCGGGCGGCAGCCAGGGCAGGTTGCGCCCGGTGCCGGTGCCGAGGTCGAGGGTGCGGCCGGCGGCGCCGCCCGGCAGCCAGCGGCGCCAGCGGCCGAAGCCGCCGCGCTCGGCCAGCCACAGGCCGAGATCGTAGAGCCAGGGGATCTGCTCGAGGCCGCGCATGGTGGGGTCCTAGTCGAGGTAGCCGCGGGCCTGCAGCCGGAAGAGGTGGGCGTAGCGGCCGTCCTGGGCCACCAGCTCGCGGTGGCTCCCCAGCTCCACCAGCCGCCCGCCGTGCAGCACCGCGATCTGGTCGGCCAGCCGCACCGTGGAGAAGCGGTGCGAGATCACCAGCGCGGTCCGCCCCGCCGAGAGCTGGCGGAAGCGCTCGAACAGCTCGTGCTCGGCCTCGGCGTCCACCGAGGCGGTGGGCTCGTCCAGGATGAGCAGCTGCGCGTCCTCGCGCATGAAGGCGCGCGCCACGGCCAGCTTCTGCCACTGCCCGGCCGACAGCTCGTGGCCCCGCTCGAACCAGCCGCCCAGCACCGTGTCGTAGCCCTGCGGCAGCCCGGCCACCACCTCGGCGGCGCCGCCCCGGGCCGCCGCGGCCTCCACCAGGGCCCGGTCGTCGAGGCGGGAGGGCTCGCCCAGGCCGATGTTCTCGGCGGCCGTGAACTGGTAGCGGACGTAGTCCTGGAAGACGGCGCCGATGCGGGAGCGCAGGTCGGCCGGCTCCAGGTCGCGCAGGTCGACGCCGCCCCAGCGGATGGCCCCCTCGGTGGGCTCGTGCAGCCGCAGCAGCAGCTTCACGATGGTGGACTTGCCGGCGCCGTTCTCCCCGACCAGCCCGAGGGTCTGGCCGGGCGCCAGGGTGAGCGAGACGTCGCGCAGCACCCAGGCCTCGCGCCCCGGGTAGCGGAAGGAGACGTGGTCGAGCTCGAGGGGGAGCGGTGGGCCGCGGGGCAGGGTGGCCGCCGGGGTGCGGCGCGGGCGCTCGCCGCCGGCCGGGATGGCCAGGAAGGCGAAGAGGTTCTGCATGAAGAGGGCGTCCTCGTACATGCCGCCCACCGCCGCCAGCACCGCCTGGATGGCCCCCTGGCCCTGGCGGAAGACCACGATGTAGAGCGTCAGGTCGCCCAGGCTGATGGCGGCGGCGGCGGCCCGCCCGGCCATGAGCGCGTACATGGCGTAGAAGGCCAGCAGGGAGAGCAGGCCGAAGCCGGTGCCGGCGGCGAAGCGGCGCAGCGCCAGGCGGCGGTCCTCGGCGAAGAACTTCTGGAAGAGGGCGCGGTAGCGGGCCAGCACCAGCGGCCCGAGCCCGAAGAGCTTGACCTCCTTGACGTGCACGTCGCGCGTCAGGATCCACTCGAGGTAGTTGAGCCGGCGCCCCTCGGGGGCCCGCCAGGAGTAGAGCTTGAAGGCCTCGCCGGCCAGGCGCGCCTCGGCCAGGAAGGCCGGGATGGAGGCCGCCACCACCACTGCCACCGAGGCCGGGGAGAGGCGCCACAGCAGGCCCGACAGGGCGGCCAGGGTGACCGTGTTCTGCCCGATGGCCACCAGCTGGAGCGCCAGCGAGAGCGGCCGGGAGGCGGCCTCCCGCCGGGCGTTCTGCATCTTGTCGTAGGTCTCGCTGTCCTCGAAGTGGCGCAGCTCCAGGGTGAGCGCCTTCTCCAGGATGCGCTCGTTGAGCAGGTTGCCCAGGCTGGCGCGCAGCAGGTCGCGCCGCAGGCCGGCCAGGCGCAGCAGCAGGAGCTGGGCGGCCATGAGCGCCAGCTCCAGCCCCACCAGGGCCAGCACCCGCTCCCGGGCCGCCGCCGCGCCGCCGGCCGAGGCCACCACGCCGTCCACGATGAGCTTGCCCACCCAGGCCACCGCGGCGGGCAGCAGGGCCAGCCCGGCGGTCAGGGCCAGGAGCTGCAGGGCCCCGGCCCGGTCGGCCGCCCAGACCAGCCGCAGCGTGCCGGGCACCTCGCGGAAGGTGGAGCGCAGGGAGGCCAGGCGGCCGGGGCGCTCGACGGATGGGGCGGCGGCGGGCTTCATTTTTGGACCGCTCTCCTGTAATGACCGGGGCACCGATGATCATGCCCGAGCCCCGCAGCGACGCCACCACGGCCATGGCCCCGTCCGACTGGTCCATCGAGCGCGCCACGCAGTACTACAACATCGCCGGGTGGGGGGCCGGGTACTTCTCGGTGAACGACAAGGGGCACGTGGTGGTCCACCCCCACGGCCAGCCCGGCCCGGTCATCGACATGATGGACGTGGTGGAGGACCTGATCGAGCGGAAGATCGGCTTCCCCTGCGTGGTGCGCTTCCAGGACGTGCTGCGCGCCCGGGTCAAGCAGATCAACGAGGGGTTCAAGAAGGCCATCGCCGACAACGACTACGGCGGGCGCTACTTCGGCGTCTACCCGGTCAAGGTCAACCAGATGCGCGAGGTGGTCGACGAGATCGTCGACGCCGGGGCCCCCTACCACTACGGGCTGGAGGCCGGCTCCAAGGGTGAGCTGCTGCTGGTGCTGGGCATGAACACCGACCCCGAGGCCCTCACCATCTGCAACGGCTACAAGGACGAGGAGTTCCTGCGCCTGGCGCTGCTGGGGCGCAAGCTGGGGCGCAAGGTGATCGTGGTCATCGAGAAGCTCTCCGAGCTGCCCATGCTGCTCCGGCTGGCCGACGAGATGCAGGTCGAGCCCATGATCGGCCTGCGCTCCAAGCTGACCACCCGCGGCACCGGGAAGTGGGAGGGCTCCTCCGGCGACTTCGCCAAGTTCGGGCTGACCATCCCGGAGCTGATCCACGCGGTGAAGCTGCTCAAGGCGCAGGGCAAGGAGCACTGCGCCAAGCTGCTGCACTTCCACGCCGGCAGCCAGCTCACCGAGATCCGGGTCATCAAGGACGCCGTCAACGAGGGCGCCCGGGTGTACGCCAAGCTGCGCAAGATGGGGCTGCCCATCGAGTACTTCGACGTGGGCGGCGGCCTGGGGGTGGACTACGTGGGCACCCGCTCCAGCGGCTACGCCTCCTCGCTCAACTACTCCCTGGAGGAGTACGTCGAGGACGTCGTCTACAGCCTGCAGCGGGTCTGCACCAGCGAGGGCGTGCCCGAGCCGCACATCGTCTCGGAGTCGGGCCGGGCGGTGGCGGCGCACCACTCCTGCATCATCATGAACGTCTTCGGCCACATCGAGATCGGCTCGGCCGAGGAGATCGCGGCGGCCTCGGTGCCGCAGCCCAACGAGCCCTCGGTGGTCCGCGAGATGCGCGAGATCGTGGCCTCCATGACGCCGCGCAACCGCGCCGAGGCCTACCACGACGCCGCCGCCAAGAAGGAGGAGGCCCTGCAGATGTTCAAGCTGGGCTCGCTCGGCCTGGAGGAGCGCGCCGTGGTGGAGAGCCTCTTCTGGAAGCTGGCCCGCGGCATCGCCGACCTGAACCGCGGCAAGAAGCGGCTGCCCCGCGAGACCAAGGACCTGGGCGACAAGATCGCCGATCAGTACCTGGCCAACTTCTCGCTCTTCCAGAGCGCCCCCGACCACTGGGCCTTCGACCAGCTCTTCCCCATCGTGCCGCTGCACCGCATGGCCGAGGCGCCCACCAAGGACTGCACCATCGTGGACGTGACCTGCGACTCGGACGGCAAGATCGACCGCTTCATCGAGGGCGACGGGGTCGACGAGACGCTCTCCCTGCACGCGCTGCGGCCCGGCGAGCCCTACTACCTGGGCATGTTCCTGACCGGCGCCTACCAGGACATCCTGGCCGACATGCACAACCTCTTCGGCCGGGTGAACGAGATCCACGTCTTCGCCGACGACGAGGACCCGGAGGACTTCTACATCGAGGAGTACATCCCCGGGGACACCGTCCAGCAGGTGCTGTCGCGGGTGCAGTACGAGCCCTCCGACCTGTGCCGGCGGGTCAAGAGCGCCCTCGACCAGCGCATGAAGGACGGGGCGCTGCGCCCCAAGGACGGGGTCTACCTCTCCGACTTCTACGACGAGGTGATGCGCGGCTACACCTACCTGGCCGGCACCTCGCCGGGCTAGCCGGGCCGGGACCGGCCGGCCGCGACCGGCCCACCCCGGAAGGGGCGAGCCGCGGGGGGCCTGGACGCGATAGAGACTGTGGGTCACCCCACATTCCAGCCGGGAGCGAGCGCGCGGTCCGGGCGCGGCCCGAGGGAGCCTCCACACACCATGGCCGTCTACAAGAAGATCGAGGTCGTCGGAACGTCCAAGTCCAGCTTCGCCGAGGCCGTCAAGGCCGCGGTGGCCGAGGCCGGCAAGTCGGTCCGCCACATGAGCTGGTTCGAGGTGGTCGAGCAGCGCGGCGCCATCAAGGACGGCAAGGTGCTCGAGTTCCAGGTGACCGTCCGCATCGGCTTCAAGATCGAGTAGCCGGGCGCCAGCCCGGCGAGACCCAGGGGCCGCCCTCCGCGGGTCCGCGCCAGCCGCGCGGCGCGCGGGGTGCGGCCCCTCCCTCATGTCCACCCAGACCGTCGCCCTGCTGATCGCCGCCGTGGCCACCCCGCTCGCCCTGGTGGGGGGGTGGGTCTGGCGCAGCATGTTCACGGCCACCCGCGGGCGACGCATCGCGCGCTACGCCGCGCCGCGCCGGGCGCTGCTGGTGCTCGACCTGCAGGAGGGGTACGTCGGGACGGCGCGCCGCCAGCCGGTCACCCAGGCGCCCGGCGGCGGGTACTTCGGCACCGTCAACCGCCTCATCGCGGCCTTCGCCGCGGCCGGCGACGAGGTGGCCTACGTCCGGCAGGTCTTCGGCAGCGACCTGGTGGTCCGGCTGCACGGCGGCCGCCGCGCCGGGCGGGTCATCGTCGACCGGCGCGTCGCGCTCATCAACGACCACGACTTCGAGAAGAACCGCACCGACGCCTTCTCCAGCGCCGGGCTGGAGCGGCTGCTGGTGGACCGGCAGGTGGACCACGTCTTCCTGGTGGGCGTGGACGCCGCCTACTGCGTCCACTACACGGCGCTGGGCGCGCTCAATCGCGGCTACCGGGTCAGCGTGGTGGTGGACGCGGTGCGCTCGCGCCACGGCATGGCCCGGGTGCTGGCGCGCTACCGGCGCGCCGGCGTCGGGGTGGTCACCAGCCAGGCGCTGCTCGACGAGGCCGTCGCCGCCGCGGGCCGGCCGGCCACGGGCCCGGGCGTCGACACGGGACGGCCCTAGACGAACCCGAGCCGCGGGTAGGCCGGCAGCGCGGCCCCCTGCAGCAGCAGGGCGTCGGTGGCGGGGGCCGGCAGGCCGAGCCAGCGCTCCAGCACCGTGGCGTAGAGGCTGCGGAAGTCCACCGTGAAGCGCAGGTTGCCGTTGCCGTCCAGGTCGCCGAGGTCCGGGTAGGCGCCGTAGAAGCCCCCGGTGACGCCGCGCCCCACGCAGAAGGCCAGCCCGGCGGTGCCGTGGTCGGTCCCGTTCTGGTTCTGCTGCACCCGCCGCCCGAACTCGCTCCAGGCCAGGATCATGGTCCGGTCCTGGGCGTTGCCGCTCTCGGTCTGCACGTCGGCCAGGTCCTCGTAGAAGGCCGAGATGGACCCGCCCAGCGCCCGCATCAGGTTGGCGTGCTCGACCTGCTGGTTGGCGTGGGTGTCGAAGCCGCCCACCCGGGTGAAGAAGACCTGCGCGTCGAGGCCGCCGGCCAGCATGCGGGCCACCAGCTTGAGCTGGCGCGCCAGGCCGCCGGAGAGGGCGCCGCCGTCGAGCCGCCGCACCGGGTAGCTGGCGTCGCCGGGGTAGGGCACGGCCGGGGTGCGCGGCGGCAGGGTGCCGTCGGTGCCGAAGCCCTGGGTGGCCGAGAGGAAGGCCTTGCCCACCTGGGCGGCGTAGGCCAGGCCGGGCGGGCCCCCGGCGCCCGGGTCGCTCACCGCGGCGTCGTAGCCGGCCTCCAGCAGGCCGGCGTCCCAGGGGGCGCCGAGCAGGCCGCCGCGCAGCGAGGAGGGGAAGACGAAGCCGCTCGGGCTGGTGATGGAGACGAAGCTGCGCCCCTGGCCGCGCAGCATCACCGGCAGGTCGTTGGTCACGGTGATGCCCCGCAGCACGTCGCCGGCCGGGGCGAAGGCGGCGTCGGCGTAGCGCCCCAGCCAGCCGGTCCCGCCCGGCTGCGCCGAGCCCTGGCCCCACAGATCGGTGGAGACGAAGTGGGAGAGGTTGGGGTTGTTCATGCCGATGCCCGGGATCCAGGCCACCCGCCCGCGGTCGGAGAGCAGGCTCATGCCGGAGAAGTCGGTGTTGAGCCCCGCGCCGGCGCCGATCTCCACCAGGCCAGCCGGCAGCACCCGCAGGGTGGGGCGCCGCTGCTCGTAGACCGAGCGGTTCTGCCCGGCGGTGGGCGGCAGCATGTTGAGCCAGTCGTTGCCGCCGTCGATGTTGATCACCACCAGGATGGGCCTGGTGGGACGGGGCGAGGCGGGCTCGAGGGCGCGGGTGGCGGGGGCACAGCCGGGCAGGCCCCAGGCGGCCGCGCCGGCCGCGGTCAGCCCCTGGAGGAAACGGCGGCGGGTCAGGCGCATGGCGGCTCCTAGGAGAGCTGGCTGGAGGGGGCGCAGAGGATCAGGAAGGCCAGCTGGCGCGCCTGGTCCTGGGAGGCGGCGTCCCAGGTGAAGGCCGCGGGCCAGAGGCTGCCCAGCCAGCCGGCCTGCACCGCCGCCGGGATGGGGGCCGGCTGGAGCAGCGCCACCAGGCGGTCGAGCACCTCCTGCGGGCTGGCCGGGGCGGTGGGGAACCAGCGCGCCACCTCGGAGGGGAAGAGGGCCCGCGCCGCGCCGCCCTGCGTGAAGGTCTCGCCCAGCGCCAGCGCCGCCGCCAGCTTGGTGCGGTAGCGCACGGTGTTGGAGTTGAGCCAGGCGCGATCCTCGTGCCAGCCGTTCGGGCCGGCCGGGTCGAGCAGCCGCATCCCGGCCAGGTCGAAGGTCTCCACGACCTGGGCCCAAGCGGCGAAGCGGTTCTGGGCCGCCCCGGCGGCGTCGGCGGCGGCCAGGTCGAGGCCCAGGGCTCGAGCCGCCCGCACCGTCCAGGAGACCGGCCCCTCCACCAGGGCGAAGCGGTTGGCCGGCTCGAAGAACCACTGGCTCTTGAGCAGCACCTTCAGGACCTGGCGCAGGTCGAAGCCGGGGGTGGTCCGGACCAGCTCGGCCACCTGGTCGAGGTCGGCCTGGCTGGCGGCCCCGCTGACGAAGTGCAGCACCAGCCGGCGGGCCAGGAACTGCGAGGCCTGGGCGGCCCGCGACACCACGATGGAGCGGAGCACGTCCTCGCCCTTGGCCAGGCCGGGGCCGGACGCCGCGTCGATGTCGGCGAAGACCTGCCCGAGGAAGGTGACCGGGCCGCCGCCGTGGCGGTCCGGCAGGCGGGCGGGCGGCGCCTCGGCCCCCAGGGCGTTCCACAGGTACTCGCCCTCCGGGTTGGCGCCGCCGTCGTAGACGCGGAAGGTGCCGCGCCCCGCCACCCAGCGCCCGGGCGAGGTGGGGTCGGGGATCCGGTCGCCGGCGGCCACCGTGAAGCTCCAGCCGGACAGCGCCCGGGCCAGCTCGGTGATGTCCTGCTGGTTGTAGCCGTTGTCGGCGCCCAGCGAGTAGAGCTCCATGGCCTCGCGGGCGTAGTTCTCGTTGGGCACGTTGGCGCCGTCGGCCCGGTTGAGCACCGAGTCGAGCCAGATGGCCATGGCCGGGTCCCTCGACATGGCCGCGTGCAGGTCGGCGAAGGGCGCCAGGCCGAGCTCCCGCAGCGTCTGCTGCTGCTGCAGCATGAGGGCGACGCTGTCCACCTTCTGCCAGCCGGTGGCGAACAGGTTGTGCCAGAAGAGCGCCAGCCGCTCCTGGAACGGGTAGGGGCCGTGCTGCATGCGGAAGGCCAGGTAGGCCTGGGCGCGCGAGAGGTCGTTGCGCCAGGCCTGGGCCCCCTCCACCAGGTAGGGGTGGGGGCCGGGCACGGCGGGCGCCTGGTTGGGCGCGGAGCCGCGCGCCGGCTCGTCCACCGGGTCGGCGTGCGCCAGCGCGGCGGTGAAGGCGCCGTGGTCGGCGCCGAGGCCGTCGATCCAGGCGTCGATGGCGGCGCCAGGCGGGGAGGCGGCCAGCGCCGCCGCGGCCTCGGGCGAGAGGCCGAAGCCGGCCCGGCGGCCCAGGTGGGCGGCGTCGGCCGGGGTCCAGCTGGTGATGGGATCGAGGTTGGCCATCGCGCGCCTCCGCGTCGTCGGGCGAGTCAGTCTTCGAGGGCGCCCTGGGAGATCCAGGCGCGGAAGGTCTGCACCGTGGGGGCGCAGAGGTTGGGCAGGCCGTAGGGCATGCGGTTGCCGGCGGCCTGCCCCGCGCCGCCCGGGTCGTCCTGGGTGACCTTCTCCAGGAGCCAGGAGTGGGCCGGGTCGAAGGCCGCCACCCGCTTCCAGCCGGCGCCGGTGGGCGCGTTGGCGGGCTCGACGCCCACCAGCTGGCTCCAGACCTGGTGGGCCGAGAGCCGCACCGCGAAGGAGACGTGGCCGGCCGGCGACGGGTCGCCGTGGCAGGAGAGGGCGTCGTTGCCGGCCCCGCAGCTGGACCGCAGGGCGGGCAGGACGTGGCCGGTGAAGGTGGGGGCGGCCACGGCCGCCGGGAGCGGGCAGGTGGTGGGGGGCGCCGGCGGCTCGGCCGCGCCGCAGGCGGCCAGGCCGGTGGCCAGCGCCAGCCCGGCAGCCAGCGCCAGCGGCGCGAGCCGGGCAGGGCGCCTGGCAGGCCCCGGTCCGCTGCGGAGGTGTGGTGGCACGGTCCGAAGAAGGTATCGACGGGGCGGGCCGCCGGCTACCCGGCGGGGCCTGTCCACGTTGGGTCTGTGTCCGCCCGCGCACATCCAGATCCACTGTAGGTGCAGCGGCGCCGATGTGCGGCGCCCCCTTCGCAGCGTTGTGGCCGGACGCGCCAGCCACCACAATCGGTGCACACCATCGAGAGAGGTCCACCATGTGCCCGTCGCCCCGAGCCCGTCTCCTCGCCGCCGCGCTGACGCTGGCCGCCGCCGCCCCGGCCGCGGCCCAGCAGCGGGGCGGCGCCGCGCCGCCCGCGCCGGCGCCGAGGGCCAGCCCGGCGGCGCAGGCCGCCGAGGAGGGCGACGGTGAGCGGGCCATGGGCACCTGGGCGCTGGTGGTGTTCAACACCAAGCCCTTCGAGTTCCCCAACACCGGGGGCGCCGCGGCGCTGCCGCTGACCGTCTACACCCTGGGGCTGCGCCACTGGCTCAGGGAGCCGCGCTGGGGCTTCCGCAACTGGGGCTACGACCTGGGCGTCGGGCTGGTCTTCAACCGCAGCTCGATCACCCAGCCGCAGACCGGCACCCTCACGACCCGCGACGGCCCGTCGGCCACCGGGTTCGGCCTGCACGCCGGGCTGCCGCTGGCCCTGACCCACCACAAGCACGCCACCTTCGAGGTGGTGCCGGAGATCGACCTGATCTACGCCGGGCAGGTCCTCCCCGCGGCCAGCGCAGGCGGCGACGCGACCGAGTACAGCGGCTGGTCGCTGCGGGTCGGCGCCCGGGCCGGGTTCGAGGTCTACTTCGGCTTCGTGGGGCTCCCGCAGCTGGCCATCGAGGCCAGCATGGGCGCGGCCATCACCTACGACAGCGTCAGGTCGAAGGTGGGCCCCATCGAGCGCTCGACGCGCCAGTGGGGGCTCAGCACCCAGCGCGGCAGCGAGCCCTGGAGCGTCTTCACCGGCAGCGTGGCGGCCCTGTACCACTTCTGAGCGGAGGCAGGGCCGGGCGCCTCCGCCCTCATGACCTGGAGGATGGCGGACTCGGCAGGAGGACCTGCCCGGGGGCGCGCCACCTGTCGACGGGAGGCGCGCGGGGGCCCGGCGAGATCCGGCCGTTCAGGGCCCGGGGGCCGGAGGTCCTGGAGGCGCGGGCGCGGGCTGGTGCGTGCGGGTCCCCGGCACCAGGAGCAGGCCGATGCCCGCCATGATGGCGACGTCGGCGACGTTGAAGATCCCCGTGCGCACCGGGCCGATCCCCACGTTCATGAAGTCGACCACCCACCCGCCCGTCATGGCCCGGTCGATCAGGTTCCCGATCCCCCCACCGGCGACCAGCGCCCACCCCAGCGCCTGGCGGGCCGGGAGTCGCCTCGAGAAGGCCGCGCCCGCGGCAACCAGCGTCACCAGCGCAACCCCCCAGAGGAAGATGGCGCCCCGGGTCCCCTCGCCGAGCCCGGCCCCGGCGCCGAGGAACCCGCCCGCGTTCCGGGCGTGCTCCAGGCGGATCACGTCGCCGAGGAGGGTGATCCGCCTCCCCTCGGGGAGCAGCGCCAGCGCCAGCCGCTTGGTGGCCTGGTCGCACCCGATGCAGCCGAGCAGGAGGAGCAGCACCACCCACCGGCTGGCGGGGAGGGCTGGGCTGCCGAGTCCTGTCGGGGCGCTGGCCGGCACGGGGGTGACCGGGGCGCCACCCTCATGGCCGTGGTGTTGGCAGTACGGGCAGGACCGCAGCGACGCCAGCGCCTCCGGTCCAGAGGTCCGAAGTGGCTGCTTGAACGTCCAGAAGCCGACCGAGCGGCGGCAGCTCGGGCAGCGAATGGACCAGAACGCCACGCAGCTGAGGGTCCCGACGATGGCCGACACCAGGCTCGCCGTGAGCGCGACGTCCCGGGGGGCCAGCCAATCCAGCAGGACGGCGACCGCCGTGGCGGCGAAGAGCACCCAGGCCAGCGTCAGCTTCCAGCCCTGCCCGGTGGCTCGAACGAACGACGGCTTCTCCGCGGGTGCGAGCGGCGTCATCGGCTCCAAGGGTAGCACGAGGGGTGAAGGCGGTGCGCCAGAGGTGGAGTCACTGCAGGGTGGGCCCGGAGCAGGCTGGGCCCGGTCCGGTCCTGCTACGAGGCGGAGCTGAGGAAGGCCCCCGCCATGGCCGGGAGGGTGGTGCTGCGCTTCACCATCCGGCCGGACGGGCGGCTGGAGGAGGTCGAAATCGTCGAGGACCAGCTCGCGGGGGCCAGCGTGGCGGACTGCGTCCGGTCGCAGGTCGCAGCCTGGCGGACGCCGTTCCGGCCGAAGGAGGGCGTCGCGGTGGAGTACCCCTTCATCTTCGCGCCGCTCCGCTGAGCGGGGCGCACCGCCACCGAGGCAGGCGCCCGGTCGGCGCGGGCCCGGGGTCGCGAAAGCGGCGGGTGGGAGCGGTGTGGCGCGGAGCCGGCGCCCCGTCGGCGGGGACGACACCGGCCGGGAGGACCCGCGTCGGGCGTGGTTCGCCTCTACCTGGAGAGGCCGGGTGGCGGGGTCGAGCAGGCCGCCCTGGCCGCCACTACCGAGGAGGCGGGTATCCAGATACTGGTCGCACTGTCCGATTCGTTCATCGCTCGGTGGCGCTGAACCTGGCCGCTACCAGGTAGGACTGGCCTAGCGTGAGAAGCAGGAGCCGCTGATCCTCGATGAGCCACGCTCCGCCTGCCATGAACGCTTCGGAGGCCGGCTTCCAGTACATCGGCGGCCGCTGCCCAGCCAGGCTCCAGGAGATACCCAGCGCATCCAACTCTTCCCCGTAGGCGCTGAGGAGGCGGAGGGGTCCGGTGGCGAGGAGGCCGGCCCCCCAACCGAGGAGCGCGACGAGAGGAACCTCCGAGTTCAGGAAGCGATGGGAAGGCACCCAGCCACCGGTCTCCCGCTGATGCCGGTCCCAGATCCTGCCGGCCGCGGCCGTGGGGTTGGGAGCTGGCTTCGAAAAGTACAGGCTGGCCTGCGCATCGACGTGCGTCCACAGCAGCGGGTGGTCGTCGCCAAGAGCCAGCTCATCGCACCATCCGAGTTCGATGCGGTGCTCCCTCACTGAGCCGAGAGAGAGGCTCCATGTTTGCGACCGGGCATCGGCTTCCACGACTCGAACCACGAGGTCCAATTCGTCCCCGCGTCGCGTGAGCGACTCGATGCTGATGCCGCCGAGCTGGTCCAGTACCTCCCCGGCGCGGCGCAAGAAGGCTTCCATATATGGGAAGGTAGCACCCCTGGTCTTGGTCGCCAGCCGTCGCTCCTCCACGGGAACCGTGCCAGACGTCGGGTTCCACGCGCCCACCGCGCGGACCTCGGACCCCGAGGCACCCTTCTGTGTTGTTCGGGCGCCCGAACAACACGGAGGGGTCGTTCAGGTGCGCCGGCGGAACCGCGCCGCGAACGGCGACCTTGGCGGCAGGGCAGGGGAATCGAAAGAGCAGCCGGATGGCGGGGGAAGCCCGGTCGTGGCGGCTCTTCCCGGTCGATCCCCTTCGATGACGGCATCACCGCCCCAGGCGATCCCCGCTGATGCCCTGCGTCTCCTGGGTCAGTTGACCACGGCGATGGCTGGTGGGGACCGCCAGGGAGCCGTTGAGCTCCTCCGGGCCCTGCAAGTGGCGCTGGAACGGGAGTCCTGAGCGCCCAGGAGCCTCCAGGCGGCCCTGGAGCAGCGCGGGACGGCTGCCGGGGTGGCCAGGGCCTACGGCGTCACCAGGGCCAGCGTGTGCCAGTACCTGACGCTCCTGCGGCGGCTGCCGCCGGAGGTGCTGGAGGCGGTGGAGGTTGAGAAGGACCCGGTGAAGCTGAGGCAGCTCACGCTGCGGAGGCTCCTCACGGCGTCGAGGGCGAAGGGGGAGGACTGGCCTCGACAGCCGGCTGGGCGGACTTCCACCAGACGATGAGCCCCGTGGCCGCGCCGACGAGCATCCCGATCAGGCCCAGCACACTCGCGTGCTCCGCCGCCGACGGCCCGCCGGCCACGAGGCCCATGGCAACCCCGGCTGAGAGGCCGAGGAAGGCGGCCAGGTAGCTCGCCCACGGGCTTCGGGGGTCGAGCCCCCTCCAGAAGGCGAGCTCCATCAGCCCGGTGAAGATCATGCTCGGCAAGATGGCCGCGACGTAGGCCACCAGCAGGACCACCGGGATCAGGACAACGGAGCCCGTGATGATCGCCATGAAGAGGAACGGCGACGACCCGAGGAGCGGGGGCGCGAAGAGCTCGATGAAGACCCTCGTGGTGCGTGTCATGGGCCGGAACCTCCCTTGCAGCGTCAGGCTTCGGCGGCCTGGGACGGCTTGAAGTGGCGGTCCAGCTCCGAGGCCCACGCCACCCCGAGCCCGGCGGCGTTCTGGCCGAGCCAGTCGGAGAACCGCGTCGTGCCGGTGGCCGGGCCGCTCGACACCAGCAGGTTCGAGGTGAGGCCCACCACCTCGTCGGAGGTCAGGACGACGTCGCCCACCACGGCCTGGAGGAGGCGGGAGGCCAGGAGCAGGAACCAGGGCGGCACGGTGGTCACCAGGGCCCTCGACCCGACGGCCCGGCGGACGAGGTGAACCAACTCGTCGAAGCCGAGCGCCTCCGGCCCGACGGCGTCCAGGGTGACGTTGGTCCTGCTCGCCCCCTGCTCCGCCGAGAGGCGCGCCATGTCCTCGACGTGGATCGGCTGGAGGCCGTAGCGCCCGGGCGCGATCCCGAAGACCGGCAGGCGGCGCAGCAGCCAGGCGATGTTGTTGATGAGGACGTCGCGGCCGCCGAAGAAGACCGCGGGGCGCAGGATGGCGTGGGACAGGCCGGTCGCCGCGAGGGCCTGCTCCACCTCGGCCTTGCCCTTGAAGTAGGGCAGGGGAGAGTCGAGCGACGGGTTGGTGATGGAGACGTGGACCACCCGCTCGACGCCGGCCTCGGCGGCCGCCTGGAAGAGGGAGCGGCTGTGCCCCACGGCGCGGGCGTGGGTGGTCGTCCCGTGGGCGAAGCGAACCCAGTAGGTGTTGTAGAGGACCTTCACGTCGGCCAGCGCCGCTCGCATGCGCGCCGGGTCCTCGAACTGGAACCGTCGCACCTCGACGCGGCCACCGAACGGGTCGGGTCGATCAGGATGGCCGGTGAGCGAACACACCGCCTCGCCTCGCTCCAGGAGGAGCCTCGAGAGGTGCAGGCCGCTGTACCCGAACGCTCCCGTCACCGCATGGACCTCGCGACGCATGGTGTCCTCCTGTTGTCATAGTTCAGAAACTTCAGAACGATCAGCGCCCACGCGCCCCTTCGCCTGGCACCGCCAGCACCTACTTCTTCCGACGCTTGGTGCTGAAGGGCAGGTCCGCCATGAACGACAAGGCCGCCTTGGACGAGGCCGGGTCCTTCAGGAAGCGGTTCGCCAGGGACTCGACCGTGGTGAGGAGGTCGGCCATCTGCTTGAGCCGGCCCAGCACCTCGCCCTTGGCGCTCGGCTGCTCCAGGAGCTGGTGGATGGCGTCCAGGGCCGGGTCGAACTCGCGGCGCTTCCGCTCCTTCATGATGCGGAAGAACATCGTCCAGACGTCGGGCTCGGTGACGTAGAAGTCACGCCGGTCGCCGGGGACCTCGACCTGCCGCACCACGCCGAAGGTGCGCAGCTCGCGCAGCGACATGGAGGCGTTGCCCTTGGACATCTGGAGCCGCTCGGAGATCTCCTCCAGGCTGAGGTGACCCGCGGTGGCCATCAGGAGGGCGTGGACCCGGGCCACGGAGCGGTTGATGCCCCAGAGCGCCCCCATCGCGCCCCAGGCTTCGACGAACTGCTGGACGGTGTCGTTCGAGGTGGGCTCCATCGTGTGTTCAGAATAATCTGAACGATGGAGTCGGTCAAGGCGGGGAGTTCCAGGGAGCGACGCCGAGGGAGCCGCGCCGGGCGTTGGGTACGGCAGGCCCACCGCGCGGACCTCGGACCCCGTGGCACCCTTCTGTGTTGTTCGGGCGCCCGAACAACACGGAGGGGGCGTTCAGGTGCGCCGGCGGGGCTGCGCCGCGAACGGCGACCTTGGCGGCAGGGCAGGGGAATCGAACCCCCCAACAGCGCCTCTCAGCACCATCCACCGGTTTTGAAGACCGGGCCCGGCACCAGCCTGGGACGCCCTGCCGTCACCGGGTGTACGGGAGCACCGGCGGGGCGTCAAGCGCGCCCAGGGCCGGGCTGGTCACCCGCGGCGCGCCCGGTCAGTCGTGGTGCTCGAACCAGATGAAGTCGATGAGCACCGCGGCGGCCAGCACCAGGGCCCGCAGGGTGGTGTCGTCGGGCGGCAGGGTGACGAGGAAGTTGTCGGCGTCGGTGAAGATCTCGGTGAAGGCGCCGGACCACTTCTTCTCGACCCGCCCCACCTCGCGCGGGTTGCTCTCCGGCCCCACCCGGAGGAGCAGCGTCCAGGGGCGCAGGATGGGGCCGATGAAGCGCGCCAGCACCCGCCCGTCGGGCCCCTCCAGGTCCATCCGCTTGTGGAACCAGCCCCAGCGCTGCCGCACCCGGCCCAGCACCCGGCCCCCGGCGGCCTCGGACAGCGTCAGCTCGGAGAGCCACCAGGTCCAGGGGCGGTCGAGCAGCAGCAGCGGCCGGTCGGGGTGCTCGGCGGGGTAGAGCCCCATGACGAACGGGCGGCGGGCCTTGAGGAAGAAGCGGCCCATGAAGGCGCCCACGCCGTCGGCGTGCTCGGCGAAGCCGGCGGTGAAGGCGCCGTCGGCGGTGTAGACGGCGAAGCGCCCGCGGGCCTCCAGGCCGGTGAAGTTCTCCAGCATGGTGCGCTTCTGCTGGACCACCAGGCGCGGGGCCTGCGCCAGCGCGGCGGAGAACGGGACGGTGGCGGTGGGCGAGGTGGGGCGGGCCATGCGGCATTGTCGCCGCGGCGGGCCCGCACGGGAAGCGGGAGTTGCGAGGCCGACGGCGGCGCCGGCCCCGCCCACCGGCCCTAGCGGCTGGCCTTGCTGGCCTTGGACGGTCGCGCCGCGGCCGCGGCCGGGGCGTGCTCCTCGCCCCAGGAGGAGAGCACCACGGTGGCCCGCTCGTGCGGCATGGCCGCCCGCGGCGAGCGGTAGCGCTCCACCGGCGAGTAGTAGGCCAGGTTGGAGACCCGGCTGGTGTAGAGGCAGGCGTAGTTCTCCACCTGCTCGCCCAGGCGGGAGTTCTCGTTCCCCTCCTTGAAGGTGAGCCCCCACTGCGGGTTGACGCCGGCCTCCAGCGCCTGCGCCACCTCCTCGAGCCGCGCCTGCGCCACCTTGAGGGCCCGCCGCAGGGTGTCGAGCTCGGCCTTGAGGCGCCGCCGCTCGCCCTCCGCCCAGGCGCGGCCGTCGCCGGCCGGCTCGCGGTCCAGCCGGCGCTCGGCCAGGTTGAGGGCGGTGCGGTGGGAGGCGATGGCGTCCTCCAGCCGCACCCGCAGGGCCTCCAGCGCGGCCAGCTCGGCCAGCGCCTCGCGGTGGCCGGTCAGCCACAGCAGCTCCCGCTCCAGCTCCTCCACCACCAGGCAGGTGCGCCACAGCGAGCTCTTCCGCGAGCGCAGGATGTCGCCGTAGATGTGATCGCCGACGTAGAGGATGCGGTCGCCGCCGATGCCCAGCAGCTCCTCGAGCCGCCACAGGTCGCCGCCCTGGTAGGTGCGGCCGCGCTCCAGCGCGCTGGCCTCGCCGGCCGGCAGCCCGTCCGGGCCCAGCAGCAGCAGCGGGCGGTGCTCCGAGAAGAAGCCCGGCTTCTGGGCGCCGGTCACCACCGCGTCGAAGTAGTTCCGCCAGCTCGGGTACTCGGGCAGCAGCCCGTCCAGCACGTGGCGCATCACCGCGTCGGTGTAGTCGGTTAGCGAGTTGGTGAGCAGGAAGAGCTTCTTGCCGCCGGAGCGGAGCCGGTGGAGCGCCCCACCCAGCTCGGGGTCCTTGACCAGGTAGCGCGCCAGGTCGGCCCGCACCACCACCTTGAGGCTGCCGTCGCGGTGGACGGTGTCGATGGCCTCGCGGATGTCGTCGTAGAGCCGGACGTAGTCGACCGCCCCGCCGCCCGCCTCCAAGAGCTCGATGGCCTCGGCGAACAGGCAGGCCTCGGGCAGGGCGAAGAGGGTGTCGATCCAGGCGAAGCGCGGCGAGGAGAGGTGGATCTTCTCCTCCCGGTACAGCCGCTGCAGCGCCGCGTCGGGGATGGGCCGGCGGCCGTGGGTGCCGCGCCCCACGTGGTTGTGGCGGTCCATCTTGAAGAGGTTGCCGTGCTGCTTGTCCACCACCAGGCCGCGGATGACGAAGGCCGGGTCGTAGCGGGCGGCCGACAGCGCCGCCGGGTAGCCGTGGTGGGCCACCAGCCGCGCCACCGTCATGCGGAAGGCCAGGTCCTCCAGCTCGCGCAGCTGGTAGATGGCCAGCGTGTAGTCCATGTCGAAGCCGACGGCCTCGATCTTGTCCATGCGCAGGTTCCGGTTGACGAAGACCTGCCGCTCCGGCGGGACGTCGCGCCGGCCGGCCACCGGCGCCGCCAGCAGGGCCTCGACCTCGGCCGCCAGGGCCGGGCCCAGGGCGGCCTCCACCACCTGGTCGGCCGCCTCATCGCTCCGCTGGTGCGCGCGTGGCATGGAGGGCCGGGATACCACGCGCCCCGGGCGCCCTCAACGCGCGCGGAAAGTTGCGTCCCGGCGGCCGGGGTCTAGGCTCGGCGAGCCGATGCCCCGTCGCCCAGCCGCCCCCACGCCTGCCCCCGCTCCCGCCGCGCTGACGCGCCGGCTGGCCGCGCTCGAGGCGCGGGTGGCCAGGCTGGAGCAGGGCAAGGCGCCGCCCGGCGACGGCCGCGCCGCGGCCGTGGAGCGCGTCAGGGAAGTGGAGCGGTGCCCGGGCTGTGGCCTGCCGCTGCGGCGGCGGCTGGGGCGCTGCGCGGCCTGCCGCCGCCCGCTCGACCACCGCTGAGCGGCGGCGGCGGCGCAGGGTGGGCCGGCTCAGGTCCGCCGAGGCGGACGGCCTGGCCTACTCGTCGGCGACCAGGCGGGTGGCCGGCACGCCGAGCGCCCTGGCGATGGCCACCACGGTGGTGTACGGCGGGTTGCGGCCGCCGCGCTCGATGAGGCTCACGTAGGCCACCGACAGCTCCAGCGACTCGGCCAGGTTCTCCTGGGTCAGGCCGCGGTGCTTGCGGTGGTCGCGGATCCGCTCACCGAGCTTGCGCAGCTCCTCGCGGCGGGGATCCTTGTGGCTCTTGGGCTTGGCAGGCATGTATCCGGCTCCCTCTGGTTCGCCCCGCTCGTCGAGCGAAGGTTGTCCCGAATACGGCGGGTGCGCGATCCTGTCCACCGACAGTGTGTAGAACCGAAGCCCCAGGCGGCTCCCCCGCCCCGTGCCCGTGTCGCTGAGATAGCCATAGGCCGGCCGGAGCGCCGCGCTCAATGTGGCGCCCGGCGTGTCGCCCCGTCTGGGGACGTCCGGGCGGACCCAGGGTTGCCCCAGGGTTGACGCTGCCCGGGGCGCGGGTAAGGTCCCCGCCACATGACCCGCCCGGTGACGGTCGGCGCCCGCGTCCTGGAGCTCGACGCGGTCCGCGCCACCACGCTCTCCAATGGTCTCAGGCTGCGCATCCTCGCCGAGGCGAGCTCGCCCACGGTGAGCTACTCCACGGTGTTCCAGGTCGGCTCGCGCAACGAGCGGCCCGGCATCACCGGCATCAGCCACCTCTTCGAGCACATGATGTTCAACGGGGCGGCCCGCTACGGTCCCAAGGAGTTCGACCGGGTGCTGGAGGGCAAGGGCGGCCACTCCAACGCCTTCACCTCCAACGACCTGACCGTGTACTACGAGGACTTCGGCGCCGAGGCGCTGGAGACGGTCGTGGACCTCGAGTCGGACCGGATGGGCGCGCTCCGGCTGGACGACGCGGCGCTGGAGCAGGAGCGCGAGGTGGTGAAGGAGGAGCGGCGCCTCCGCACCGACGACTCGGTCTTCGGCCTGATGGAGGAGCAGCTGGAGTCGCTGGTCTTCCAGGCCCACCCGTATCGCTGGCCGGTCATCGGCTGGATGGACGACATCCAGCGCATCTCCCGGCAGGACTGCCAGGACTTCTTCCGCACCTGCTACGCCCCCAGCAACGCCGCCATCTACCTGGTGGGCGACGTGGACCCGGACGCCGCCGCGGCGCTGGTGGAGCGCTTCTACGGCGCCCTGCCGGCCGGCCCGCCCCTGCCGCCGGTGGCCGCAGGCGAGCCGGACCAGCGGGGCGAGCGGCGCGCCGAGATCCGCTTCCCGGCCCAGGCTCCGGCGCTGCTGGTGGGCTGGCGCGGGCCGGCGGCCCGCAGCCCGGACGCGGCCGCCCTCGACCTGGCGCAGGTCTGCCTGGCGGTGGGCGAGGCCTCGCGGCTGCGGCGCATCCTGGTGCACGAGAAGGCGCTGGTGGTGTCGGTCCAGGCCTCCTTCGCCTGGCGCATCGACCCGGGCGTCTTCCTGGTCTCCTGCGAGCTGGCCCCCGGGGCCAAGGTGGCGGGGGTGGAGCGGGCCCTCTTCGACGAGGTGGCCCGCCTGGGAGCCCGCGGCCCGACGGCGCGCGAGCTGGCGCGGGCCCGGGCCCTGCTGCGCAGCGCGGTGCTGCACGATCTCGGCACCCACCACGGGCTGGCCCAGGCGCTCGGCCAGGCCGAGGCGCTGCTGGGCGACTGGCGCGAGGCCGGCCGGACGCTGGAGCACTACGAGGCCGTCGGCGCGGCGGACGTGAAGCGGGTGGTGGCCCGCTACCTCGACCCGGCGCTCCGCTCGGTGGTGACGCTGGTCCCCGGGGCCACCCGATGAGCCGCGGCGTCGCGCTGCCGCCGCTGCGCCGGGAGCGGCTGGCCTCCGGCCTGACGGTGGTGGTGGCCTCGCGCCCGGGCGTCCCCCTGGCGGCGGTCCGCATCGTGGTGCGGGCCGGCTCGGCCCTCGACCCGGCCGGGCGCTTCGGCCTGGCCCACCTGACGGCCGCCGCGGCGCGCCGCGGCACCCGCACCCGCAGCGGCGCCGAGATCGACGAGGGGCTGGAGGCGCTGGGGGCCTCGCTGGGCGCCGGCGTGGACGAGGACGCCGCCTCGGTGGGGCTGTCGGCGCCGGTGGAGGCGCTGCCGAAGGTCCTGATGGTGCTGGCCGAGCTGGTGGGCGCGCCGGCCTTCCCGACCCGCGAGGTGGCGCGGCTGCGCGACCGCGAGGTGGCGGCGCTGGCCCACGACCTGGACGAGCCGGACGTGGTGGCCGACCGGGCTGCGCTGGTGGCCGCCTACGCCGATCACCCCTACGGTCACCCGTCCGAGGGCCGGGCCCGCCACCTGGCGACCCTGCGCCGGGGGGACCTGGCGGCCTTCCACGCCCGCCACTGGCGCCCCTCGCGGACCACCCTGGTGGTGGTGGGGCCGGTGGACGCCGAGGCCACGCTGGCGCTGGTGCGCCGCCGCTTCGGGGCGTGGCGCGGCGAGCCCGGGGGCGACGTCGAGCTGGCGCCGCCCCCGCCGCCGCGCCCCGCGGTGGTGGTGGTGGACCTGCCCGAGCTGACCCAGGCGCAGGTCCGGCTGATCGGGCCCGGCCACGCCCGCGGCTCGGCCGCCTACGCCGCCGGCGTGGTGACCGGCTCCATCCTGGGCGGCGGCTTCACCTCGCGCCTCATGCAGGCCATCCGCGTCGAGCGCGGCCTCTCCTACGGGGCGCGGGCGCGCTTCGCCTCGGGGCGCGCCGGCGGCCTGTTCTTCGTCTCCTCCTTCACCAAGGTGGAGACGGCCGGGCAGCTGGTGCAGGTGGCGCAGGACGTGCTGGCGAGCTTCCGCAGCCAGGGGCCCTCCGAGGAGGAGCTGGTGCGGGTGCGCGGCTACCTGGCCGGCCTGCACGCCCTCTCCTTCGAGACCCACGAGGCCTGGGCCGAGAAGCTGGCCGAGATGGAGCTCTACGGGCTGCCGGCCGACGAGGTGAGCGGCTTCCGCGCGCGCATCGAGGCGGTGGACGCCGCCGCCTGCCGCGCGCTGGCCGAGCAGCGGGCGCTGGGCGAGCGGCCGCTGGTGGTGGCGGCCGGCCCGGCCCGCTCCCTGGCGTCCCAGCTGGCCCCCTTCGGCCCGGTGCGGGTGGTGACGGCCCGCTCGGTGGCGTAGCCGTGGCGGCGCCGCCCCCGCGCCCGCCCGCCCTGGCCCCCACCGCGGTGCTGCACCTCGACGCCGCGCTGCTGGCGGTGGACAAGCCGGCCGGCCGCCTGGTCATCCCCGGCCGCGACGCCGGCGAGCCGAGCCTGCGCGCCGACCTCGAGGCCGCCCACGGTCCGCTCTGGGTGGTGCACCGGCTCGACCGCGGCACCAGCGGCGTGCTGCTCTTCGCCCGCAGCGCCGCGGCCCACCGGGCCCTCAACCTGGCGTTCGAGCGGGGCGAGCCGGAGAAGACCTACCTGGCCCTGGTGGCCGGCCTGCCGCCCGAGGACGCGCGGGTGGCGCTGGCGCTGGCCCCGGCGCGGCGGGGCCGGATGCGCCCGGCGCGCCCGGACGAGCCGGGCGCCAAGGAGGCGGCCACCCGCTTCCGGGTCCTGGCGGCCTTCCCGGCGCGGGTCGGGCGCCCGGCCGCGGCGCTGGTCGAGGCCACGCCGGAGACCGGCCGGACCCACCAGATCCGGGTCCACCTCAGGTCGCTGGGCCACCCGCTGCTGCTGGATCCCGACTACGGGGAGCCGGGTCCGGTGCTCGGCGAGGGCGGCGCGGTGGTGCTGGCGCGCACGCCGCTGCACGCGGCGCGGCTGGTGCTGGCCCATCCGGACGGAGGCCGGCTGGCGCTCGAGGCGCCGCTGCCGGCCGATCTCGAGGTGGCGCTGGCCTGGCTGCGCGGCTGAGCGGCCGCCGCGGCCTCAGCTCCGGGCGTGGATGAGCGTCTTGACGTCGCCGCGGAAGGTGATCTCGAGCTTGCTCTCGCGCACCGCCGTGACGAAGCCCAGCCCGAAGGTCGGGTGGTCCACCACGTCGTCCACCGCGAAGGTGCGCTTGGGGGAGTAGGCCACCGCCGGCCGCTTGCGCGCCGCCAGCAGCTCCTCGAAGGGGACCTCCACCTTCCGCTCGCGGGCCGGCCTGGCCGCCTTCTTCTTGGCCACCGAGGCGGTGCTGGTGGCGGTCCCGACCGCGCCCCGGTACTTGTGCTCGCCCTGGCAGGTGTTGCACTTCACCTTGACGGGCTTGGCCCCGAGCATGGCGATGACCGTGTGGGCCAGGGAGAGCTCGCACTTGGTGCAGAACGCATCGACTTCGCCGCCGACCTTTGTCATGGGCCGCGCAGCATACAGGAAAGGGCTGGCGCGTGCGGTCAGGAACCGTGCCATGATGCCCCCCGCATGCGCCGCCTCGCCGCTGCCCTGGAAGACTTCGGGCAGATGATCTTCTTCGCCTTCGAGGCGGTCGCCTGGGCGTTCCGCCCGCCCTTCCGTCCGGGCCTGGTGCTGGGCCAGATGGCCTTCATCGGGGTGGGCTCGATCTTCATCGTGGGCGTGACCGGCACCTTCAGCGGCATGGTGCTGGCCCTCCAGTTCGGCTACGCCATGAAGCAGTTCGCCGCCGAGGGCTACGTGGGCGGGTCGGTGGCCCTGTCCCTGGCCCGCGAGCTGGCGCCGGTGCTCACCGCCCTGATGGTGACGGGGCGCGCCGGCAGCGCCATCGCCACCGAGCTCGGCACCATGCGGGTCACCGAGCAGATCGACGCCATGGACTCCATGGCGGTCAACCCCATCCAGTACCTGGTGGTGCCGCGGGTGCTGGCCTCGCTGGTGATGTTCCCGGCCCTCACCATGCTCTTCAACGTGCTGGGCTTCGGCGGCGCCTACGTCATGGGCATCTACGTGAGCGGCATCCCGGTGGGGCCGTTCATCGAGCACACCCGCGGCTTCCTGGTGCCGGACGACATCCTGCACGGGCTGTGGAAGGCCGTCCTCTTCGGGCTGGTGGTCTCCATCGTCACCACCTGGCGCGGCTACGCGGCCAGCGGGGGGTCGCGCGGGGTGGGGGAGGGCACCACCCGGGCGGTGGTGACCAGCTCCATCGGCATCCTGGTGGTCGACTACGCCCTGACCCTCCTCGCGGTGGGGACCTGACGCCGTGATCCAGGTGGACGACCTGTGGAAGTCGTTCGGCCCGAACGAGGTCCTCAAGGGGATCACGCTCTCCATCCCCAAGGGCCAGACCTACGTGGTGCTGGGCGGCTCGGGCTCGGGCAAGACGGTGCTCATGAAGCACGTCATCGGGCTGCTGCGGCCGGATCGCGGCAGCGTGCGGGTCAACGGGGTGGAGATCTCGGCCCTCTCCGGCAAGGCCCTCACCGAGGCGCGCCGGGTCTTCGGCATGGTCTTCCAGGGGGCGGCCCTCTTCGACTCGATGACGGTCTTCGAGAACGTGGCCTTCCCCCTCACCGAGAAGAACCGGCGCATGGGCGCGGCCGAGGTGCGGCGGCGCTGCCTGGAGAAGCTCCAGGTGGTGGACCTGGGCGAGGAGGTGCTGGGGCGCTTCCCCTCCGAGCTCTCCGGCGGCATGCGCAAGCGGGTGGCGCTGGCGCGGGCGCTGGTCTCCGACCCGCAGGTGGTGCTCTACGACGAGCCCACCACCGGCCTCGATCCCATCACCACCGACTCGGTCGACGGCATGATCGTGGCGGCCAAGCAGAAGCTGGGGGTCACCTCCATGGTCATCAGCCACGACATCGCCTCGGCCTTCCGGGTGGCCGACCGGCTGGCCGTGCTCTACGATGGCCACCTGGCGGCCGAGGGCACCCCGGCCGAGGTCAAGGCCAGCCCGGATCCCTACGTGCAGAAGTTCCTCTCCACCTGGTTCGACAAGCAGTGAGCCCCCACCCGTGAGCAAGCTCCACTTCAACAAGGCCCTCTCGGTGGGCGCCCTGGTGGCCGTCACCGGCGCCGCCTTCCTGGGCGCCTTCACCTTCTTCAAGAAGGGCGGCTACTCGGAGGACGAGAGCTACCAGGTGTACGCCTACTTCTCGGACGCCACCGGCCTGACCTGGAAGAGCCGGGTCCAGATCGCCGGCATCCAGGTGGGCGAGGTGTCGCGGATCTCGCTGGAGGGGTCGCGGGCCCGCCTCGACCTGCGCATCAAGAAGGAGGTCGAGCTGCGCCCCGGCGCCTGCCTCACCAAGTCCTTCCCCTCGGCCCTGCTGCCCGACGCCCTGCTGGAGCTGGCGCCCGGCACCGGGACGGGCCCGGGGCTCTCGGGCCTGCCCGAGGAGCGGCGCGAGGTGACCTGCGTGCGCGAGGCCACCAGCGTCCAGAAGCTGGTCGACGCGATGGCCAAGATCGCCGACGACGTGCAGGTGGTCACCGGCGACCTGGCCAAGACGGTCGGCGGCGACCGCGGCTCGATGCGCGAGATCATCGAGAACCTGGCCCAGCTGACCCGCCGGCTCGACGCCACCGTGGCCGCCAACGAGGGCCGGCTCTCCGCCATCCTGGCCAACGTGGAGGTGATCTCCAGCGACCTGCGCGACGTGACCCAGAGCGAGCGGGAGCGGGTCAAGCAGATCGTCCGCAACGTGGAGGACTTCACCGTGCAGCTGCGCGAGGTGGCGGCCACCGTGCAGGGCGTGATGGACGGCGGCGCCGGGGCCGGTGGCGCGCCGGCCGTCGGAAGCCAGGCCGAGCAGGCGGCCGCGGCGCGGGCCCGCGGCGTCAAGCAGGCGGTGGAGAAGCTCAACGTCAACCTGGCCAAGCTGGACGAGCTCCTGGTGAAGCTCCAGGAGGGCAAGAGCGTCGGCAGCCGCCTCATCGTGGACGAGAAGATGGGGCGCGACCTGGCCAACGTGGTGGACGTGGCCTCCAACTACGTGGAGAAGCTCGACAAGCTGCAGGTGGAGGTGCACTTCCGCTCGGAGTGGCTGCTCAACCAGACCGGGGCCAAGGCCTACTTCGGGGCCCGCCTGCTGCCGCGGCCGGACAAGTACTACCAGGTCGAGATCGTCTCCGACCCGCGCGGCGTGGACACCGTCACCACCGAGACCATCACCACCCGGGACCCCACCACCGGCACCGACCGCACCGTGGTCTCCACCAAGACGCTGCACGAGGAGAAGCTCACCTTCTCGGTGCAGATGGCCAAGCGCTACGGCCTGGTGACCTTCCGCGGCGGCGTCATCGAGAGCTCGGGCGGCGTGGGCTCGGACCTGCACCTCTTCGACGACGCCCTGCAGCTCTCGGTGTCGGTCTACCAGTTCTCCCGCCCGTACCAGAACGTCTTCCCGCGCGCCAAGGTCTGGATCGACTACCAGTTCCTGCAGCACTTCTACCTGACGGCCGGCGCCGACGACTTCCTCAACGTGTGGCGGCAGGGGCGCTACCCGGGCGGACCCAAGTTCACCCTGGGCAACGACGTGTTCTTCGGCGGCGGGCTCTACTTCACCGACGAGGACCTCAAGACGCTGCTCGGGGTGGGCGCCGGCTCGGCCATCACCTCCATGAGCGGCAAGTAGGCGCGCGTGCGGTCCTGGACCAAGCTCGGCCTGCTGGTGCTGCTCGCCGTGGTGGCGGGCCAGGTGCTGGTGCGCGGCGCCGCGCCGCCCCTCCGCGAGGGCAGCCAGGCCCCGCCGCTGGCCCTCACCGCGCTGGACGGCCGCCTGGTGGACCTGGCCGGCCTGCGCGGCCGGGTGGTGGCGGTCAACTTCTGGGCCACCTGGTGCGCCCCGTGCCGGCAGGAGCTGCCCGAGCTGGCGGCCACCTGGCTGGCCACCCAGGACCGCTGCTTCGAGCTGCTGGGGGTGGTGGAGGAGTCGGCCAGCGACGAGGTGGCCGCGGCGGCGGCCCGGCTGCCGTACCCGGTGCTGCCGGATCCCGGGGCCGAGGTGGCCGCCGCCTGGAAGGTGGCCGGCTACCCGCGCACCTACCTCGTCGACGCCGAGGGGCGGGTGCGGCAGGTCTTCGACGGCGCCCTGACCCGCGCCCGGCTGGAGGCGGCGCTGGCGCCGCTCCTGCCGGCCAGCTGCCCCCCGAGGTAGGCCCTGGCCCACCCCTGTCCCATCTGCCGCAAGCCGGTGGCGCCGCGCGCCGCCAACGCGGCCTTCCCGTTCTGCTCCCCCCGCTGCCGCCTGCTGGACCTGGGCAAGTGGATCGAGGGCGACTACCGCATCGCCGGCGATCGGGCCGGCGACGGCGCGGCCGGTCCGGCGCGACCGGGCGACGACGAGGAGCAGCCGTGAGGCCGGTGCTCTACCTGCTCAGGGCCCTGCCGGGCGGCCAGGTCGGCCGGCTGGGGGAGCGCTTCGAGGTGCGGGGCGGGGAGCCCCTGCCGCCGCCGCGCCCGCGGGTGCTGGCCGAGGCGGCCGACGCCGAGGTGCTGGTGGTGACCTACCTCGACCGGGTCGACGAGGCGCTGCTGGCCGGGCTGCCGCGGCTGCGCCACCTGGCGTCCTACGGCGTGGGCACCAACCACCTCGACCTGGAGGCCTGCCGCCGCCGCGGGGTGCTGATCACCAACACGCCGGGGGTGGTCACCGAGGCCACCGCCGAGCACGCCCTGGCGCTCCTGCTGGCCGTGGCCCGGCGCGTCGCCGAGGGCGACCGGATCATCCGCCGCGGCGGCTGGACCTCGCTGGACCCCTCCTGGCTGCTCGGCACCGGCCTGGACGGCAAGGTGCTGGGGCTGGTGGGCTTCGGCCGCATCGGGCAGGCGGTGGCCCGGCGCGCCGCCGCCTTCGGCCTGGCCATCACCTACGCCGCGCCCCGCCTGGTGGACCACCCGGGCGCGCGCCGGGTGCCGCTGGAGCAGCTGCTGGCGGAGTCGGACGTGGTCTCGCTCCACTGCCCGCTCACCCCGGCCACCACCGGCCTGCTCTCGCGGGAGCGGCTGGCGCTCATGAAGCCGGGCGCGCTGCTGGTGAACACGGCGCGCGGCCCGGTGGTGGACGACGCGGCGCTGGTGGAGGCGCTGGCCGGCGGGCGGCTGGGTGGGGCCGGGCTGGACGTCTTCCCCGACGAGCCCGGCGTGCCGGCGGGCTACCTGGCGCTGGAGAACGTGGTGCTGACCCCGCACCTGGGCTCCGGCACCCGCGAGACCCGCGGCGCCATGGCGGCTCTGGTGGTGGACGAGGCCTTGCGGGTGGCGCGCGGCGAGCCGGCGCGCCACCGGGTCGGGTAGCGGACCCGGCCGGTCCGGCACGGCCAGGGCGCCGCGCCACGCCACCTCGTCTCGGCTGCCCCGGGTGTGGTATGAGGCCGCGCCTCGCATGGGCCTCGTCGATCTCCATTGCCACCTGCTGTGGGCGCTCGACGACGGGGTCGAGACGTCGGCGGAGGCGCTCGCCGGGGCCCGGCTGCTGGCCTCGCTGGGGTTCACCGACGTGGCCCCCAGCCCGCACGCCAGCCCCGACATGCCGTCCGGCGACGCGGCCGCCTGCGAGCGCCGCCGCGCCGAGCTGGCCGCCCTGCTGGAGGCCGAGGGGGTGGCGCTCCAGCTGCACCGCAACACCGAGAACAAGCTCGACGAGGGCTTCCTGGAGCGCGTCGACGGCGACGACCGGCGCGGGGTGGGGGAGACGCAGCGCTGGGTGCTGGTGGAGCTGCCCTTCCGCGCGGGCGTCCCGGCCCTGCCCGAGCTCGTCTTCCGGCTGCGCCGCAAGGGGGTCCTGCCGCTCTTCGCCCACCCCGAGCGCTGCGCCGAGTTCGAGCGGCCCGGCCGCGCCGAGGAGGTGGTGCGCCTGGGCGGCGCGCTGCAGCTCAACGTGGCCTCGCTGGTCGGGCTGTACGGCAAGGCCGCCAAGAAGGTGGCCGACCGGCTCCTCGACGAGGGGCTCTACGCCGTGGCCGCCACCGACCTGCACCACGCCGCCGGGGCGGAGGAGTGGGTGCCGGAGGCGCTGGAGGCGCTGGAGAAGCGGGCCGGGCGGGCCACCTTCGAGCGGCTGCTGGTCGAGCACCCGCGCCGCATCCTGGACGGGCAGGAGCTGGCCTGAAGCGCGCCCTGCAGATCCTGGCCGGACTGGCGGTCTCCGGGCTGGCGCTCTGGCTGACGCTGCGGGGCAAGGACCTGGGGGCCATCTGGCAGGCCACGCGGGCCGCCGACTACCGCTACCTGGCGCCCTACCTGCTGGTGCTGCTGGCCATCCACCTGGTCCGCACGGTGCGCTGGGGCATCCTGCTCGAGCCGGTGGCCACGGTCCCCTTCGCCCGGCTGAACGCCGTCTCGGCGGTGGGCTTCATGGCGCTGGTGCTGCTGCCCTTCCGGCTCGGCGAGTTCGCCAGGCCCTACCTGGTGGCCGACCGCCCGCGCCTGCGGGTCTCGGCGGCGCTCTCCTCGGTGGTGGTGGAGCGGGTGGCCGACGGCATCTTCACCGGGCTCCTGCTGGTGGTCACCCTGCTGGCGGTGCCCGAGGGCACGCCGGGGCTCCGGGTGCTGCGGCTGGCCGGGGTCGGGGTCTCGCTGGCCTTCGCCGGGCTGCTGGCCTTCCTGGTGCTGGCCTACCGCAACCGGGCGCTGGCGGTGCGGCTCACCGCCCGCCTGCTCGGCCCCCTCTCGCAGCGCCTGGCGACCCGCCTCTCCGGGATGATGGACGCCTTCATCCACGGGCTGCGGCTGGTGCCGAGCCGCGGCAAGGTGGCCCTGTTCTTCGCCCTCACCGCCGCCTACTGGGCGCTCAACGGCTGGGGCATGCAGCTGCTGGCCCGGGCCTTCGCGCTGGACCTGGCGCTGGTGGACGCCTACACGGTGCTGGGGGTGCTGGTGGTGGGGGTGATGATCCCGGCCGGCCCCGGCATGGTGGGCACCTTCCAGGGCGCGGTGGTGCTCGGGCTGTCGCTCTTCGTGTCGCACGAGGCGGCCCAGGCCCGCGGCCCGGCCTACGCCAACGTGCTCTGGGCGGCGCAGATCGGCTTCCAGGTGCTGCTCGGCCTCGTCTTCCTCTTCTCGCCGCACGTGCAGGTGGGCCGGCTCTTCGCCGGGCCCGGGGACGCCGGCGTGGAGCTCGAGGAGGAGGAGGCCGAGTACCAGGCCGGCGGGGACGGGGCCGCGCCTCCTCCTTGACGGATCCCGCCGGGGGCCCTATAAACCCGCGTCCTTGCGGCCGAAGCGGCCGCGCCATCACCTCGGTGAGGTAGCTCAGTCGGCTAGAGCGGGGGTCTCATAATCCCCAGGTCGGGAGTTCGATTCTCCCCCTCACCACTCGAGAGGCCGCCCCGCACGGGCGGCCTCTCCTTTCTGGGCTGCCAGCGGCGCCCTGGCCCGACCCGCGGTCGGCCACCCCCACCCGTGCCACCCCCGCCCGGAAGGTTGCGGGCTGCCCCGGCCCGGCCGATGCTCTCCCCACACACCAGGGAGGTGGCGCGTGAAGGTGCTCATCGCGGATGCGTTCCCGCAGGACCGGCTGGCCGACCTGTCGGCGCTGGGGCTCACGGTGGATCACCGCCCCGACGTGCCGGTGAAGGACCTGGCCGCCGCCGTGCAGGGGGCCTCCATCCTGGTGGTGCGCGGCAAGCAGGTGCCGGCCGAGGTCTTCGAGAAGTCCGACGCCCTCTCGCTGGTGGTCCGGGCCGGGGCCGGCGTGAACACCATCGACGTGGCGGCCGCCTCCAGGGTCGGCGTCTACGTGGCCAACTGCCCGGGCCAGAACGCCATCGCGGTGGCCGAGCTGGCCATCGGCCTGATGGTCTCGCTCGACCGGCGCATCCCCGACAACGTGGAGCGCCTGCGCGCCGGCAAGTGGGAGAAGAAGGCCTTCTCGGAGGCCAGCGGCCTCTACGGGCGCACCCTGGGCGTGGCCGGCTTCGGCCCCATCGGCCAGGAGACCGCCCGCCGCGCCCTGGGCTTCGGCATGAAGGTGCTGGCCTGGTCGCGCTCGCTCGACGCGGCGCGGGCCGCCGCGGCCGGGGTGGGGCTGGCCACCGACCTCCTGGACCTGGCGCGCCGCAGCGACGTGCTCTCGCTGCACCTGCCGCTCAAGCCGGCCACCCGCGGCCTGGTGTCGCGCGAGGTGCTGGCCGCCCTCAAGCCCGGCGCCCTGCTCGTCAACACCGCACGCGCCGAGGTGGTGGACCAGGAGGCGCTGCTCGAGGCGGTGCTGGCCGGCCGGCTGCGCCTGGGCACCGACGTCTTCCCCGGCGAGCCCGAGAAGGGCAAGGCCGACTTCGACAGCCCGCTCGGCAAGGCGCCCGGCGTCTACGGCACGCACCACATCGGCGCCTCGACGGCCCAGGCGCAGGACGCCATCGCCGCCGAGACGGTGCGCATCCTGGCGGCCTTCGTGCGCGACGGCTCGGTGCCCAACTGCGTCAACGTGGCGCGCCGCTCGCCGGCGCGCGCCCGCCTGGTGGTCCGCCACTTCGACAAGGTGGGCGTGCTGGCCAACGTCCTGGGCGCCCTGCGGGAGGCCGGCATCAACGTCGAGGAGGTGCACAACACCATCTTCGAGGGGGCCGCGGCGGCCTGCTGCGTCATCCAGCTGGGGGCGCGGCCCGAGCCGGCCCTGCTGGAGCGCATCGCCGCCCGCACGGACGAGGTGATGTTCGTGGAGTGCTTCGACGTGGCGCCGGGGTAGCGCGCCGGCCGGCTATCCCCACGCCCCGGCGTGGACCTCGGCCCCCTCCGCCTCGAGGAGGGGGCCCACCACCTCCACCACCCGCTGCCCGGCGGCGAAGACCGCCCGGCACGGCAGGTCCAGGGTGGGGTTCTCGGGGTGCGAGCCGGTCAGCGCCTTGAGCTGCCGCTCGGAGAGCCCGTACACCACCCGCCCGACCCCGGCCCAGTAGAGGGCCCCGGAGCACATGGCGCAGGGCTCCGCCGAGCTGTAGAGGGTGCAGCCGGCCAGGAAGGCCGGCCGCCAGGCCTGGCTGGCCCGCGAGGCCAGCAGGCGCTCGGCGTGGGCCGTCATGTCGCGGGTCGGCTGGTAGCCGTTCTCCTGCTCCAGCAGCACCTCGCCGGCGGGGCCGACCAGCACGCAGCCGAACGGGTGGTTGCCGTGCTGGAGGGCGCGGCGGGCCACCCGGTAGGCCAGGCGCAGGTGGTCCTCGTCCGAGCGGCGCGCGGCGGTGCCGGGCTGGTCCATGGGTGCTCCTCCTGGCCCCGTTGTACGATGCCGCGCCCCGCGACGCGACCACAGGGATCCCCCACATGCCCGAGCCACGCACCCTGCTGATCCGCGACGCCACCCTGGTCGCCACCTTCGACGAGGCCCGGCGCGAGCTCCCCGGCGCCTCGGTCCTGGTGCGCGGCAACCTGGTGGAGGCGGTCGGCCCGGCCGCCGACCTGCCGGCCACCGCCGACGAGGTCATCGACGCCCGCGGCCACCTGGTCATCCCGGGCCTGGTCAACACCCACCACCACATGGTGCAGTCCTTGACCCGGGCGGTGCGGGCGGTGCAGGACGCCGAGCTCTTCTCCTGGCTGCAGGGGCTCTACCCGATCTGGGCCAACCTGACGCCCGAGATGGTGCGGGTCTCCACCCAGGTGGCCATGGCGGAGCTGCTCCTCTCCGGCTGCACCACCACCAGCGACCACCTCTACATCTACCCGAACGGCTGCCGGCTCGACGACGCCATCGAGGGCGCGGCCCTGGCCGGCATGCGCTTCACCGCCACCCGCGGCTCGATGAGCGTGGGCCAGAGCCAGGGCGGCCTGCCGCCCGACCGGGTGGTGGAGCGCGAGCCGGACATCCTGCGCGAGACCCAGCGGCTGGTGGAGCGCTGGCACGACCGCCGCCACGGCGCCATGCTGCAGGTGGCGGTGGCGCCCTGCTCGCCGTTCTCGGTGAGCCAGGACCTGATGCGCGAGTCGGCCAGGCTGGCGCGCGCCCTGGGGGTGCGGCTGCACACCCACCTGGCCGAGAACGACCACGACATCCGCTACACCAGGGAGAAGTTCGGCTGCACGCCCACCGAGTACGCCGAGGAGCTCGGCTGGCTGGGGGAGGACGTGTGGCACGCCCACTGCGTCAAGCTCGACGACCCCGGCATCCGGCGCTTCGCCGCCACCGGCACCGGGGTGGCCCACTGCCCGTGCAGCAACATGCGCCTGGCCTCCGGCATCGCGCCCATCCGGAGGATGATGGACGCCGGCGTGCCGGTGGGGCTGGGCGTGGACGGCAGCGCCTCGAACGACGGGGCGCAGATGGTCTCCGAGGCGCGCCAGGCCATGCTGCTGCAGCGGGTCGGCATCGCCCTCGAGCCCTTCGGCTGCGATCGCGGACCGGCCGCCATGACGGCCCGCGACGCGCTGGCCCTGGCCACCCGCGGCGGCGCCCGGGTGCTGGGGCGGGGCGACATCGGCCAGCTGGCCCCCGGGTTCTGCGCCGACCTGGCGCTCTACGACCTCGGCACGCTCGGCTTCGCCGGGGGGGCCGTGCACGACCCGCTCGGCGCGCTCCTGCTGTGCGCCGCGCCGCAGGCCGCCTGGACGGTGGTGGACGGGAGGGTGCGGGTGCGCCAGGGGCGGCTCGCCTCCTTCGAGCTCGAGCCGGTGGTGGAGCGCCACAACGCCCTGGCGCGCCAGCTGGCGTCGGCGGCGGGCTGAGGCGGGCCGAGGCCCGCCCGCGGCTCAGCCGAGGGCCGCCCGCGCCTCGGCCACGAAGCGGGTCCGCTCGTCGGCCTCGTCGATCTCCCGCGACAGGTCGGCGACCAGCTGCTCCAGCCTGGCCCGGGAGGGCGGGGCGGCGGCGGCCCAGGCGGCCCAGGCCTCCTCGAAGACCAGCCCGCCGATGGGGCCGATGTGGCGGACCAGCACCTCCTGCAGCGGCGCCCTGGCCGTCACCACCTCCGCCGGGACGGCGGCTGGCGCCGCCGGCTGGGGCGCGGGCCGGTGGGGGGCCGGCGCCTGTCCGGCGGCCGCGTCCAGGCGGCGCACCGCCTGCTCCAGCGAGAGCCCGACCAGCGCCGCGTCCACCGCCAGGGTCCCGATGACCAGCACCATGCCGCGGGCGAAGGGCCTGGCCAGGGCCCGCCCCCGGGCGTAGCGCAGGTCGAGCGAGCCGTCGGGGCCGGCGCGCTGGCGCAGGCCGGAGGTCTCGTCGGCGAAGAGCGCGGCCACCTGGCGCAGCGCCGCCTCGTCGAAGAGGGGCGGGAAGGCGGAGGCGAGCAGCTCGCCGCTCGGGCCGCAGGCCATGGTGCCCACCACCCCCGGGATCCCCGCCAGCTGCTGGAGCACCTGCTGCATGGCTCAGGCCCCCGGCTGGGCGCTGACGGCCCGCCGGACCGCGGCCTCGGTGTCGGCCAGCGAGGCGGTCGGCTGCAGGCTGACGGCCAGGTAGGCGTCCTTGGCGTGCAGGAGGAGGAGCTGGTCCAGCTGCGGGTTGCAGAGCACCAGGCGGCTCAGCTCGCCGAGGCCGAGCAGCTTCCCGAGCGGGTCGGCCAGGGAGGAGAGCAGGGAGGCGCTGCGGGTCGCCAGGGCGGTGCCCTCCGGGGAGGCGTCGTTGAGCGCCACCCCGCCGCGCAGCACCGCCGCGTGGCGCACGCCATCCACGGCGCGGGCGCGCAGGGCGGCGGCGGGGGCCCTGGGCGGCGCCGGCTCGGTGGGCGGCCTGGGGGCGGGCGCCGCCGCCTGGGCCGGCGGGCGCTCCCGGCCGTCCTGGCGGGCCTCGTCGAGGCTCCGCGCCGCGTCGAGCAGCAGGTGGTCCAGCCGCTTGTCGATGGAGCGGGCGAAGGTGGCCACGTTGGCGTGGGCCTCGAAGCTGCCGGTGGGCCAGGCCAGGATGGCGGCGAGCACCTCCTCGCCGTGCACCGCGCCGAACTCGGCGTGGATCACCTCGCCGTGCTGCATGAAGACGGCCGCCGCCTGCCCCTGGTAGGAGAAGACGATGGAGCCGGAGAAGCGGTGGCCACCCTGGAGCTGCAGCACGTCGGCCACGGAGAGCGCCGCCACCGATCCCTCGAAGCCTCGCTGTGGGTTCGACGACATGTGAGGCTCCCGTGATGCTCGGCCCGGGGAGCTCTCCCCGGGCCGGCGAGCGGCGCGTGCACCGAGCCCTGAAGGTACCGCCTCGGCGCGCCGCAGCCAACGATCTGGTCCATCCCTGCCCTGCGCGCAACCGCACAGGGGGTCCTGCGACGGCCGGTCCGGCCGCCGGCGCCAGGCCTACTTGAGGAGCCTGAACTCGACGCGCCGGTTGAGCTGCTGGTTCCGCGGGCTGGTGTTGGGCGCCAGGGGCCGCCCCTGGCCGAACCAGGCCACCACCAGGCGGTCCGCCGGGATCTGGTGGCGCGAGGCGAGCCGATCGCGCACCGCCTCGGCGCGCCGCCTGGAGAGCGCCAGGTTGGCCTCCGGGTCGCCGGTGTCGTCGGTGTGCCCGGCGATCTCCAGCCGGGCGCCGGCCAGGGCCGGGCGCCGCAGCGCCTCCCCCACCACGGCCAGCTTGCCGAGGCTCGACTCGTCGAGCGATGCGGCGCCGAGCTTGAAGAGGATCTGCATGCGCACCATGGGGCCCTCGGCGCTCTCGGCGGGCCCGCCCTTCACCTCGGCCTGGCTCATGACCCGCACGAACTCGTCGCTGGAGATGTCCTCGCCTCGCTGGGCCCGGGCCTTGATGCGCGCCACCTCCAGCGCCTTGCCGGCGCGGGCGTTGGCGGGATCGAGCTTGAGCCCACGCTCGTAGGCGGCCACCGCGCCGGCCGTGTCGCCCAGCAGCATGAGCGTGTCCGCCACCCCGACGTGGGCCTTGGCGTGCGCCGGGTCGAGCTCGGCCGCGGTCCGGTAGGCCACCAGCGCCTCGGGGTAGCGGCGCAGCCGCTCCAGCGCGAAGGCGTGCTCGTAGGCCACCGGGGCGTCCTGCGGGCACTTGGCGGCGGCGACGTCCAGGAGCTTGGCCCGCTCGAGCAGGCTGGTGACCGACTTGACGTGCACCAGCAGGGCCGGACAGTCGATCTCGCGGGTCGGCGCCTGGGCCGGCGCCGGGGCCGGCGCCGCCAGCGCGGAGGCCAGCGCGGCGGCGGCGAGGAGGCGGCCCGGGCCCGGCCTCACGTGGCGCTCCGCTTCAGCAGCTTGGCCACGCTGACCCGGAGCCGCTCGATGCCCTGCGCCAGGGTGGCGATCTCGGCGGGGCCGGTGGTGGTGACCCGCTCCTCCAGGCCGCGCCCCATGCTGATGGCCTCGGTCCGGCCGCTCAGCTCCACGATGGGGCGGACCACGCTGCGGTCGAGCAGGACCCAGATGGCCGCCAGCGCCAGGCCCAGGCCGGCCGCGGCAACGGCCAGCAGCCGGAGGGCGTTGGCCCGGGCCTCGGCCAGCGCCTCGGTGAGCGGCACGTACACCACGAAGGCGGCCGCCACGTCGCCCTCCTTCCACCCGTAGCCGCGCTCCGCGCCGTAGATCTCCACCTGGTCCTTGGGGGCGGAGGCCGCGTCGCTGTGGCACTGCAGGCAGCCCTTGGCCGCGTTCCGCCGGGTGGCGAAGTAGTAGTAGGGCTCGCCGCGCCGGGAGATGATCCCCTCCTGCGTCTTGAGGCCGGCGTCGGTCCGGAAGCCCTGGATGATGGCCGTCTCCTGCTCGTCGGCCTTGTTGGGCGGCCAGCGGGGATCGACCGCCGCCTGCTTGAACTGGTAGCCGGGCAGCTTCTTCTCCAGGACGTCCCAGACCATGCGGGTGATGACCGCGCCCGACATGATCTCCGGGTAGAAGCGGTCCTTCTCGACCACCTGCAGCAGCAGCGGGCGCTGGGAGACCACGAAGTTGGACTGGATCGACTCCATGGTGGTGAAGATGAGCCGGCCCTTCTGCTCGGCGTCGGCCATGGCGCGGCGGCGGCTCAGCTCGTAGCTGGCCGCACCCACCGCGAGGATGGTGAGCAGGCCCAGCACGCCGGTGGTGATCATGAAGCGGTTGCGAATGCCCATCGTCTCTCCCTGGCGGAACGCTGCGTGCCCGAGGGGAGGCTGGCTCCCCTGCGGCGCCGACCTGCGGCAGCGACGAGCGTCGGATGTGATCGAGGGTAGAGAACGTACCGCCGGAGTCAATGTTCCGGTTGACGCAGTTGCGGCTCCGCGCCGTCAGGGTGTGGGGCGAGGTGGGTCCATGGCCTCCAGGGACGCACTGACGAAGTTCACCGTGTCCGGGCCGGTCACGGCGCCCCGCAGCGCCTCCATGACGCGCAGCCAGGTGAGCTCCACCGGGCCGGTGGCGGTCCCCTCGGCCGTGCCGGCCGGATCGGCGGGATCGAGGCGCAGGTCGAAGCCGTCGCCGGCGTAGCGCAGGCGCGCCCCGCCGGACCAGACCTGGTAGGTCCGACCGGCCACGCGCCCCACCATGCGCACCCCCCCCTCGACCCGCTCCAGCGCGAAGCCGTCGCGGGTCGGCGCGGCGCTCCAGCTCGCCACGCTGCCGAAGAAGTTGGGCTTCACCGCGTAGGGTCCGCCGTCCTCCGGGCACATCACGTCGCAGTGGCCGCACTCGTTGCAGGCGTCGGCGAAGGTGGCGATCTGCCGGGGCTTCACCAGCACCTGCGGGGCGCCGGTCTCCAGCGTGAAGCGCCCGCCGGCCGGCACCAGCCGCTCCACCGCGAGGGTCACCGCCGCCAGCGGCAGGGAGAAGTTGGCGTCGTTGGGGCAGACCGGGATGCACTTGTCGCAGGTGAGGCAGTCGAAGAGCGCCAGCGCGCTCCCCACCTTGCGGGGCGGCGTGGCGTTCCTGGCGGCGGCGTAGCGGGGGTCGTCGGCCAGGCCGGCGGCGTAGCGGCTGGTGCCGAGCAGCCGCGCCGCCGAGACCCAGGACGCCCAGTGGGCGCCGGCCGCGGCGCGCAGGTCCCCGCCGGCGCGCAGGGCCAGGCGGCAGGCCGCGGCCGCCGGCGCCGGGAGCGCGGCCCGCACCAGCGCCCCCTCCGCCTGGCCGTAGGCCAGCAGCGAGAAGGTCTCCAGGTCGGGGGCCCTGACCGCCTCCATCCGCTTGCCCAGCTCCTCGAAGTACCTGCGCCCCCGCCCGTAGCCGCCGGCCCGCAGGAGGTCGGTGCAGACGCTGACCGGCCCGAGTCCGAGCGCCACCGCGTCGGGGAAGTTGGCGGCGTCGACGCCGGCCGAGAAGGAGATGGGGTGGCGGTCGCCGAAGGTGGCGCGGAAGCGGTCCACCAGCGTCATCGCCAGCACGTGCAGCGGCGGGCCGGAGAGGTACATGAGCCGCTCGGTGGCCGGGAAGAAGGTGCGGTGGTTCTCCACCACCAGGGTGTTGGTGAACTTGACCCCGAAGCCCCGCCCCAGCCTGGCGGCGCTGGCCCCCAGCCGATCGACGAACCCGGTCACCTGGTCCCACCTCGCGTCCTGCTCGAAGGCCTGGTCCGGCACCGCCAGGTCGCGGTAGCCGAGCCGGCGGTGCAGCAGGTCGCGCAGGTCCACCTTCCCGAGCAGGGTGGGGTTGAGCTTCACGATGACGTGCAGCCCCACCTCCTCGAGCAGGAAGGCGGCGATGGCCTCGATCTCCTCGGGCGGGCAGCCGTGGAAGGTGGAGAGGGTCAGGGTGTCGGAGAGGCGGGTGGGGAAGGCCAGATCGCGGAGGTGGGCGAAGGGGGCCGGGATCTGGCGCCGCAGCCGCTCCACCACCGGGCCGGCGTCGAGCAGCCCGGCCATGAAGGCCCGCACCCGGGGCGAGCGGACGCCGGCCAGGTCGTAGCCCACGCTCATGTCGTAGACCGTGTCGCCGAAGCCGGGCGCCAGGCCGGAGGCCTTGAGCATCTCCACCAGCATGGCCGCCTTGACGTACTCCTCCAGCGACTGCTCCAGCTTGAGCTCCTGCGACCACTCCACGTTGTAGCCGACCGTGGCCATGTCGATGCAGGGGCGCGGGATGACCAGGTCGTCCTTCACCTGCACCGTCTTCAGCTCCATGATCCGGCCGCCGGCCAGCCAGGCCAGCACGATGTTCTGCGCCAGCTGGGTGTGGGGCCCGGCCGCCGGGCCGAAGGGCGTCGAGGCGCGGTGGCCGTGCAGCGAGGTCGACAGGTCGCGGCCGCCGCCGGAGGTGACGAAGGCGCGGGCGGGCAGGTCGAAGGCGGCCTGGCGGCGCTCCAGCTCGGTGAAGAGCCGGGTGACCAGGGCGCCGAAGGGGACGGGGGTGAGCTCGGCCATGCACATCCGTACCGCCGGTGCCCCGGCCCCGCAACCGGCCGGCGCCCCGGGAAGCCGGGGGCTGGCCCGATTGAGGCCGGCGCCTCGCCCGGGTGGCGTGAAAGGCCACTTCCTGCTCGAATGCCGCCGCCGGTTTCGGGCCGACCGGGCCCGCCGCCACCCCAAGGAGCGCCACCCTCATGAAGACCGTCACCTTCCAGCTCAACGGGACCACCCGGCAGGCGTCGGTGGCCCCGGGCGAGTCGGTGCTCGAGGTGCTGCGCGAGCGCTTCCAGCTCACCTCGCTCAAGGACGCCTGCGCGCCGCAGGGGCAGTGCGGCTGCTGCCTGGCGCTGGTGGACGGCCAGCCCAAGGTGACCTGCGCCATGCCGGCCGACAAGGTGGACGGCAAGGAGATCTGGACGCTGGAGGGGGTGGCCGCCGCCGAGAAGCAGCTCTACGCCGACGCCTTCCAGGCGGCCGCCGGCCTGCAGTGCGGCTTCTGCACGCCCGGCCTGGTGCTGCGCATCAAGGCGCTCACCGACAAGGCGCAGCGGCTCTCGCGCCCCGAGATCGCCCGGGCGCTCGACGGGCACCTGTGCCGCTGCACCGGGTACGCCAAGATCGTGGACGCGGTGGAGCTGATCCAGGTCGCCAAGCAGGGCGGCCCGGCGCCGGTGGTGGTGGAGGACGGCGGCGTGGGCGGCCGGCTGCAGCGCTACCAGGGCGGCGCGCTGACGCTGGGGGAGCGCCCCTTCGTGGCCGATCTCGACGCCCCCGGCCTGCTGCACGGGGCGGTGACGCTCTCGCCCCACGCCCGGGCCCGGGTGGTGCGCATCGACACCACCAGGGCGCGCGCGCTGCCCGGGGTGGTGGCGGTGGCCACGGCCAGGGACGTGCCGGGCCAGCGCTGGGTGGGGCTCGTCTACCGCGACTGGCCGGTCTTCGTGGCCGAGGGCGAGGAGGTGCGCTACGTGGGCGACGTGCTGGCCGCGGTGGCGGCCGAGAGCCCGCGCATCGCCCGCGAGGCGGCCAGGCTGGTGGAGGTGGAGTACGAGCGGCTGCCCCCGGTGCTCGACCCGGTGGCCGCCGTCCAGCCCGGCGCCCCGCGCGTCAACCCGAAGCACGACAACGTCCTCTCGACCACCCACTTCGGCCGCGGCGACGTGGACGCGGCGCTGGCCGCCTCGGCCCACGTGGTGACCGGCACCTGGGCCACCCAGCGCATCGAGCACCTCTTCCTCGAGCCGGAGGCGGCGCTGGCGGTGCCCCGGGCCGACGGGGTGCTGCAGCTCTCCTCGCAGGGGCAGGGCATCTGGGACGATCGCCGCCAGGTGGCGGAGGTGCTCGGCCTGCCCGAGGACCGGCTGCACGTTGAGCTGGTGCCCAACGGCGGCGCCTTCGGCGGCAAGGAGGACATGTCGATCCAGGCGCAGACCGCGCTCCTGGCCCACCTGACTGGCCGCCCGGTCAAGCTGGTGCTCAACCGGGAGGAGTCGATCCGGATGCACCCCAAGCGCCACCCCATCACCATGACCTACACGGTGGGCTGCGACGCCACTGGGCGGCTCACCGCCGCCCGGGTGCGGATGATCGGCGACTCGGGCGCCTACGCCTCGGTGGGCGGCAAGGTGCTGGAGCGGGCGGCCGGCCACGCCTGCGGCCCCTACCAGGTGCCGGCCGTGGACATCGAGGCGGTGGCCGCCTACACCAACAACCCGCCCTGCGGCGCCATGCGCGGGTTCGGGGTGAACCAGACCAGCTTCGCCATGGAGGGCTGCCTGGACCTGCTGGCCGGGAAGGTCGGGCTGGACGGCTGGGAGATGCGCTTCCGCAACGCGCTGCGGGTCGGCGACACCTTCACCACCGGGCAGGTGCTGGAGAAGGCGGTGGGGGTGGAGGCCACCCTGCTGGCGGTCAAGGAGCGCTACTACGCGGCCCGGGCCACCGGCCGGGCGGTGGGCATCGCCTGCGGGGTGAAGAACTCCGGCATCGGCAACGGCGCGGTGGAGCACGGCCGGGTCACGCTCAAGGTGGAGGCGGACGGCACCGTGGCGGTGCACATCGGCTTCACCGAGATGGGGCAGGGGCTCCTGACCATCACCACCCAGTGCGTGGTCTCGGTGACCGGCCTGCCGGCCGCCACCTTCCGGCCGCAGGTCAACACCACCTACGAGCTGGGGGCGGGCCAGACCACCGGCTCGCGCGGCACGCTGCTGGCGGGGCGGGCGGCCATCGACGCGGCCCGGAAGCTCAAGGCCGACCTCGACCTCGGCCTGACCCTGGCCTCGCTGGCCGGGCGCGAGTACGCCGGCGTCACGGTCATCGACGACACCAACGCGCCGGGCAAGGCCAACGGCAAGAAGATCAAGACCCACACCACCTTCGGCTGGGCCACCCAGGTGGTGCTGCTCGACGAGGCCGGCAAGCTGGAGAAGGTGATCGCCGCCCACGACGTCGGCCGCGCCATCAACCCGCAGCAGTGCGAGGCCCAGATCGAGGGGGCCGTGCACATGGGGCTGGGCTACGCGCTCACCGAGGAGCTGCCCTGCAAGGACGGCATGCCGGTGACCTTCCGCCTGAGGGACCTCGGGGTGCTCCGGGCCCAGCACATGCCGCCGGTGGAGGTGATCCTGGTGGAGGTGCCCGAGCCGGAGGGGCCCTTCGGCGCCAAGGGGGTGGGCGAGATCGGCCTGGTGCCCACCGCCGGCGCGGTGGCCGGGGCCCTGGCCGCCTTCGACGGCGTCCGCCGCACCCGGCTCCCCATGAAGGACTCCCCGGCCGCCAGGGCCATCAACGTGGGGCGCCTCCCGGACGCCGACCGGGCCGACTGGCACTGACTCGCGACACCACGGCACCACCCCGCCAGCGCGGCGGGACCCTGCTCGAGGAGGCACCCCGATGGCACCGCTCCCCCGCATCGACGGCCCCCGTCTCTCCCGCCGGCTCGAGGCCCTCGGCCAGGTCGGCGCCATCCCCGGCGGCGGCGTGGCCCGCCTGGCCCTCACCGACGCCGACAAGGCCGGGCGCGACCTGGTGGTGGGCTGGATGGCGGCGCTGGGGCTGGCCGTCTCGGTGGACGGGCTGGGCAACGTGGTCGGCGTGCGGGCCGGGCGCGAGCCGGGCCCCCCGGTGATGACCGGCAGCCACATCGACACGGTGGCCACCGGCGGCCGCTACGACGGCAACCTGGGGGTGCTGGCCGGCCTGGAGGTGCTGCAGGCGCTCGACGACGCCGGGGTGGTGACGCGCCGCCCGCTGGCGGTGGCCTTCTTCACCAACGAGGAGGGGAGCCGCTTCCAGCCGGACATGATGGGCAGCCTGGTCTTCACCGGCGGCCTCACCCTGGAGGCGGCGCGGGCCACGGTCGGGGTGGACGGCCGGGCGGTGGGGGCCGAGCTGGACCGGATCGGCTACGCCGGGCCGGCCCCGGTCGGGCAGCCGCAGGTCCACGCCTACGTGGAGCTGCACGTCGAGCAGGGGCCGGTGCTGGAGGCCGAGGGCTACACCATCGGCGCGGTCGAGGGGGTCCAGGGGATCCGCTGGACCGAGCTGACGCTGCGCGGGCAGTCGAACCACGCCGGCACCACCCCCATGTCGCTGCGCCACGACGCGGCGCTGGTGGCCGCCCAGATCGCCTGCGAGGTGCGGCGGGTGGCCCGGGCCACCGGCGGCCACCAGGTGGGCACGGTGGGGCTGCTGACGGTCTCGCCCAACCTGGTCAACGTGGTCGCCAACCAGGTGGTGATGACGCTCGACCTGCGCAACACCGACGACGCCGTCCTCGACGTGGCGGAGCGCCAGGTGCTGGCCTTCGCCGAGCAGGCGGCCCTGGCCGAGGGGGTGACCCTGGCCCGCCGGCCGCTGGCCCGCTTCGCGCCGGTGGCCTTCGACCCCAGGCTGGTGGCGCGGGTGGAGGCCATCGCCGCGGGCAAGGGGCACCGGGTCCGGAGGCTCCCCAGCGGCGCCGGCCACGACGCCCAGATCCTGGCGGCGGTGTGCCCCGCCTGCATGATCTTCGTGCCGAGCGCCAAGGGCATCAGCCACAACGTCGCCGAGTACACCAGCCCGGCGGATCTCACGGCCGGGGCCGAGGTGCTCCTCGACCTGCTCCTGGAGCTGGCGGCCTGATGCGGCAGCTGATCCGCGGCGCCCGCATCGTGACGGGCGACGGCCTGGCGCCGCCGGTCGAGGGCGACGTGCTGCTCGAGGGCGACCTGGTGGCCCGGCTCGGGGCGGTGGGCCACTCCGACCTGGTCACCGCCGACGTGGTGGTGGAGGCGCGCGGCCGGGTGCTGGCGCCGTCCTTCGTGGACACCCACAACCACGGCGCGCTGGGCGGCACCCTGCCGGGCCAGAGCGGCCTGCCGCGCGCCTGCGAGCTGGCGCTGCGCGGGGGGGTCACCAAGCGCATCTGCGGCGTGGACGGCCTCTCGCCGGCGCCGGTGACCGAGGCCCAGCGGTCGCAGTACGCCGCCCAGCTCAAGCCGCTGGACGGCGCCATCGAGGGCGAGTGGACCTGGACCACCATCGCCGGCTTCCTCGACTGGCACCGCGGCCGCTCGGTCACCGACCTGGGGCTCTACCTGGGCCACTCGGCGGTGCGGCGGGTGGTGATGGACAACCTGGCCCGGGTGGCCACCGACGCCGAGGTGGCGGCCATGGCGGCGGTGGTGCGGCGCGAGGCGCCCCACGCGCTCGGGCTCTCCACCGGCCTGGTCTACAACCCGGCCGTCTACTGCGACCAGCGCGAGCTGACCGAGCTGGTGCGGGCCTTCAACCAGGTGAAGCCGGGGGCGCTCTTCCCGCACCTGCGCTCGGAGAGCGACAACATCGTCGCCAGCGTCCGGGAGGTGGTGAGCGCCGCGGTGGACGGCGGCGGCGGGTACTGCAACGAGCACTCCAAGATCGCCGGCGCCGGCAACTACGACCGCATCGGCGAGCTGGAGTCGATCCTGCGGGACGCGGCCACGCTCATCCCCACCATGGAGAACATGTACCCGTACACCGCCGGCTCCACCACCGGCGACGCCATCTTCCCGCCCGACATGCGGGCCGGCACCCGCGCCGAGTTCCTGGCGCGGCTCTCCGACCCGGCGGCGCGGCGGAGCATGTCCGAGCGGATGCGCCACGACTCGCGCAGCTGGGACAACTTCGTCCACTTCTGCGGCGGGCTGGGCGGCGTCCAGATCGCGGGGGTCAAGCCGGGGGTGGGGGAGGCCTTCCTGGGGCAGCGGCTCGGCGACGTGGCGCGCGCCGCCGGCGTGGCCGACCTGGCCTCCGACGCGGCCTTCCAGGCGGTCTTCGACTTCTTCCGCGACAACGCCGGCGAGATCGCCATCATCACCCACTACGGCAACGAGGCCACGGTGGAGCGCTTCTTCCGGCGCCCCACCATGGCGCTCTGCACCGACGGCCTGATGCCCGGGCCCGGGCAGAAGCCGCACCCGCGGGCCCTGGGCGCCTTCCCCAAGGCGCTGCGCATGGCGCGCCAGATGGGGATCCCGCTGGAGCAGATGGTGCACCGGCTGGCCACCCTGCCGTGCCGGTTCCTGCACCTGCCCGACCCGGTGCTGCGCCCCGGGGCCGACGCCTCGCTGGTGCTCTTCGACGCCGAGGCGGTGCGGGAGAACAACGACTACCTGGATCCGCTGGTGCCCCCCACCGGCATCGACGCGGTCTGGGTCCACGGGGCGCTGGTGCTCGACCACGGGGTGCTGCGCTCGCCCTGGCCGCTGCCGGGCCGGATCCTGCAGAGCCCGGTCCGTGCCGATGGCTGAGCGCTCCGGGCCCGGGGGCCGGCCCTCAGATCTGGCCCTGGTAGGCCGGGCCGAAGGGCCGGCGCGGCAGGTAGCGCCCGCTGCCGGGCTCGGCCCGGAGGTCGCCGTCGGCGTAGAGGTGGCGCCCGCCGGCCAGGGTGTGCACCACCACGCCGCGCACCTCGCGCCCCTCCCAGACCGAGAAGTCGGTGCGCTGCCGCTGGGTGCGCGCCGAGAGGGTGCGGGTGCGGGTGGGGTCGAGCACCACCACGTCGGCGTCGGCGCCCGGCTGCAGGGACCCCTTGCGCGGGTAGAGGTTGAAGGCGCGGGCGGCGCTGGTGGAGGTGAGGGCCACGAAGCGCTCCGGCGTGAGGTGCCCGCCGTTCACGCCCAGGTGCCACAGCACGTGCAGGCGGTCCTCGACCCCGCCGCAGCCGTTGGGGATGCGGGTGAAGTCGGCGGCCCCCAGCCGCTTCTGCTCGGTGGTGAAGCAGCAGTGGTCGGTGCCGCTGGTGGAGAGCACCCCCTCGGCGACGGCCCGCCACAGCGCCGCCTGGTGGCCGGCCGGGCGGTAGGGGGGGCTCATGACGTGGCCGGCGGCGACGTCGAGGTCGGGGCTCTCGTAGACCGAGGCGTCGATGCCCAGGAACCCGGGCAGGGTCTCGCCGACCACCCGGGCGCCGCGCCCGCGGGCCCGGCCGATGGCCTCGGCCGCCTCGGCGGCCGAGACGTGCACCACGTAGAGCGGGACGTCGAGCACCTCGGCCATGGTGACGGCCCGGTGGGTGGCCTCGCCCTCCAGGATGGGCGGGCGGGACAGGACGTGGCCGCGCGGCCCGGTCACCCCCTCGGCCTTCAGCTTGGCCTGCAGGTGCGCGATCAGCTCGCCGTTCTCGGCGTGGACCTGGGGCAGGGCGCCGAGCTCGCGGCAGCGCAGGAAGCCCTGGATGATGCTCTCGTCCGGCAGCATCAGCCCGCCCTTGTAGGCCAGGAAGAACTTGAAGCTGCAGACGCCGTGCTGGTGGACCAGCGGCGCCATCTCGGCGGCGAAGCGCTCGCCCCACCAGGACACGGTCATGTGCAGGCCGAAGTCCACGGTGGCGCGCGAGGCCCAGGCCTGCCAGGTGGCCAGGGCCGCCAGCGGCGACTCGCCGCGCTCCGGCCCGACGAAGTCGAGGATGGTGGTGGTGCCGCCGGCCGCGGCGGCCGCGGTGCCGGAGAGGAAGTCGTCGGCCACCACCGTGCCCATCATGGGCAGCTGCATGTGGGTGTGCGGATCGACGCCGCCGGGCATGACGAAGCAGCCCCCCGCGTCCACCACCGCGGCGCCCGGGGAGGGGACCAGCCCCTCGCCCACCTCGGCGATCAGGCCGTCGCGGCAGCGCACGTCGGCGCGCCGACGCCCCTCGGCCGTCACCACCGTCCCGCCGCGGACCAGCGTCTCCACCATGCGCCACCTCGCCCTGCAGGCCAGGGCCATCCATACTGCACCGGCGCCCGGGTCGCAGCACCGAACGGCGCCAGGAGCCCGGACCACCCGTGACCAGCGCCGCCTCCCTCGTCGTCGGGCCCGACCGGACCGGCCGCACCGTGCACCTCCTCGCCGGCCGGGTGGTGGCGGAGGCGCCGGCCGGCGCCCGGCGCCTGGCCTGCCCGGACGGCCTCATCGCGCCCGGGGCGGTCTGCGCCCACACCCACCTCTACAGCGGCCTGGCCCGCCACGGCCTGCCGCCGCCGACGCCGCCGCCGCAGGACTTCCTCCAGATCCTGCGGCGGGTCTGGTGGCGCCTCGACCGGGCGCTCGACGCGCCCTCGCTGCGGGCCGCGGCGCGGGACTACGTGGCCCGGGCGCTCCTGTGCGGCACCACCGCGCTGGTGGACCACCACGAGTCGCCGGCCCTCATCGAGGGCTCGCTGGCCATCCTGGCGGCCGCCTGCGACGAGCTCGGCATCCGGGCGCTGCTCTGCTACGGGGCCACCGACCGGAACGGCGGGCCGGAGGAGGGGCGGCGCGGCCTGGCCGAGTGCCGCCGCCTGCCCGCCTCGCCCAGGCTGCGGCCCCTGGTGGGCCTGCACGCCTCCTTCACCGCCAGCGACGCCACCCTGCGGGCCGCCGGCGAGCTGGCCCGCGCGCTCGGCACGGTGGTCCACGTGCACGTGGCCGAGGACCTGGCCGACGTGGTGGACGCCCGGGCGCGCGGCGCGGCCGGGCCGCTGGAGCGGCTGCTGGCCTGCCAGGCGCTGCCGCCGGGCTCCATCCTGGCGCACGGCGTCCACCTCTCGCCGGCGCAGGTGGCGCTGGCGGAGGCCCACGGCTGCTGGCTGGTCCAGAACCCCCGCTCCAACGAGGGCAACAGGGTGGGGTACCCCGGCGCGCTGGCCGGGGCCTCGCGGGTGGCGCTGGGCACCGACGGCTGGGAGGCCGACATGGCGGCCGAGGAGGCCGCGCTCCTCCGCCTGGCGGCGGCGCACGGCGATCCGGCCGCGGCGGGCCGGCTGGCGGCCGGCCACCGGCTGGTGGCCGAGCGGTTCGGGGCCGCGGTGGCGCCGCTCGCGCCGGGCGGCCTGGGCGACCTGGTGGTGCGGCAGGACGGGCGGCTGCGCCACGTGGTAGTGGACGGACGCGTGGTGGTCGAGGAAGGGCGGCTGGTGGCCGCCGACGCGGCGGCCGTCGAGGCCGAGGCGAGGCGCGAGGCGGCAGGACTCTGGGCCCGCATGGCCCGGCTGGCGACGACCGAAGGTCCTTGAGAGGGAGCGGTGAGATGGCGCGACTCGGAGTCGAGCGGACGGTGGTGGATGGCGCGGTGTACCAGCGGACCGTCGAGGGGTTCGCCCGGGCCGGGGTGCTCCTGCCGACCCTGGGGCAGCTCAAGGACCCCGCCACCATCCCGGCGGCCATCCGCGAGCGGCTGGCGGCGGTGGACCCCGACGCGCCGCACGCGCTCAACCTGTTCCGGGTGCACTGGTTCAACGACGCGGCCCGGCGCGGCCTGGCCGCGGTGCCCGGCCACCTGGTGCTGCCGCCGGCGCTGACCGGGGTGCCGGCGCGCATCGTGCTGGCGCTGGGCGACCGCTTCCCCATGATCACGGCGCACAAGGTGCTGGCGGCCTACGGCTGCCTGGTGCCGCGGGTGGTGACCGGCCAGTTCGACCCGACGCGCCACCGCGCCATCTGGCCCTCCACCGGCAACTACTGCCGGGGCGGCGTGGCCATCTCGCGCATCCTCGGCTGCCGCGGCGTGGCGGTGCTGCCGGAGAACATGTCGCAGGAGCGCTTCGACTGGCTCGACCGGTGGGTGGGCAGCCCGTCCGACATCGTCCGGACCCCCGGCTCCGAGTCGAACGTGAAGGAGATCTACGACACCTGCGCCACGCTCGACCGCGATCCGGCCAACATCATCTTCAACCAGTTCTGCGAGTTCGGGAACTACGTGACCCACCGCTCGGTCACCGGCGCCGCCCTGGCGGCCATCTTCGGCGCGGTGGCGGCGGCCTCGCCGAAGGCCCGCCTGGCGGCCTTCGTCTCGGCCTCCGGCTCGGCCGGCACGCTGGCGGCCGGCGACCACCTCAAGGCCGCCTTCGGCGCCCGCATCGTGGCGGTGGAGGCGTCCGAGTGCCCCACGCTGCTCTCCAACGGCTACGGCGAGCACAACATCCAGGGCATCGGCGACAAGCACGTCCCGTACATCCACAACGTCATGAACACCGACCTGGTGGTGGGCATCACCGACCGGTCCACCGACTCGCTCTTCGTGCTCTTCAACACCGAGGAGGGGCGGCGCTACCTGGTGGAGCGGCGCGGCCTGGACGCCGGGCTGGTGGCGCAGCTCTCCCACCTGGGCTTCTCCGGCATCTGCAACGTGCTGGCGGCCATCAAGACCGCCAAGCAGCTCGACCTGGGCGCCGACGACGTGCTCATGACGGTGGCCACCGACGGCGCGGCGCTCTACCCCAGCGAGATCCCCAAGATCGTGGCCACCCGCTGCGGCGGCCGCTTCGACGCCGTCTCGGCCGGCGAGGTGTGGGGGCGCGACCTGGCGGCGGTCACCACGGATCACGTCCTCGAGCTGACCCACGCCGAGCGCAGGCGCATCTTCAACCTGGGCTACTTCACCTGGGTGGAGCAGCAGGGGGTCTCGCTGCAGGAGTTCGACGCCCGCCTGCACCAGTCGTTCTGGGACGGCCTGATGGACCTGGTGCCGGCCTGGGACGCCATGATCGACGAGTTCAACGCCAAGACCGGCGCGGCCAGGGCGCTCGGGGCCTGAGGCGGTGGCGGTGCGCTTCACCTGCCACGGCTGCGGCGCCCGGGTGGACGCCGCCGCGGCGCTGCCCTTCCGCTGCCCGGCGGCGGGGGCGCCGGGCGACGAGGTGGACCACCTGCTGGTGCCCGAGGACGCGCCCGCCCCGTTCGGCGTGGGCGACGAGGCCGACCCGTACCTCCGCTTCCGCGCGCTGCTGTCGCCCTACCGGCTGCTCAGGGCGGCCGGCCTGCCCGACCAGGCCTGGCTCGACCTGGCCGGCCAGCTCGACGGCGCGCTGCAGGAGGTGGACGGCCGGGGCTTCCGCGCCACGCCGCTGGCCCTGCAGCCGGCGCTGGCGCGCGCCGCCGGCCACGCCGGCGCGCTGTGGGTGAAGGACGAGACCGGCAACGTGGCCGGCTCGCACAAGGCGCGGCACCTGATGCTGGTGATGCTGTACCTCCGGGTGCTGGAGGCGGCCCGGCTGCCGGCCGGGGCGGGGCTGCGGTCCCGGCGGCTGGCCATCGCCTCCTGCGGCAACGCCGCGCTGGCGGCCGCGGTGGTGGCCCGCGCCGCCGGGTGGCCGCTCGACGTCTTCGTCCCCCCCGACGCCGAGGCCGCGGTGGTGGAGCGGCTGGCGGCGCTGGGCGCCACCCGCACCGTCTGCCAGCGGCGGCCCGGCGAGCCGGGTGATCCCTGCTACCTGCGCTTCCGCGAGGCGGTGGCGGCCGGGGCCATCCCCTTCGGCGTGCAGGGGCCCGACAACGGCCTGGCCATCGAGGGCGGGCGCACCCTGGCGTTCGAGCTGGCCGAGGGCCTTCGGGCCGCCGGGGCCGCGCCAGAGGCGCTCTACGTGCAGGTGGGCGGGGGCGCCCTGGCCAGCGCGCTGGCCCAGGGGCTGGCGCTGGCGGTGGCGGGCGGCGTCCTGGCGCGCGCGCCGCGGCTGGTGGCGGTCCAGACCGCCGGGTGCGCGCCGCTGGAGCGGGCCTGGCGGCGGCTGGGCGCGACGCCGCTCGACGAGGCGGCCCGCCACCGCGGCCGCTACATGTGGCCCTGGGAGGAGCCCCCCCACAGCCTGGCCCACGGCATCCTGGACGACGAGACCTACGACTGGTGGGCCATCGCCGCCGGCATGCGCGCCACCGGGGGCGGCCCGGTGGTGGTGGACGAGGTGGCGGTGGCGCGGGCCCACGCCCTGGCCAGGCCCCACGCCGGCATCGCCGCGTCGGCCACCGGCACGGCCGGGCTGGCCGGCCTGCTGTCCCAGCCGGCCCCGGGCCGGTCGGTGGCGGTGCTCCTCACCGGCGTGGCGCGCTGAGCCTGCCGGAGGGGCCGCCCGTGGCGCGGCTCAGGGGGACGGCCGGCGCAGGTGGGCCAGCAGCTCCGCCAGGATGGCCACCGCGATCTCGCCGGGCCCCTCGGCCCCCAGGTCGAGCCCGATGGGCCCCCGCACCCGCTCCACCAGCCCGGCCGCCAGCCCCATCGCCGCCAGCCGCTGGCAGCGGGCGGCGTGGGTGGTGCGGCTGCCGAGCGCCCCCACGTAGAAGGCGCCGGCGCGCAGCGCCGCCGCCAGCGCCGGGTCGTCGATGCGGGGCTGGTGGCTCAGGGCCACCAGCGCGGTGTGGCGGTCCAGGGCCAGCCGCGCCAGGGCCGCCTCCGGCCAGGCGGTGAGCACCTCGGCCCCGGGGAAGCGGGCCGCGGCGGCGAAGGCCGGGCGGGGGTCGACCACCAGCGCGTGGTAGCCGGCCAGCTGCGCCATGGGCACCAGGGCCTGCGCCACGTGCACCGCGCCGATCACCACCAGCCGCACCGGCGGGGCGTAGACCCTGAGGAAGGTGGCGGGCCCGGGCCACTCCAGCGGCCCGGAGCGCCCGCGCCGGGCCGCCGCCCGCGCCGCCTGGGCCAGCTGGGCGCCGTGGCCGGCCAGGGGCGCGGCCGCCGGCGCCGGTGGGTCGTCCGGGTGGAGCAGGGTGGCGGTGCCCGCGACCAGGTCGAGCGCCAGCACCGCCGGCCTCCTGGCCGCCAGGTCGTCCAGGAGCTGGGCCAGCGCGGCGGGGCCAGGCAGGGGGGCCACCGCCACCTCGACGGTGCCGCCGCAGGCCAGGCCCACCTCCCAGGCCTGCTCGTCGGTGACGCCGAAGGCCAGCCGCCGCGGCGCCCCGGTGCGGAGGCAGCCCTGTGCCGCCTCGATGACCGCCGCCTCGACGCAGCCGCCGGAGACCGAGCCGGCGAAGTCGCCGCGCTGGTTGACCACCAGCTGGCTGCCGGCCGGGCGCGGCGCCGAGCCCCAGGTCCGGACCACGGTGGCCAGCGCCACCCCCAGGCCCTGCTCCAGCCAGGCCGCGGCCTGGGCCAGGATGGCGGCGTCCGTCACGGTCGGCCCCCCGGGAGCGTGGCCAGGCCGGCCAGGTCGGCCGGCACGTCCACGTCCGCCAGCGCCTCGGCCGGGAAGGCGACGGTGAGGGCCTCGGCGCGGTGGCGGGCCAGCACCCGCCGGCCCGGGGTCTCGCCCGGATCGCTCAGCTCCTGGAACAGGGCCCGGCGGTAGAGGGCGGGCGGGGCCAGGACCCCGCCGTAGTCGGACAGGACCAGCGGGGCCTCCGAGCCGGTGGCGCGCGCCACCAGCGCCGACACCATGGCCGCCGTCACCCGGGGCATGTCGGCCAGCAGCACCACCGCCGCCTCGGCCCCGGGCGGCAGGGCCGCCAGGCCGGCCGCGAGCGAGGCGCCCTGGCCCTGCGCTGGATCGGGGGCGCGCACGGCGCGGCAGGGCAGGCCTCGCAGCGCCGCCTCGACCAGCGCCGCCTGGTGACCGGTCACCACCACCACCGGGTCGAGCCCGGCCTCCAGGGCGACCCGCGCGGCGCGACGGACCAGCGGCTCGCCGCCAACCTCGAGCAGGAGCTTGTTGGACCCCATGCGGGACGACCGCCCCGCCGCCAGCAGCACGCCCGCCACCGGCGCGGGGCGCGAGGGGGTGGGGGCCGCCGGGCCGCTGGTCGTCTGGTCTGCCATCCGCGTCGTGGCCCGCTCTCCTGCTACTCTCGCATGGCGGCCGGTGCCCGGCTATGAAGGCGGGGCGCCCGGCGCGGCGCGCGGAGGAGCGGCGTGGACGGCAGCGGCATCCGGTTCATCCTCGACGGCCAGGTGCGGGAGCTCGACGGCGTCGACCCGACGCTGACGGTGCTGCGCTGGCTGCGCGAGGTGGAGGGCCGCAGCGGCACCAAGGAGGGCTGCGCCGAGGGAGACTGCGGCGCCTGCACCGTGGTGCTGGTGGAGCTGCGGGGGGGCGAGCTCCGCTACCGCGCCCTCAACGCCTGCCTGCTCTTCCTGCCGGCGCTCGACGGGGCGGCGCTCCTCACGGTGGAGAGCCTGTGCCGCGAGGGCCAGCCGCTCCACCCGGTGCAGGACGCCCTGGTGCGGTGCCACGCCTCGCAGTGCGGCTTCTGCACGCCGGGCTTCGTGATGTCCCTGACGGCCCTCTACGAGTCGGAGGTGGCGCCGTCGCGCCAGCGGCTCGACGAGGTGCTGGCCGGCAACCTGTGCCGCTGCACCGGCTACCGGCCCATCGTGGAGGCGGCCCGGCTGGCCTGCGCCGGCGGCCAGGTCCCGCGGCTGGCGGCGCAGCAGGCGGCGCTGCGGGCCCAGCTCGAGGGGCTGGCGCGGACCGAGGGGCTGGCGCTCCGCCACGGGGGCCGGCGCTGGTTCGCCCCGCGCTCGCTGGCCGAGGCGGCCCGCCTGGCCGAGGCCCACCCGGCGGCCCACCTGGTGGCGGGCGCCACCGACGTGGGGCTGTGGGTCACCAAGCAGCGGCGCGCGCTCGACACCGTCATCGCGCTGGGCGGGGTGCCCGAGCTGACCGCGGTGTCGCTGGGCGCCACCCACGTGGAGGTGGGCGCCGCCGCCAGCTACACCGACGCGCTCGGGCCGCTCGAGGCGGAGCACCCGGACCTGGGCCGGCTGCTGCGCCGCATCGGCTCGCAGCAGATCCGCAACGCCGGCACCCTGGGCGGCAACCTGGCCAACGCCTCGCCCATCGGCGACACCGCCCCGGCGCTGCTGGCGCTGGACGCCTCGGTGGTGCTGCGGCGCGGCCAGGACACCCGCGAGCTGCCCCTGGCCGCCTTCTTCGCAGGCTACCGCCGGACGGCGCTCAGGCCCGGCGAGCTGCTGGAGCGGATCCGGGTGCCGCGGCGGGCACCGGGCCTCTCGTTCCGCGCCTACAAGGTCGCCAAGCGGTTCGACCAGGACATCTCCACGGTGTGCGGCGCCTTCGCGCTGGTGCTGGAGCGGGGGCGGGTGGCGCAGGTGCGGGTGGCCTTCGGCGGCATGGCCGCCACGCCGGTGCGGGTGGACGCGGTGGAGCGGGCCCTGCTCGGCCTCCCCTGGACCCTGGCCGCCGTCGAGCAGGTGGTGCCGCTGCTGGACCAGGCGCTCGCGCCGCTCTCCGACCTCCGCGGCAGCGCCACCTACCGCCGCCTGGTGGCGGGGAACCTGCTGCGCAAGTTCCAGCTGGAGACCGGCGGGGAGGCCCCCGCCACCCGGCTGCGCGCCGGCGCGGAGGGGCGGTGAGCCCGCCCCGCCCGGCCCGGCGGGCCGCCGCGCGGCCGCGCCGGCCCCTCCCCGGCCCGGAGTTCGTCCCCGCGGTGGCCGCCTCCCGGCCCCACGACAGCGCCGAGCACCACGTGCGGGGCGCCGCCCGGTACGTGGACGACCTGCCCGAGCCGCGCGGCCTGCTCCACGCCTTCGTGGCCCTCTCGGCGCGCGCCCACGCCCGCGTCGACCGCCTGGACGTGGGCCCGGTGCGCGCCGCCCCCGGCGTGGCGGCGGTGCTCACGGCCGCCGACCTGGCGCACGGCAACGACGTCGGGCCGGTGCTGCCGGGGGACCCGATCTTCGCCGATGGGCTGGTCGAGTACTGGGGCCAGTCGCTGTTCGCGGTGGCGGCCGAGACCGGCGACCAGGCCCGCGCGGCCGCCGGCGCGGCGGTCGTCGAGTACCAGGACCTGCCCCCCATCCTCACCGTGGAGGAGGCCCTGGCGGCCGGCTCCTTCGTGCTGCCCACCGAGGTGCTGCGCCGGGGCGCCTCGGCGGCGGCGCTGGCCCGCGCGCCGCGGCGGCTGGCCGGGCGCTTCGCCATGGGCGGGCAGGAGCACTTCTACCTGGAGGGGCAGGTGGCCATGGCGGTGCCGGGGGAGGGCGGGACCATGCTGGTGCACGCCTCCACCCAGCACCCCAGCGAGGTGCAGCACCTGGTCGCCAGGGCGCTCGGCCGGGCGGACGCCGCCGTCTCGGTCGAGGTGCGGCGGCTGGGCGGTGGCTTCGGCGGGAAGGAGACCCAGGCCGCGCTGCCGGCCTGCGTGGCGGCGCTGCTGGCGGCGCGCACCGGCCGCCCGGTCAAGCTCAGGCTCGACCGCGACGACGACATGGCGCTGACCGGCAAGCGCCACGACTTCGTCGCCGAGTACGAGGTGGGCTTCGACGACCGGGGGCGCCTGCTGGCGCTGGACCTGACCCTGGCCTCCCGCTGCGGCATGTCGGCGGACCTCTCGGGCGCCGTCAACGACCGGGCCATGCTGCACGCCGACAACGCCTACTACCTGCCGCACGTCACGGTGACCTCCCACCGCTGCCGCACCAACACCGCCTCCAACACCGCCTTCCGCGGGTTCGGCGGCCCGCAGGGCATCCTGGCCATCGAGCAGGTGATCGACGAGGTGGCCCGCGCCCTGGGCCGGGACCCGCTGGAGGTCCGCCGCGCCAACCTCTACGGGGGCCGCGGCCGCGACGTCACGCCCTACGGCATGCGGTTCACCGACAACGTGCTGCCGGCGCTGCTGGACGAGCTGTGCGCCTCCTCCGGCTACGCGGCCCGGCGCGAGGCCGTCGCCCGCTTCAACGCCGTGAGCCCGTGGCTGAAGCGCGGTCTGGCGCTCACCCCGGTGAAGTTCGGCATCGCCTTCACCGCCTTCTCCATGAACCAGGCCGGCGCGCTGCTGCACGTCTACACCGACGGCAGCGTCCACCTGAACCACGGCGGCGTGGAGATGGGGCAGGGGCTCTTCACCAAGGTGGCCCAGGTGGTGGCCGACGAGCTGGGGCTGCCGCCCGAGCTGGTGCGGCTCATGCCGACCGCCACCGAGAAGGTGCCCAACACCTCGCCCACCGCCGCCTCCTCGGGCAGCGACCTGAACGGCGCGGCGGCCCTGGTGGCGGCCCGGACCCTGCGCGGCCGCCTGGCGGCGGTGGCCGCCACCCTGCTGGGGGGACGCGCGGCCGACGTGGTCTTCGAGGGCGGGCGGGTCCGCCAGGGGCGGCGCAGCGCCAGCTTCGCCGAGGTGGCCAGGGCGGCCCACGCCGCCCGGGTCGGGCTCTCGGCCGCCGGCTTCTACCGCACCCCCAGGCTCCGCTACGACCGGAGGCGCCACCGCGGCCGTCCCTTCCTCTACTTCTCGCAGGGGGCGGCGGTCGCCGAGGTGGAGGTGGACACCCTGACCGGCGAGCACCGGCTGCTGCGGGTCGACCTGCTGCACGACTGCGGCGGCTCGCTCAACCCGGCCCTCGACCGGGGGCAGGTGGAGGGCGGCTTCGTGCAGGGGATGGGCTGGCTCACCTCGGAGGAGCTGGTCTGGGACGAGCGCGGGCGGCTGCTGACCCACGCCCCCTCCACGTACAAGATCCCGGCCTGCAGCGACGTGCCGGAGGACTTCCGGGTGACGCTGCGGGGCCGGCCCAACCGCGAGCCGACGGTGCGCCGCTCCAAGGCCGTCGGCGAGCCGCCGCTGCCGCTGGCCGCCGCGGTCTTCTTCGCCCTGCGCGACGCCGTGGCGGCGGTCGGCCCGCCGGGGCTGCGGCCGCGCCTCGACGCGCCGGCCACGCCGGAGCGGGTGCTCATGGCCATCGAGGAGCTCCGGGGCAGGCAGGCGGCCCCGGGCCGCGGGGAGGCCGGGTGAGCGGCTGGCTCGACGCCCTGGCGCGCCTGGTGGCGGCGGGCACCCCCGCGGTGCTGGTGACGGTGGTGCGCGCCGAGGGCTCCTCGCCGCGGGAGGCCGGCGCCAAGCTGGTGGTCACGGGCGAGGGCCAGCACGGCAGCGTGGGCGGCGGCCACCTGGAGCTGACGGCGGTGGAGCTGGCCCGCGACCTGCTGGCGGCCCGGCCCGGGGTGGCCGGGGCCGCGCCGCTGCTGCGCGAGTACCCGCTCGGCCCCAGCCTGGGCCAGTGCTGCGGCGGCGCGGTGACGCTCCTCTTCGAGCTGGTGGCCCCGCCGGCCTGGCGGGTGGCGCTCTTCGGCGCCGGTCACGTGGGCAGGGCCCTGGTGCGGCTGCTCGGCGACCTGGCCTGCCGGGTGGACTGGATCGACGAGCGGGCCGAGGCCTTCCCGTCGGCCACGCCGCCCGGGGTCCGGGTGGTGGTCTCCGACGCGCCGGAGGAGGAGGTGGCACGGCTGCCCGCCGGCGCCGACGTCCTCGTCATGACCCACAGCCACGCGCTCGACCTGCGCATCGTGGCGGCGGCGCTCGGCCGCCCGGACCTGCGGCTGGTGGGGCTGATCGGCTCCCGCACCAAGCGGGCGCGCTTCCTGGCCCGCCTGGAGCACCGCGGCGTCCCGCCCGCGGCGCTGGCCCGGCTCACCTGCCCCATCGGCCTGCCCGGGGTGGGCGGCAAGCGCCCCGCCGAGATCGCCATCGCGGTGGCGGCGCAGCTGCTTCAGCTGGAGGGGGCGTCGGTGGCCCAGGCCACCAGCCCGGCCGCCGCGAAGGCGGCGCCGGCGGCGCAGACCCCGGGCCAGCCCCAGGCGGCCCAGGCGCGGGCCGCGGACCAGGTGCCGGCCGCCCCGCCGACGAAGTAGGCCACCATGTAGACCGTGTTGAGGCGGCTGCGGGCGGCCGGCTCCAGGGCGTGGACCCGCGCCAGGTTGCTCACCTGGTTGGCCTGCACGCCGACGTCGAGGAGGAGCACGCCCGCCAGCAGCCCCCAGAGCCTCCACCCCAGCAGGGCGAGGACGGCCCAGGCCAGCAGCAGGGTGGTGAGGGCCAGGCCGCTGGTGAAGCGCGCCCCGCGCCGGTCCGCCACCCGGCCCACCAGCGGGGCCGCCACCACCCCGGCGGCGCCCGCCAGCCCGAAGAGCCCGGCCACGCCGCTGCCCAGCCCGAAGGGCGGCGCCGCCAGGTGGAAGGCCAGGGCGGTCCAGAGCACGCTGAAGGCGCCCATGCCCGCGGCGCCCAGCAGCGAGGCCCGCCGCAGCTCGCGGTGCCGCCGCAGCAGCGTCCCCAGGGAGCGCAGCAGCGCCCGGTAGGGCAGGCTGGCCTCCGGGGGCTGGCGCGGCAGCAGCACCTGGAGCGCCACCCCGAGCGCCGCCATGGCGGCCGCCGCCACCAGGTAGACGGCCCGCCACCCGAGGGCCTGGGCCACCAGGCCGCCCAGCGCGCGCGCCGAGAGGATGCCCGCCAGCAGCCCCCCCAGGACCGCCCCGATGACCCGCCCGCGCTCGGCCGGCGCCGCCAGGTGGGCCGCCAGGGGCAGCGCCACGTGTGGCACCACCGTGAAGAGGCCGACCAGCAGGCTGGCCGCGCCCAGCCAGGCCAGGGAGGGCGCCGCCGCCACGCCCAGGAGCGCCGCGGTGGTGGCGGCGCACAGCCAGAGGATGAGCCGCTTGCGCTCCACGGCATCGCCCAGCGGGATGAAGAGCAGCAGGCCCGCCGCGTAGCCGGCCTGGGTGAGCACCGCCACCCGTCCGATGCCCGACGGGTCGGCGCCGAAGCGCGCCGCCAGCGTCGGCAGGAGCGGCTGCACGTAGTACAGGTTGGCCACGCTGACCCCGGCCACCAGCGCCAGGAGGGCCACCAGCCCCGGCGCGATGCCGCCGCCTCCCGCCGCCTCGCCGGTCTCGCTGGTCACCCCCGGGCTTGTGGCAGGCGCCGGGCCGACGCGCAAGGCGCCGGACTGCCCCGGCGCCTCGTCCGGCCTCGGATCCGTGCAGGTGCCCGCTCCACGGGCCGCGAATTCCTGGCCCGACCCCCAACCTGCACGTGGTCTCCGCCCCGGGCGGTGGCGTAGAGTCCGGCCTTCCACCGCCTCCCCCTCCCAGGAGAATCCGACATGCGGAAGCTGCTCCTCGCCCTCGCCGCCCTGCTCGTCACCTTCCAGGCCGGCGCCGCGGCGCCCAAGGCCAAGGTCAAGGTCGCCCTCATCGTCGAGTCCACCGTGGACGACAAGGGCTGGTGCCAGGCCATGCACGACGCCATCGGCACGGTGCAGAAGCGCTACGGCGCGGCGCTGGTGGAGTACAGCTTCAGCGAGAAGATGAAGCCGGTGGACGCCGGGTCGGCGGCGCGCCAGTACGCCTCCAAGGGCTTCGACATCGTCATCTGCCACGGCGCCCAGTACAAGAACCTGGTGCTGGAGATGGCCGAGGAGTTCCCCAAGACCTCCTTCGTCTTCGGCACCAGCGCCGACGTCGGCCCCAGGAACGTCTTCACCTACATGCCCCAGAGCGAGGAGACCGGCTACCTCAACGGCCTCATCGCGGGCCTGACCACCAGGTCGAACGTGGTGGGCCTGGTGGGCCCGGTGGACGGCGGCGACGCCGCCCGCTACGACCGCGGCTTCGTGCTGGGCGTGAAGGCCGTCAACGCCAAGGCCGAGGTCAAGGTGGCCCACACCGGCAGCTTCGGCGACTTCGTCAAGGCCGGGGAGCTGGCCCACACGCAGGTGAAGGCCGGCGCCGACGTGCTGACCGGCTCGTCCCAGCAGGCCCTGGGCGCCCTGCGCGCCGTGGCCACCTACAAGGACCAGCCGATCTGGTGGGTCGGCCAGGACGTCGCCCAGCTGGCCACCCCGGAGGGCTTCAAGGTGGTGGCCGCCGCCAGCTACGACTACTCGGCCATCATCGAGGCGCTGCTGGCCCGGCGCGAGGCCGGGGTGCTGGGCGGCGAGAACCTGCCGCTCACCTTCGCCAACGGCGGCTTCGTCTACCGGTTCAACGACCAGGTGGGCCCGGTGCTGACCAAGGAGATCCGCGCCAAGGTCGAGGCCGCGCAGGCCAGCCTGAAGGCCGGCAAGCTCCCCCTCGACTGGAAGAGCGTGAAGTTCTAGGCCCCGGCCCGCGCCGCCGCCCGTGCCGCTCCCGCCCATCGACGAGCTCCGGCTCGAGGGGATCACCAAGCGCTTCCCCGGCATCCTGGCCTGCGACCGGATCTCGCTCGAGGTCCGGCGCGGGCAGGCGCTCGCCCTGGTGGGCGAGAACGGCGCGGGCAAGTCGACCCTGATGAACATCCTGGCCGGGCTCTACCAGCCCGACGAGGGGCGCATCCTCATCGACGGCCGGCCGGTCCACTTCCGGACCCCGGCCGACGCCTGCGCGCTGGGCGTGGGCATGGTGCACCAGAACTTCATGCTGGTGCCCACCATGACGGTGGCCGAGAACGTGGCGCTGGGGCTGGAGGTGCTGCAGGGCGGCTTCCGGCTCGACCTCGACGAGGCCCGCCGCCGGGTCCGCCAGGTCTCGGAGCACCACCAGCTCCCGGTGGAGGCCGACGCGCCGGTCTGGCAGCTCTCGGTGGGCGAGCAGCAGCGGGTCGAGCTGGTCAAGGCCCTCTGCCTGGGGGCGCGCCTGCTCATCCTCGACGAGCCCACCTCGGCGCTGACGCCGCAGGAGACCGACGACCTGCTGGAGCGCCTGGCCCGCATGGTGGCCGAGCTGCCCATCATCTTCATCAGCCACAAGCTGCACGAGGTGAAGGCGCTGTCGCACCGGGTCACCATCCTGCGCCACGGCCAGGTGGCCTTCCACGGCGACACCGACGACCACTCCACCTCCGAGCTGGCCGCGCTCATGACCGGCCGCGAGGTGGTGCTGCCGCGCAACCAGGGCGGGGGGACGGCCGGCCCGGTGGTGCTGGCGGCGCGGGGGCTCTCGGTGCGCGGCGATCGCGGCCACCTGGCGCTGGACGGCCTGGACCTGGAGGTGCGGGCCGGCGAGATCGTGGGGCTGGCCGGGGTCTCCGGCAACGGGCAGCGCGAGCTGGCCGACGTCCTGGCGGGGCTGCGCCCGGTGGAGCGGGGCACCATCGAGCTGGCCGGCCAGGACGTGACCGGCCGGTCGCCGCGGGCCATCATCGACGGCGGCCTCAGCTACATCCCGGAGGACCGGCACCACGAGGGGATCGTGCCGGCCTTCTCGGTGAAGGAGAACCTGGTCCTGAAGGACGTGGCGTCGCCGCCCTTCAGCCGCGCCGGGCTGCTGCGGCTCTCGGAGATCGACCGCAACGCCGCCGCCCTGACCGCGCGCTTCGACGTGCGCTGCGCCTCCACCGCGGTGGCGGCCGGCTCGCTCTCCGGCGGCAACATCCAGAAGGTCATCCTGGCGCGCGAGCTGGCCCGCGGCCCCAGGGCGCTGGTGGCGGTCTACCCCACCCGCGGCGTGGACATGGGCGCCGAGGAGTTCATCCACACCCAGCTCCTGGCGCTGCGGGGGGCCGGGGTGGGGATCCTGCTGATCTCCGAGGAGCTCGAGGAGATCATGAACCTGTCGGACCGGATCGCGGTGATCTGCGAGGGGCGGATCCTGGGGGTGGTGCCGGCCGCCGAGGCCACCCGCGAGCGGCTCGGCCTGCTCATGGCCGGGGTGGCGGCGTGACGCGCCGGTTCCGGCTGCTCTACGCGGGCGGCGTGACGGCCCTGGCCGGCGCGGCCGCGGTCGGCCTGGCGGCGGCGGTGCTGCTCTCCATCGGCGCCAGCCCGCTGGCCTCCTTCACCGTCATCCTGACCGGGCCGCTGCAGGACCTCTTCGGCGCCTCGGAGGTGCTGGTCCGGGCCGTCCCGCTGATCCTGGTCGGCCTGGGCATCGCCATCTCCTTCCGGAGCGGCATCCTCAACATCGGCGCCGAGGGGCAGATGCTGGTCGGCATCCTCTGCTCCACGGCGGTGGCGCTGGCGCTGCCGCACTGGCCCAAGGCCGCGCTGCTGCCGCTCTCGCTGCTGGCCGGCGCCCTGGGCGGGGCCGCCTGGGGCGGCATCGCCGGGGTGCTGCGGGCCCGGCTGGACGTCAACGAGATCCTGAGCACGGTGATGCTCAACTACGTGGCGGCGCAGCTCTACACCTTCTTCCTGCGCGGGCCGATGATCGACCCCGAGGAGCTGATGACCGGCTCGGGCACGCCGCAGTCGATGCGGCTGGTCAAGGCCGCCTGGCTGGACCGGCTGGTGCCCGGCACCCGGGTCCACGCCGGGCTGCTGCTGGCGCTGGCGCTGGCGGGGCTGGTCTGGGTGCTGCTGTGGCGCACCACCTTCGGCTACCGGATGCGCGCCGCCGGGGCGGGCCGCAAGGCCGCCCGCTACGCCGGCATCCAGGTGGAGCGCTCCCTGGTGTCGGCCATGCTCTTCGCCGGCGGCTTCGCGGGCCTGGCCGGCGCGGTCGAGGTGGCCGGCGTGCACCACCGGGCCATCGAGGCCATCACCTCCGGCTACGGCTTCTCCGGCATCGTGGTGGCGCTCTTCGGCGGCCTGCACCCGGCCGGCATCGTGCCGGCGGCGGTCTTCTTCGGGCTCCTGCTGGTGGGGGCCGACATGACGCAGCGCTCGGCCGGCGTGCCGGCCAACATGATCCTGGTCCTGCAGGGGGTCATCATCCTGGCCATCGTCTCGGCCAAGCAGTTCCTCGACAACCCCTACGCCATGGAGCGGGCGGCCCGGCTGCTCAGGCGGCTCGGGCTGCGCGGCGCGCCGCCGCCGGCCGACGCGGCGGGTGAGCCGTGAGCGCGGCCCAGTTCGTCCACGACGTGCTGGCGCTGGGCGTCCCGTTCTCGGTGGCGCTGCTGCTGGCGGCCCTGGGCGAGATGTTCAACCAGCGCGCCGGGGTCTTCAACCTGGGCTGCGAGGGCATCATGGCCATGGGGGCCTTCCTCGGCTTCCTGGCGCCGCACCTGCTGGCCGGCGCCGGGTACGGCGCCTGGGCCAACCTGGCGGGGCTGGCGCTGGCGGTGGGGGCGGGGGTGCTGATGGGCCTCCTCTTCGGGCTGGTCACGGTCTCCTTCGGCGCGCCGCAGGGCATCGCCGGCATCGGCCTGCAGATGCTGGGCTGGGGCCTGGCGGGCACCATCTTCCGGCGCTTCATCGGCGGGGTGACCGGGGTGGAGGGCATCGCCGCCTGGCCGGTGCCCGGGCTGTCGCGCCTGCCCTGGGTGGGCGAGATCCTCTTCAGCCTCACGCCGCTGGCCTACCTGGCCTTCCTCATGGTGCCGGCCTCCTGGTGGCTGCTCTACCGCACCCCCTGGGGCCTCAGGGTGCGGGCGGTGGGCACCCACCCGCGCGCCGCCGACACCATGGGCATCAGCGTGGTGCGGGTGCGCTACCAGGCGCTCATGCTGGGCGGCGCCATGGCCGGCCTGGGCGGCGCCTACCTCTCGCTCTGCCAGGCCAAGATGTTCGCCGACGACCTGGTGGCGGGGCGGGGCTTCATCGCCGTGGCGCTGGTCTACTTCGGCCGCTGGACGCCCTGGGGCATCCTGGGCGGGGCGCTGCTCTTCAGCCTGGCGCAGGCGCTCCAGCTCGCCATCCAGGTGGCCGGCATCCAGTTCCCCTACGAGTTCGCGGTCATGCTGCCCTACGTGCTGGTGATCGTGGTCCTGGCCCTGGCGCGCCGCTCCCGCATGCTCGGGCCGGCCGCGCTGGGCAAGCCCTACGACCGCGAGCGGCGGGTCTAGGCCGCCCTGGCCGGGCCCCGGCCCCGCCCGGTGCCCCCCGGGGCGGGCTTTCGCGCGCCGCCGCTTCCGGCTAGGGATCCGGCATGACGACCTGGTCGCGCGAGGAGCTCTCGAAGGTGCTGGCGGACCGGGAGCGCTGGACCGCCGAGGAGCTGGCGCAGGCGCTGCAGCGGCTGCCGAGGCGGCGCCGGGACTTCACCACCGACTCGGGCATCCCCATCCCGGACGTGGTGGACGCCGCCACCCGCGGCGCCCCCGACGAGGCCGCCGACGTGGGGCTGCCGGGCCGCTTCCCCTTCACCCGCGGCACCCAGCCCACCATGTACCGCGGCCGGCTCTGGACCATGCGCCAGTTCGCCGGCTTCGGCTCGCCCGAGGACACCAACCGGCGCTTCAAGTACCTGCTGGCGCACGGCGTCAACGGGCTCTCCACCGCCTTCGACATGCCGGCGCTCATGGGCTACGACGCCGACCACGCCATGAGCCGCGGCGAGGTGGGCAAGGAGGGCGTGGCCGTCTCCTCGCTGCGCGACTTCGAGCTGCTCTTCGACGGCATCCCGCTCGGCGACGTCACCACCTCGATGACCATCAACGCCACCGCGCCCATCGCGCTGGCCATGTACGTGGCGGTGGCCGAGGCCGCCGGCACGCCGCGGGCCCGCCTGGGCGGCACCCTGCAGAACGACATGCTCAAGGAGTACATCGCGCAGAAGGAGTGGATGATCCCGCCGGCCCCGGCGGTCCGCATCAACTGCGACGTCATCGAGTTCTGCGCCGCCGAGATGCCGCGCTGGAACCCGGTGTCGGTGAGCGGGTACCACATCCGGGAGGCCGGGGCGACGGCGGTGCAGGAGCTGGCCTTCACCCTGGCCGACGGCCTGCAGTACGTGCAGGACTGCGTCGGGCGCGGCATGGACGTGGACGCCTTCGCGCAGCGGCTCAGCTTCTTCTGGGACGTGCACAACGACTTCTTCGAGGAGGTGGCCAAGTTCCGCGCCGCCCGCCGCATGTGGGCCCGCCTGCTGCGCGACCGCTTCCAGGCCAGGAAGCTGGAGTCGCTGCTGCTGCGCACCCACGCCCAGACGGCCGGCGTCTCGCTGACGGCGCAGCAGCCCATCAACAACGTGGTGCGGGTGGCGCTGCAGGCCTTCGCGGCGGTGCTGGGCGGCACCCAGTCCCTGCACACCAACTCGATGGACGAGACCTACGCGCTGCCCACCGAGGCGGCGGTGACCATCGCGCTGCGCACCCAGCAGATCATCGCCTTCGAGAGCGGCGCCGACCGGGTGGTGGACCCCCTGGCCGGCAGCCACTACGTGGAGTGGCTCACCGACGAGATGGAGCGGCGGGCCCTGGAGCTGATCGGGAAGATCGACGCCATGGGCGGCATGCTCAAGGCGGTGGAGAACGGCTTCCCGCAGCGCGAGATCGCCGAGAGCGCCTTCCGCTGGCAGCTGGAGGTGGAGCGGGGCGACCGGACGGTGGTGGGGGTCAACGCCTTCCGGGTGGCGGCCGATCCGCCCATCGCCACCCTCAAGGTGGACGAGTCGGTGCAGCACGCCCAGATCGAGCGGCTCCAGGCGGTCAAGGCGGGCCGCAGCGCCCCGGCGGTGGCGGCGGCGCTCACCGGCGTGGAGCGCGCCGCCCGCGAGGGGCGCAACGTCATGCCGCCCATCCTGGCGGCGGTGAAGACCTACGCCACGCTGGGCGAGCTCTCCGACGTGCTGCGAAAGGTGCACGGCACCTACCGGGAGGACGGGCGGTTCTAGCGCCGCCGGCGCGCCGGGCGTATGACCGTGGCTCGGCATGCCCGGGCACTGGAGCGACGGCTACTACGGTGAGCTCTACCTGGCGACCGCGCCGGACCTGCTCACGCCGCGCCTCTCGGCGCTGGAGGCGGAGGTGATGGCCGGGCTGCTCCGGCTGGGGCCGGGCGACCGGGTCCTCGACCTGGGCTGCGGCCACGGGCGGCACGCCTGGCCGCTGGCCGGGCGGGCCGGCCTGGTGGTCGGCCTGGAGCGGAGCGCGGCCGCGCTGCGGGGCGCCAGGGCAGGGGGGAGGGCGCCGGCCGTGGGCCTCGGCGCCGGCACGACGGCGGCTCACCCCGGTCGGTGGGCCGAGGGCCCGGGGCCTGGGGGGCCGCCCGGCTTCGTCCGCGCCGACCTGCGCGCCCTGCCGCTCCGGCCGGGCAGCTTCGACGCGGTGGTCAGCTGGTACGCCTCGCTCTTCATGTACGACGACGCGGCCAACCTGGCCCGGCTGGCCGAGGTGGGCCGGCTCCTCCGGCCAGGCGGCCGGCTGCTGGTGCAGCACGCCAACCCGCTGGCCCTGGCCGCCGCGCCGCACGACGAGGCCCGCCGCACGCTGCCCGACGGGGGGCTGGTGGACGAGGTGTGCGACTACGATCCGGCCACCGGGGTGGACCGGTGCGCCCGGCGGCTGCGCCGCCCCGACGGCCGCGTGCTGGAAGGTGCGGCCGAGTTGAGGTACTACAGTCCGGACGAGTGGGGGCCCCTGGCGACGCGCGCCGGGCTCCGCCTCACCTCGCTGACGAGCACCGCGCCGCCCCCGGGCGGCACCCTGGGCCCGGACGCGCCGGACCTCATCGCCCTCCTGGAGACGCCATGAGCACCGCCAGCCGAAAGCTCCGCATCCTGGTCGCCAAGCCCGGCCTCGACGGCCACGACCGCGGCGCCAAGATCATCGCCCGGGCGCTCCGCGACGCCGGCATGGAGGTCATCTACACCGGCCTCCACCAGACGCCCGAGATGATCGTGGCGGCGGCCATCCAGGAGGACGTGGACGCGGTGGGCCTCTCCATCCTCTCCGGCGCCCACATGACCATCTTCCCGGCGGTCATCGAGCTCCTGCGGGCCCAGCAGGCCGGCGACGTCAAGGTCTTCGGCGGCGGCATCATCCCGCAGGACGACGTGCCGCTGCTGGAGCAGAAGGGCGTGGCGGCGGTGTTCCTGCCGGGCTCGTCCACCCAGACCATCATCGAGTGGATCCGCGGCAACGTGCCGCCGCGCGCCGCCGCCGCCTAGGTCGGCGAACGATGCCTGGCTGCGGCGGGCGGGCTCGTCGCTCCGCTGCTCGGCGTACGACAGCAGGACGCCTCCGCTGCTCGCTCCGTCGCGCGCCCGCCTCGCTGGCGGCCTCCTTCGCCTCCGGGCACTGGGCCCGCCGCCTAGCCGCCGGTGCCGATCATCGGCAGCAGCGCCCCGTCGCCCATCTGGTGGCGCTCGCGCTTCTCCGCCAGCGCCGCCACGATGCGCGCCGCGATGGCCTGGTCGTCCGGCTCCTGGCGCAGCAGCGGCTTCAGGGCCACCTGGTCGCGCCCGCCCAGGCAGGCGCGCAGCGAGCCGTCGGCCGCCACCCGCACCCGGTTGCAGCCGTCGCAGAAGTTCTCGGTCAAGGCGCCGATGAAGCCCACCAGCCCGGTCACCGGGCGGCCGTCCTCCACGGCGTCGCCGCGCAGGTGGTGGGCCGGGCCCCAGCCGCGGGTGGCGTCGGGCGTGAGCCGGACCCCCTGGGCCTCGAGGCGCGCCTTCACCTCGGCCAGCGGCACCGGGTCACCGTCACCGAAGGGCATGAGCTCGATGAAGCGGGCCGTGGCCCCGGCGCGCCAGGCGTAGCGCGCCAGCGCCCCCACCTCGTCCTCGTTGAGGCCACGCACCACCACGGTGTTGAGCTTCACCGAGGCGAAGCCGGCGGCGCGCGCCGCGGCGATGCCGCGGGTGATCCGCTCCAGCGAGGCGGTCCGGCCGGAGAGGCGCAGCAGCTTGTCGGGGTCGAGGGTGTCGAGGGAGACGTTGACCCGGGTCACCCCGGCGGCCCTGAGCGGCGCCGCCAGCTCGGCCAGCGCTTGCCCGTTGGTGGTGAGGGCCACCTCCTCGATGCCCGGGGTGGCGCCCACCGCCGCCACGATCTCCAGCAGGTCGCGCCGCAGGGTCGGCTCGCCGCCGGTGAGGCGCACCCGGCGCACCCCCAGCCGGGCGAAGATCGAGACCAGGCGCCCCACCTCGGCCAGGCTGAGCGGGTCCTCGTGGTGCTCCAGGCCCATGGGCGCGCAGTAGCTGCAGCGGAAGTTGCAGCGGTCGGTCAGCGACAGGCGCAGGTAGGTGATGGCGCGCCCCTGCGCGTCGGCCAGCGGGTGCCCGGCGAGCGGGGGCGGGGTGGTCGGCACGCCGCGGGTCATAACGCCTCGGGGCCGAGGAGTCACGCCGGCGCGCTAGATGGGCTGCACGCTGGTGGGCCTGGCCAGGTCCTCCAGCTCCGCCACCGGGATGGCCAGGAAGGCCTCGGCGCAGCGGGGGTCGAACTGGGTGGCGGCGCAGCGCGCCACCTCGGCGCGGGCCGCGTCGACGGTGGTCTTCTTGCGGTAGGGCCGGTCGCTGGTCATGGCGTCGAAGGTGTCGGCGATGGCGAAGATGCGGGCCCCCAGCGGGATGGCCTCGCCGGCCAGGCCGCGCGGGTAGCCCTTGCCGTCGAAGCGCTCCTGGTGCGACAGCACGATGTCGGCCGGCAGCCCCAGGAACGGGATGGCCTTGAGGATCTCGAAGCCGATCTGGGGGTGGCGCCGCATCTCCTGCCACTCCTCGTCGGTCAGCTTGGCGGGCTTGAGCAGGATGCCGTCGGGGATGCCGATCTTGCCGATGTCGTGCAGCAGCGCGCCGCGCCCGATGTCCGGCAGCTCGGCCTCCGCGAGGCCCATGCGCCGGGCGATGGCCAGGGTGTAGCGGACCACCCGCTGCGAGTGGTTGGAGACCTCGTGCTCGCGGGCGTCGAGCGCCGCCACCAGGGCCCACAGGGTGGTGCCGTAGGTGTCCTCCAGGTCGCGCAGCGCCTGCTGCAGCTCGGCGGTGCGGTCGCGCACCCGCTTCTCCAGGCTGCGCCGGTAGCGCTGGCGCGCCAGCTCGAGCCGGCGCTTGGCCAGCGCCCGCTCGATGGAGCGGATGAGGTCGGTCACCTTGGGCGGCTTGAGCAGGTAGTCGGTGGCGCCCTTGCGCAGGCACTCGACGGCCGCCTCGGTGTCGCCGTAGGCGGTCAGCATGATGACCGCGGTGTCGGGGCGCGACTCGCGCAGCTGCTCCAGCAGCCAGTCCCCGCCCTTGCCCGGCATCTTCATGTCGCTGATGACCAGCGGGAAGTCCTCCTTGCGGGCCGCCGCCAGGCCGGCCTCGGCGCCGTCCACCAGGGTGGGGTGGTAGCCCTCTTCCTTGAGGAGGACCCCGATGACGTCGCGCACCGCGTCGTCGTCGTCGACCACCAGGATGCGGGTGGCTTCGTGTCTGGGATCGGCGCCGATGTCTGGCATGCCTCGATTGGCCCTCCTGGCGCGCCCCGGCCGGGGCGCCGCAGCGCCGGGGACTGTACCACGCGCCATCCGCGCCTTGACCGGCGAGTCGGGCGCGGATAAGTGCCCGGGCGATCTCATGTCCGACCCCGCGCCGCCGCGCCTCCCCGTGCTGGGCGTGGAGCCCGTCCCCCCCTCCCACCGGGAGCTGGCGGCCGCGCTCCGGGGCGGCGGCGTGGCGATCGGCGCCCGGAAGCCGGGCTGGCTGCGGGTGCCGCTGGCGGGAGGGGAGCGCTACCAGCGGGTGCGGGACACGCTGCGGCGGCTCGGGCTCCACACCGTGTGCGCCGAGGCGCACTGCCCCAACGTGGGGGAGTGCTGGAGCGGCGGCACCGCCACCGTGATGCTGATGGGCGACACCTGCACCCGCGGCTGCCGCTTCTGCCAGGTCAAGACGTCCGCCGCCCCGCCGCCCCTCGATCCCGACGAGCCGCGCCACCTGGCCGAGGCGGTGGGGGCGCTGGGGCTCGACTACCTGGTGGTCACCAGCGTGGACCGCGACGACCTGCCGGACGGCGGGGCGGGCCACTTCGCCGAGGCCATCCGCCTCCTCAAGGCCATCGACGGCCTGCTGGTGGAGGTGCTCACCCCGGACTTCCGCGGCGACCCGGCCGCGGTGGCCGCGGTGGGCCGGGCCGGGCCGGACGTCTTCGCCAACAACCTGGAGACGGTGCGGCGCCTCACCCCGGTGGTGCGCGACGCCCGGGCCGGCTACGACCAGACCCTCGAGGTGCTGGCGCGCATGAAGCGCGAGTTCCCCCGGGTGGTCACCAAGTCGTCGCTCATGGTGGGGCTGGGCGAGACCCCGGACGAGGTGGAGCAGGCCATGCGGGACCTCAGGGCCCACGGCGTGGAGATCCTCACCTTCGGGCAGTACCTGCGCCCCAGCGCCTGGCACCTGCCGGTGGCCGAGTGGATCACCCCAGAGCGGTTCGAGGCCCTGCGCCGGCGCGGCCTCGAGCTGGGGTTCCGCTACGTGGCGAGCGGCCCGCTGGTCCGCTCCTCCTACCGTGCGGCCGAGCTCTTCCTGCGCGGCGAGCTGGCCAGCCGGGCCGCGCCGTGACCGGGCCCCGACCGTGAGCGATCCCAGGCCCACCTCGCCACGCGCCCCGCCGGCCGAGCCGCAGGCCCGGCGCCGCCACGACGGCACCGCCCGCGAGTGGGCCCCCGGCCGGTTCCTGGCGGAGTTCCCGCTCTACGCCGTGGTGGACGAGGAGGGGCGCCTCGCCGACGAGGCCGAGCTGACGCTGGCCGACCCGGCGCTGCTGGCGCTCTACCGCTGGATGGTGCTGGAGCGGCTGCTCGACGAGCGGATGATCACCCTGCAGCGGCAGGGGCGCATCGGCTTCTACGTCGGCTCCATCGGCGAGGAGGCCACCGTCTTCGGGACCGCCGCCGCCATGGCGCCGCAGGACTGGATCTTCCCCTCCTACCGCGAGCACGGCGCCGCCTTCCTGCGCGGCCTGCCGCTGGCCACCTTCATGTGCGGCCTCTTCGGCAACGCCGGCGACGCGGTCAAGGGGCGGCAGATGCCCTGCCACGAGAGCTGGGCGCCCGGCCACTTCGTCTCCATCAGCTCGCCCATCGCCACCCAGGTGCCGCAGGCGGTGGGGGCGGCCTGGGCGGCCCGCATCCAGGGGCACGACATGGTGCCGCTCTGCTTCTTCGGCGACGGCTCCACCAGCGCCAACGACTTCCACACCGGGCTGAACTTCGCCGCGGTGCAGCGGCTGCCGGTGGTCTTCGCCTGCCGCAACAACGGCTGGGCCATCAGCGTGCCGCGCGAGGCCCAGACCGCCTCCGAGACCATCGCCCAGAAGGCCATCGGCTACGGCATGCGCGGCGAGCGGGTGGACGGCAACGACCTGCTGGCGGTCTACAACGCCACCCGGCGGGCCCGGGCGCGCGCCGCCGCCGGCGAGGGGCCCACCCTGCTGGAGTGCGTCACCTACCGGATGGAGGGGCACTCCACCTCCGACGACCCGCGGGCCTACCGGCCGGCCAGCGTGGTGGAGCCCTGGAAGCAGCGCGACCCGCTGCTGCGCATCCGGCGGCTGCTGGGGCGCCGCGGGGTGCTCGACGAGGCCGGCGACCTGGCGCTGCGCGACGAGCTGCGCCGGCAGCTCCTGGCGGCGCTGCTGGAGGCCGAGGCCCAGCCGGCCAAGCCGCCGGTGGCGAGCCTCTTCGAGGACGTCTACGCCGCGCCGCTGCGGCAGCAGCGCGAGCAGCTGGCCGAGCTCACGGCCGCCCTGGCCGCCGACCCCCGCCTCGCCAACCCGCGCCACTCGGAAGGCTGAGGGAGCCCCCGCCATGCCGGTGATGAACGTCATCCAGGCGGTCAACGACGCCCTCCGGCTGGAGATGCGGCGGGACCCCTCGGTGGTGGTGCTGGGGGAGGACGTGGGCCGCTTCGGCGGGGTGTTCCGCGCCACCGCCGGCCTGCAGCAGGAGTTCGGGGAGGGGCGGGTCATCGACACGCCGCTGGCCGAGGGCGGCATCATCGGCGCGGCGGTGGGCATGGCGCTCTACGGCCTCCGGCCGGTCCCGGAGATCCAGTTCGCCGACTTCATCTACCCGGCCTTCGACCAGATCGTGAACGAGGTGGCCAAGTACCGCTACCGCTCCGGCGGGCAGTACCCGTGCCCCATCACCATCCGCACCCCCTACGGCGGGGGCATCAAGGGCGGCCACTACCACTCGCAGTCACCCGAGGCGCTCTTCATCCAGGTGCCCGGCCTCAAGGTGGTCTGCCCGGCCACCCCCCGCGACGCCAAGGGGCTGCTGACCGCCGCCATCCGCGACCCGGATCCGGTGCTCTTCCTGGAGCCGAAGCGGGTCTACCGGGCCGCCAAGGGCGAGGTGCCGGAGGGCGAGCTGGTGCTGCCGCTGGGGCAGGCGGCGGTGACCCGGCCGGGCGGCCAGGTGACGCTGATCGCCTGGGGCGCCATGTGGCACGAGGCCGACCAGGCGGCCCGCGAGGCCGAGGCCGAGGGGATCGACTGCGAGGTGCTGGACCTGCGCTCGCTGCAGCCGCTCGACCTCGAGGCCATCGTGGCCTCGGTGCGGAAGACCGGGAGGGCGGTGGTGGTGCACGAGGCGCCGCTCACCTGCGGCTTCGGGGCCGAGCTGTCGGCGCTCATCCAGGAGCGCTGCTTCCTCTCGCTGGAGGCCCCGGTGGCGCGGGTGACCGGCTGGGACACGCCCTTCCCCTACACCCTCGAGAACGAGTACCTGCCGCGCGCGCCGCGCATCCTCAAGGCGCTGCGCGAGACCGTGGCGTACTGAGTCGAGGGGACCCCCATGGCCTACCAGCTCGAGCTGCCCGACATCGGTGAAGGCGTGGTGGAGGCCGAGGTCCAGAAGTGGTTCGTGGCCGAGGGGGACCTGGTGTCCGAGGACCAGCCCCTGGTCGAGGTGATGACCGACAAGGCCACGGTGGTGATCCCGTCGCCGAAGCGGGGGCGGGTGCTGCGGCGGTTCTGGAAGGAGGGGCAGATCGCGCCGGTGCACTCGCCGCTCATCGAGCTCGACCTGGAGGTGGGGGATGGGCCGACCCCGACCTCGACCCCGACCTCGACCCCGACCTCGACCTCGACCTCGACCTCGACCTCGACCACGACCTCGACCACGACCCCGACCCCGACCCCGACCCCGACCCCGACCCCGGGTTCCGCTCTCCCTCTCCCCCCCGGGGAGAGGGCAGGGGCGAAGGGAAGTGCGCCTCGCAAGGCCCTCGCCACCCCGGCCGTCCGGGCCCTGGCCCGCGAGCTGGGGGTCGACCTCCAGCAGGTGGCCGGCACCGGCCCGGGGGGCCGGGTCAGCAAGGCCGACCTGGCGGCGCACCAGGCCGGCGGCACCGCAGACCCGCTGCACGCGCCGGGCGCCGCCGCACCCGCCGCCCGCCCCGACGAGCGGCTCCCGTTCCGCGGCCTGCGCCGCAAGATCGCCGAGAAGATGGCGCTGTCCACGCGCACCGCGGCCCACTTCACCTTCGTGGAGCAGTGCGACGCGACCGAGCTGGTGCGCCTCAAGGCGGCCATGGCGCCGGCCGCCCTGGCCGAGGGCGTCAAGCTGACCTTCCTGCCCTTCGTGGTGAAGGCGGTGGTGGCCGCCCTGAAGCGCCACCCCAAGCTCAACTCCATGCTCGACGAGGCGGCCGGCGAGCTGGTGCTGCGACGCCGCTACGATCTCGGCATCGCCTCCGCCACCGAGGGCGGGCTGCTGGTGCCGGTGGTGCGCGGCGCCGACGGCCGCTCGCTGCTCGACCTGGCCCGCGAGATCGAGCGGCTCTCGGCCGAGGCCAGGGCCGGCCGGGCCCGGCCGCAGGACCAGGGCGGCTCCACCTTCACCATCACCAGCCTCGGGGCGCTGGGAGGGCTGTTCGCCACGCCGGTGCTCAACCACCCGGAGGTGGGCATCCTGGGCGTGAACCGCATCCGGCCCACGCCGGTGGTGCGCGACGGCCAGGTGGTGGTGCGCGACGTGATGCACCTCTCGATCACCAGCGACCACCGGGTGGTGGACGGCCACGAGGCCGCCGCCTTCTGCCACGAGGTGATCCGCCTCCTGGAAGACCCCAACCAGCTGTTCATGCGGATGGTCTGATCCGCCCGTGATCGACACCCACTGCCACCTCGACGCGGCGGCCTTCGACGCCGACCGGGGGGCCGTGCTGGCCAGGGCCTGGGCCGCCGGGGTCACCGACGTGCTGGTGCCGGCGGTGCAGCCCGCCGGCTGGGGTCCGCTGGTCGAGCTGGTGCGCGCCACCCCCGGCCTGCACGCCGGGCTGGGCATCCACCCCCAGTTCCTGCCCGGGCTCGATCCGCGCGACGACGACCGCCACCTGGCCGACCTGGGCGCGGCCCTGGCCCGGGGCGGGGCCGTGATGGTCGGCGAGTGCGGCCTGGACGGCCCCACCGCCGCGGGCGGCGCCCCGCTCGACCGGCAGCTGGCGGTGCTGGCGGGCCACCTGGCCCTGGCGCGTGCCCACCACCTGCCGGTCTCGCTGCACGCCTTCCGGACCCTCGGCCCGCTGCTGGCGCTGCTCGAGCGGGACGGGCTGCCGGACGGCGGGGTGCTCCACTCCTTCAGCGGCTCGGCCGAGCAGGTGGCGCCCTACGTCCGCCTCGGGCTGCACTTCGCCTTCGCCGGCCCGCTCACCTGGGAGCGGGCGCGCAAGCCCCTGCTGGCGGCCCGGGCCGTCCCGGGGGACCGGCTCCTCCTGGAGACCGACGCGCCCGACCAGACCCCGCGGCCGCACCACGGCCGCTGCGAGCCGGCCCACCTGGCGGAGGTCTGCGCCGGGCTGGCCGCCGCCACGGGCCGGACCCCCGCCGAGGTGGACGCCCTCACCAGCGCCAGCGCCCGCCGGCTGTTCCGGCTGCCGGTGCGGGAGGCGGGACCGTGAGGCGCCGCCCGACCCCGACCTCGACCTCGACCTCGACCCCGACCTCGACCTCGACCTCGACCCCGACCTCGACCCCGACCTCGACCCCGACCTCGACCCCGACCCCGACCCCCCCCGACCTCGACCTCGACCTCGACCCCGACCCCGACCCCGACCCCGACCCCGACCTCGACCTCGACCTCGACCCCGACCCGGGGTTCCGCGCGCCCTCTCCCCTCGGGGGAGAGGGCCGGGGCGAGGAGGCCCGGGGCCACAGGCGCGCTCAGCCCCCGCCTCGACCGCAACGCCCGGCTCCTCGGCCTGGAGGGGGTGGCCCGGCTGCAGGCGGCGCACGTGGTGGTGCTCGGCCTGGGGGGCGTCGGCTCCTACGCCGCCGAGGCGCTGGCGCGCGCCGGGGTGGGGCGGCTCACCCTGGTGGACGGCGAGCGGATCGACGAGACCAACGTCAACCGGCAGCTCCACGCCCTCGACGGCGAGCTGGGGCGCCCCAAGGCCGAGGTCATGGCCGAGCGGCTCGGGCGCATCGCGCCGACGGCCGCCCTGGCGCCGTGCTTCGGCCGCTACGACGAGGGCTCTGCGGCGCGCCTGGTGCCGGCGGCCGGGGTGGACTTCGTGCTGGACGCCATGGACACGGTGGTGGCCAAGCTGCACGTCATCGACCGCTGCCTCACGCTCGGCGTGCCGGTGGTCACGGCGCTGGGCGCGGCGCGCCGGCTCGACCCCACCGCCATCCAGGTCACCGACCTCTGCGAGACCCACACGGACCAGCTCGCCAAGGACGTGCGCAAGTACCTGCGCAAGCGCTTCGGGGTGGCCGCCACCGCGCCCACCGGCGTGCTGGCGGTCTGGTCCGTGGAGCCGCCGCGCCCGGCGCGCCGCCTGCCGGGCGACGAGGAGGGCCCGCCAGGCGCCCGGGCGGCCGCCGCGGGGGCGAGGCGGCGCGAGCCCAGGTGCCACGGCTCGGTGGCCTTCGTCACCGCCGCCTTCGGGCTGGCGGCGGCCGCGGCCGTGGTGCAGCGGCTCTCCGGCCAGCTCCCGGCCACCCCGCGGGTCCTCGACCCGGTCGAGGCCCGCCGCCGCCTCAAGCGGCCAGCCCGCTGAGCGCCGCCCCGGGGCCCACGCGCCGGCGGGGCGCCCTGGAGGGGAGCGCCGGCACACCTGCTTGTGGGGGGCCCGCCTCGCCACTAGAGTCCCCGCGTCCTTCACGCGGAGACACCATGACCACCATCACCTTCGACGCCGTCGTCATCGGGGCGGGCCCCGGCGGCTACGTCGCCGCCATCCGGCTGGCCCAGCTCGGGAAGCGGACCGCCCTGGTGGAGAAGGAGTCGCTGGGCGGGGTCTGCCTCAACTGGGGCTGCATCCCGTCCAAGGCCCTCATCTCGGCCGCCAACCTGGTGGAGGACGTGCGCGGCGCGGCCGAGCGCGGGGTGCTGGTGGACGACCCCCGCATCGACGTGGCCAAGCTGCGCGCCTACAAGGACGCGGTGGTGAAGAAGCTGGTGGGCGGGGTCGGGCAGCTGGAGAAGGGGAACGGCGTGGAGGTGCTGAAGGGCACCGCCACCTTCGTGGCACCCGGCGCCATCGAGGTGGTCGGCGCCTCCGGCACCACCCGGGTGGAGGCCGGCGCCTTCATCGTGGCCACCGGCGCGCGGCCGGTGCAGATCCCCGGGTTCACCTTCGACGGCGTGGACGTCTGGAGCGCCCGCGAGGCGGTGAACCTGCCCGAGGTGCCGGGGCGCCTGCTGGTGGTGGGCGGCGGGGTCATCGGCCTGGAGCTCGGCACGGTGTACGCCAAGCTCGGCTCGAAGGTGACCTTCCTCGAGGCCCTGCCGCAGATCCTCACCGGCATCGACCCCGAGGCGGTGCGCCTGGTGCAGAAGGGGCTGCGGCAGCGCGGCGCCACCGTCAACGTCGGGGCCAAGGCCAAGGGCTGGGAGCGGCGCGGCGCGGCGCTGGTGGTCAAGGCCGAGATCGACGGCGTCGAGGTCGACCTGGACTGCGACCGGATCCTGGTGGCGGTGGGCATGCGCCCCAACTCCGACGGCCTCGGGCTGGCCGAGGTGGGCGTGACCATCGGCCCCAAGGGCTTCGTCGAGGTGGACCCGCAGTACCGGACCAGCGTCCCCTCCATCTTCGCCATCGGCGACCTGGCCGGCCCGCCGCTGCTGGCCCACAAGGCCTCCAAGGAGGGCGAGATCGCCGCCGAGGCCATCGCCGGCCACAAGGTGGCGCGCGACTGGGTGGCCATGCCGGGCGCCATCTTCACCGACCCGGAGGTGGCCGCGGTGGGGCTCTCCGAGGAGCAGGCGCGCGCCGCCGGCTACGAGCCCATCATCGGCAAGTTCGCCTTCGCCGCGCTGGGGCGTGCCATCGCCATCGACCACACCGAGGGGTTCGTCAAGGTGGTGGGCGACAAGGCCTCCAAGCTCCTGCTGGGCGTCACCATCTGCGGCCCGGAGGCCAGCGACCTCATCGCCGAGGCGGCCCTGGCGCTGGAGATGGGGGCCTACCTGGAGGACGTGGCCCTGACCGTCCACGCCCACCCGACGCTGCCCGAGGCCTTCATGGAGGCCTGCAAGGCGGCGCTGGGCGAGGCCATCCACGCCCTCAACAAGCCGGAGCGGCCTCGCCGCGAGGCCAAGGCCTGACGCTCCCCGGCCGGCCGCCGGCCCGCGCCGCCGCCCAGGGCACCGGGGCGGGGCCGGTCGCCGCGGCGGCTCGAGGCCCCCGGGACGCCGATGCGCACGCTGCTGGTCCACCACCTCGGCCGGGTCGAGTACCAGGACGGCCTGGAGCTGATGCGCCTGGCCGGCCAGGCCGTGCGCGGCGCGCTGCCGCCCGGCACCGACCACCTCTTCCTGGTGGAGCACCCGCCGGTGCTCACCCTGGGGCGCTCGGCCGGGCGGGGCAACATCGTGGCGGCGCCGGAGTGGCTGGCCCGCCAGGGCTTCGAGCTCCACGAGACCGACCGCGGGGGCGACGTCACCTACCACGGCCCGGGGCAGCTGGTGGGCTACCCGGTGGTCGATCTGAGCGACCGCCCGGACGTGAAGAAGTACGTGGCGGCGCTGGAGGAGGCCATGATCCGCACCTGCGCCGACCACGGCGTGGTGGCCGGCCGCCACCCCGAGCACCGCGGGGCCTGGGTGGGCCGCCGCAAGATCGGGGCGGTGGGGGTCCACCTGGCCCGCTGGATCACCAGCCACGGGCTGGCCCTCAACGTGGCCCCAGACCTGGAGCACTTCCAGGTCATCGTGCCCTGCGGCATCGCCGATCCGCGGCTGGGGGTGACCAGCCTGGCCCAGGAGCTGGCCGCCCGGGGCCGCGTCGCCCCGCCGCTGCCCGAGGTGGCCGCGGCGCTGGCCGCGCACCTGGCCGGGGCGCTGGGGCGCAGCGCGGCGCCGGCCGCCGCGCCGCTCAGGACCGTCTCGGTGGTGGCCCTGGCCGAGGACGGCCGGGTGCTGCTGCTGCGCCGCACCCCGGCGCGCGGCGGCTTCTGGCAGCCTGTGACCGGGCGGCTCGAGCCGGGCGAGACGCCGCAGGAGGCGGCCCGGCGCGAGCTGCGGGAGGAGACCGGCGCCGACGTGCCGGTGGCGCCGCTCGGCTACCGCCACGGCTTCGGGATCGACCCAGCGGTGCTGGGCCTGCCTCCCGGGGCGCTGCGCACCGCCGACGAGGAGGCCTTCGTGGCCCGGCTGCCGGCCGGGTTCACGCCGAGGCTCTCGGAGGAGCACGTGGAGCTGGCGTTCCTGCCCGCGGCCGAGGCCGCGGAGGCGCTGCGGTTCGCGGGGCTCCGCCGGGCCGTCAGGCTCGCGGCTGGACTCGCGCCGGCGCAGGGCTGAGCCAGCCGAGCCCGCTCTCGGACGCCCCGCGCCGCGCCAGGCCGTCCGGCTCCGGCCAGAGTCGCTGGTTGGCCAGGGACCGGGCGCGAAGCCACCAGGTGATGGGCATGGCGCAGGCCAGCGAGATCGCCGTCCAGGCCAGCAGGAACTGGCCGACCGACAGGAGGAGGTCGAGGACGACGGTCATGGGAGCACCTGGGGGAGACGTCCAGTCGGTGTAGCGAGGGACAGAGGCGCGCGCCACGACAAGGTCAAGCTGGCTGCCACCGGGAGCGGGGTCACTCCGCGCAGGGACACTCGATCGTCGCAACCATCACGCATGGAGCCCCCCGAGCAGTACGACCCGTCACACCCGTAAGCCCACCTGACTTGCCCCCGAACCACAGCACACCCAGCGACAATAGGCACCTTTCATGCCGTCCGGAAGTGGGGCTCAGTCGGGGCGAACAGGCCACCCCATCCGGAGGTCGATCGAGCAATGACAGCTGGTTGCGCGATCGACGGGAGGACTGCCACGGCCGGTCGGTGGGTCGCCGCAGCCACCCGGCCACCGCGCTGACCCACCCTCCAGGTCCGCCCGCTGGCAGGTCGCGGCGCCCCGAACGGCGCGCGGGCGCAGGCGCACGCGCGTCCAATCGCCCTGGGTGAGGGTGTCACCAGGGAGCGTCGAAGGCCCAGACCACGTCGACCAGCGGCAGCGGCACCGAGAGCCGCTCCCCGTACGGGAACTGGCACCAGGACCACATGGCCCCGGCCCGCACCAGCAGCGTGGCGCGGGGCCGCCAGGTGGCGAGCAGGGCCCACTCGGCCGCCTGCTCCCCGTCGAGGCCGGGCATCAGGAAGCCGTCCAGCTCGACGCGGTAGCCGAGGGTCCGCCACAGCGGCCCCTCCGCGGCCAGGCCGGCGTCCACGCTCCAGCCGGTGAACCAGGCGGCGGTGCGCGGCCGGACCAGGTGCCACTCGACCTCGCTCCAGAAGCGCGGCCCGTCGAAGCGGGTCAGGTTCCAGGCCAGCCGCCCGCCGGCCCGGAGCGTCAGCAGGTGCCGGCCGGTCGGCCGGGAGGCGAGCAGGTGGTGGCTGGTGGCGAGGAGGTGCGGGTAGGTGACGTCGTGTGGGACCACGCCGCCGGTCCCCTCGCGGGAGAGGAGGCGCATGAGCGGCGTCGGGTAGAGCAGCCCGTGGCGGGAGGCCAGCTCCAGGCCGAGCGCCTCGCCCCAGGCCACGGTGGCGTCGAGGTGCGGGGCCACCAGGGCCAGCGCCGGGTGCAGCGAGAGCTCGACCTGCCCGGTGAGCCCCAGCCGCAGCGGGGCGAAGACGCCGAGCTCGGCCCGGCCCGGCGCCACGGTGCGGGCGGTGCCCGGCTGGAGCACGCCGTGCACCGGGCGGGCCGGGGAGGGGAGGAGCGCCAGGCCGGCCACCAGCAGGAGGAGCGCCGGGCGGGGGCGCGGGGGCGAGGCGGGCGCCACGATCAGGCCACGCGGCCACCCCCTCACGGCGCCACCTGGTAGTCGGCCACCAGCGGGACGTGGTCGGACAGCAGCCAGGCGGGCGCCTGCCCGGCCGGCAGCGGCCCCAGGTCCTGCAGCGCCCGCGCCGAGCCCTCCACCCATTGGCCGTTGGTGAACAGGTGGTCGAGCTTGCGGTTGAGCGGGAAGCGCTCGTCGCCCACGAAGGTGAACCACGGCGCGGGGTCGGCGGCGAAGGCCGCGGGCGTCACGTCGGGCCGGTAGGAGGCGTAGAGCCGGTCGAGCCAGGCCTCCTCGCCCAGGTAGCTGTCCGGCTCGAAGCGGCCGGTGGTGCAGCCCTGGTCCTCCGGGAAGCCCTGGCGGAGCGGCGAGCCCGGGGGGATGGCGTTGAGGTCGCCGCCGGCCACCACCCGCCGGCCCTCGGCCGAGAGGCCGTCCAGGACGTCGGCGAACCGCTCCAGGTGGAGCCGCTTGGTGCCGTCGGAGGAGAAGGCCTCGGCGTGCACGTTCACCACCACCACCTCGCCCAGGCCGGGCACCATCACGTGCGCCTCGAGCACGTTGCGGTGCAGGTAGAAGTACCGCTCCAGCGCCGACGACTCGGCCTTGAGCGGCAGGGCGTGGCGGGTGGCCGAGGTGATGGGCCAGCGAGACAGCACCGCGTTGCCGGAGTCCACCGGCCCGAGGCCGTCGGAGGGCACGTAGTCGGCGCGCCACTGCGAGGCGTAGGCCGCGTAGCCCAGCCCGGTGCGCCGGAGCAGGCCCTCCACCTGGTCGAGGTAGGCGGAGCGCTTGGAGCGCCAGGTGTCCACCTCCTGGAGCAGCACCAGGTCGGGGTCGTGGCGCCGGATCCGCTCCGCCAGGCCGTCCAGGTTCCCCTCCACCTCCGCCTCGGTCATCAGGGTGCGGGCGCCGTCGCACTCCCAGAAGAAGCGCAGCCGCGCCCCGGCGTACTTCACGTTCCAGGTCATCACCCGCAGGGCGCCGGCGGGCGTCGGCCCCGGCGGCGCGGCGGCGTTGCGGTAGAGGGCCGCGGCCTCCAGGTCGGGGAAGCCGGTGTTGAACGGGTCGCAGGAGGCCAGTCCGACCAGCGCCCCCAGGGCGGCGCAGGTCGCCAGCGCGGCGGCTCGAGCGGTGCGTGCCATGGCCCCCTCCTCCGGTCAGTCGTCCAGGTCCAGCGCCCCGTCGTCCACCAGGCGGCAGACCGCGGCGATGTCCCGCCCCAGCTCCCGGTCGCCGTCCAGGGTGGGCACCACGGCGCGCAGCCGGGCGTGGGCCTCGGCCACCCGGGCCGAGGGCTTGAGCGGCGCCGCCAGGTCGATGGCCTGGGCCGCCACCATCAGCTCGATGGCCAGGCAGGTGGAGACGTTCTCGACCACCTGGCGGGCCTTGAGCGCCGCCGTCATGCCCATGCTGACGTGGTCCTCGCGCCCGGCCGAGGAGGGGATGGAGTCCACGCTGGCCGGGTGGCACAGCACCTTGTTCTCGGAGACCAGGGCGGCGCTGGTGACCTGCACCATCATGAACCCCGAGTCGAGCCCGGGGTCCTTGGCCAGGAAGGGCGGCAGGTGGGAGAGGGAGGGGTTCACCAGCTGCTCCACCCGCCGCTCCGAGATGGTGGCCAGGTGCGAGGTGGCGATGGCCAGCACGTCGAGCGCCAGCGACACCGGCTGCCCGTGGAAGTTGCCGCCCGAGACGATCTCGCCCAGGTCCGGGAAGACCAGCGGGTTGTCGGTGGCGGCGTTGATCTCCCGCGCCAGCACCCCGCGGCAGAAGCCGACGCCGTCGCGGGCCGCGCCGTGCACCTGCGGCATGCAGCGCAGCGAGTAGGGGTCCTGCACCCTGTGGCAGCCCGGCCCCTGGTGGGCGGCGTTGATCTCGGAGCCGGCCAGCAGGGCGCGCAGCCGGGCCGCGCTGGCCACCTGGCCGGGCTGGCCGCGGGCCGCCTGGATCTCGGCGGCGAAGGGTCGGTGCGAGCCGGAGAGCCCCTCCAGCGTCATGGCGCCCGCCAGGTCGGCCAGGGCGCAGAGCCGCTCGGCCCGCCGCAGCGTCAGCGCGCCCACGGCCGACATGGCCTGCGTGCCGTTCACCAGGGCCAGCCCTTCCTTGGGCTCCAGCACCACCGGCGCCAGGCCGGCCCGCGCCAGCGCCTCCCGCCCCGGCAGGCGCTGGCCCTCCACCGTGGCCTGGCCCTCGCCGATCAGCACCAGCGCCAGGTGGGCCAGCGGCGCCAGGTCGCCCGAGGCGCCCACCGAGCCGCGCTCCGGCACCACCGGCACCACGCCGCGGTCGAGGCACGCCAGCAGGAGCTCCAGCGTCTCCAGCCGGATGCCCGAGAGCCCCTTGGCCATGCAGGCGGCCCTGAGCAGCATGAGCGCCCGCACCTCGGCGGCGGGCAGCGGATCGCCCACGCCCACCGAGTGGGACAGCACCAGGTTGCGCTGCAGGCGGCGCAGCGCGTCGCGCGGGATGCGCACCTCGGCCAGGGTGCCGAAGCCGGTGTTGATGCCGTAGTGGGCCTCGCCGTCGTCGAGGCGGGCCTCCACCAGGGCGCGGGCCCGCGCCACCTGGAGGCGCGCCGCCGGGGCCAGCCCGGCGCGGGCCCGGCCGCGGGCCACCAGCTCCACCTCCTCCAGGGTCAGCGTGGCGCCGTCGAGGAGCACGTGCTGCACGGTTCACCTCCGGCCCGGTGGCCGGTCGCGAGGGGCGGCGGCGCGCCGCGCCGGATCAGGCGCGGGCGCCCTGCAGGCAGAGCGCCTGGTTGAGCGCCGCGATGGCCTTCTTGTAGTCGGCCCGCTCGATGACGAACTGCATGTTGATCTGGCGGAGCGACTGGGAGACGCAGTTGACGTTGACGCCGTTCTCGGCGAGCACCTGCGCCGCGCGGGCCAGCACGCCCGGGATGGCGATGTTGGAGCCGATGACGCAGACCACCGCGGCGTTCTTCACCGTCACCTGCTCGTAGGTGTTCTCCAGCTCCTCGATGAAGGCGCTGGTGGCGGCCTTCTCCCAGATGACGTGGGTGATGGAGTTGGCGTTGGTGGCCTTGAGGATGTAGCTGATGCCGTAGCGCTTGAAGATCTCCATCAGGCCGAGGTCGAAGCCCACCGTCCCCACCATGTTGGGGTCGTGGATCTCCACGATGGTCACGCTGGGCGTGCCGGCGATGACCTCGATGCGCGCCTGCGTGCCCACGTGGTCCTTGGTGATGAGGGTGCCGGGGTGGGCCGGCTCGAAGGTGTTCTTGAGCCGGATGGCGATGCCCGCCAGCTCCATGGGCTTGGCGGCCTTGGGGTGGATGGCCTCCATGCCCACGTCGGCGAGCTGGTCGGCCACGTCGTAGTTGGTCTGGCCCACCACCACGGTGTTGCCGGCGCCCACGATGGCCGGGTCGGCCGAGGAGAGGTGGAACTCCTTGTGGATGACCGCCTCGTCGGCCTTGAGCTCCACCGCCACCTTGCTGAAGGTGACCTCCGAGTAGCCGCGGTCGAACTCCCGCATGATGCCCTCGACGCCCTTGGTGTAGCCCGTCACCACCACCACCATCTTGTGGGGGTCGACCCCCTTGAAGGACTCGTGGATGCGCTCGTCGATGGTGAGCGGCTCGTCGTCGTCGAAGCCGGACAGGTCCAGCAGGCGGGCGGTCACGCCCCTGGCCCGGAGGATCTCCACGCTGTTGAAGGCGCTGTGGGCCTCGCCGATGGCGGCCAGCATCTCGCGGCCGGCCAGCAGCACGCTCTCCCGCTTCAGGTAGCCGGAGGCCAGCACGTGGTGCATCGAGTCGAGGTAGGCCTTGAGCTCGGCCATGCGCTTCTCGATGAAGGCGTCCGCCGCGGCCAGCGGCAGGCCCAGCCCCGCGAAGCCCTGGTTGAGCGCCTTGAGCTTGACGGTCAGGCCGTCGAGCTGCTCGGCGTAGGCCCCGCCGGCGGCGAAGGTGGCGTAGACGCCCTTCTCCCCGGTCTTCTTGTGCTCCAGGAGCCAGTTGGTGACGCCGGCGTAGGCCGACACCACGTAGACGCGGCCGTAGATGCGGTCCGGCTCGCGCAGCATGATGTTGGCGAGGACCTCGCCGAACTGCGACATCGAGGTGCCGCCGATCTTCTCTACCGTGAGCATGAGGTGATCCCGTGGGGTGAGGTGGGGGCGTGCGGGGGAACTGAAGAAACCACATCTTCCGTGGGCTCGCCACCAGGCGATCCGCCGCGCCCGCTTCTTGCTTTCCCGCCCCGGGTGGCCCCCCGCCTCGCCCTGCTCGCGCTCCTGGCCGCCCTGGCGGCGCCCCCGCTGCTCAGGGCCACCGTGGCCCGCCCGCCGCCGCTCCACGCCTGCGCCCAGGAGGGGCGGGGGAGCCCCCCGCGCCACTGGCTGGGCTGCGCCGCGGACCCCGGTGCGCGGCGCGACCTGGCCGACGAGGAGCGGCTGCTGCTCGGCCTGCCGCTCGACCCCAACCTCGCCGGGGCGCGGGCGCTGGCCTTCGTGCCCGGGCTCTCCCGGCGGCTGGCCGAGGCGGTGGTGCGCGACCGGGCCGCGCGGGGCCCCTTCGGCACGGTGGAGGAGCTGGCGCGGGTGGACGGCATCGGCGAGCGGCGGCTGGCGCGAGCCCGGCCGGCGCTGCAGGTGAACGGTCCCGGCGAGTCCAGCGACGTGGCGCCAGGCCACCGCACGCGGTAACCTCCGCCGCGGGGGCGGGAGGCGCACCACGTGATCATTCGCTGTGAGCGGTGCTCGACGCTCTACGAGCTCGAGGAGACGCTCCTCGCGCCGGAGGGCTCGCAGGTCCAGTGCACCCGCTGCCAGGCGGTCTTCACCGCCGTCCCGCCGCGCTCGCAGGCCAGGCCCCTGGCGACCCCGCCGGGCGCGGCGACGCCGGCGGTGGTCCTGGCCCAGCCCGAGCACCCGACGGCCCAGGCCCGCGCCCCGGGCGGCGCGTCGTCCGAGCCTCCCGCAGCCGACCCGGTCCCCGCCTGGCCCCACGCCGCGCCGGCGCCCGCGCCGGAGGAGCCGGCGCTGGTGCACCAGGCCTCCCCACCGGAGGACCCGCCGGCCCACGGCAGGGCGGTCGAGGCGCCCCTCGCCGGTGGGCGCGCCGGCGGTCCGGCCGGTCCAGCCGCGTCGGCGGGCGCCCCTCGGTCGGGCGGCTCGGGCGCCTCCATCGCGCCCCGCCCCACCCGCACCGGCCCGAACGTCTACCGCCGCCCGGCCCCTTCGGGGCTGCCGATGGGCGGGGCCACCCGGCCAGCCGGCGCCGTCCGGCGCGGCACGGTGGGCGCCTTCGAGGCCCGGGCCCAGCTCTCCACGCTCTGGAAGAAGCTCCTCCTGCCGGCCCTGGGGCTGGCCCTGGCCGGGCTGGTGGTCGGCGCCTTCCTGCTGTGGCGCTCGCGCCCGGACCCGGAGGCGCTGCGGCTGCGCGCCGAGGCCAGCGCCCGCCTGGCCCAGGACGACGCCGAGAGCCTGGCCCGCGGCGTCCGGATCCTGGACGAGCTCCTGTCCCGCGGTCCGTCGGAGCCGGGGCTGGAGGTGGAGCGGGCCCTCGGCCGCCTGCTCCAGGCGGCGGCCCAGCTCGAGGAGGCCGAGCCCTTCGAGGCCCAGGCCACCGCGGCGGGCGCCGAGCGGGGCCGGCTGCTCCTGGAGCAGCCGCCCGGCTTCGAGGACGGGGCGCGGCTGCTGGCGGTGGAGGGCGCCCGGCTGGACGCCGAGGTGGCCCCGCGCCGCAAGGCGGCGGCCGCGCTGACCGCGCAGGCCACCGCCGAGCTCCAGCGCCTGGCCTCAGCGCCTGGCGGGGAGGCGCCGGCGGCCGGGGCCAGGGCCGTGGCCGCCGCCCTGGCGGGCGATCCCGCCGAGGTGGCGCGCCTGGCCGGCCTGGCGCGGCTCGCGGGCGGCGACCCCTGGGCCGAGCTGGCCGAGGGCTGGGTGGAGCTGCGGCCGGAGGGGGCGCGCGATCAGGCGCTGGCCCGCCTGGGCGCGCTGGCCCGGGCCCGCCCAGAGCTGCTGCGAGCCCGCTTCCTGCTGGCGCGCGCCCAGGCCGCCCAGGGGCGGCGGGAGGAGGCGCTCACCACGCTGGGCGGGCTGCTGGCGGCCAACCCGCGCCACGAGCGGGCCCAGCGGTTCAAGTCCCGGCTGGCCTCTCCCCCCCCGGCGCCGCCTCCGGCCGCGGCCGCTCCCGCTGCGCCGGTCCGCTCGCCGGTGCCGCGCCCCGCCGGCGCCGGCGCCGGCCAGGCCGTGACGCCGCGGCCCGCTGCGGACACCCCGCCGCCACCCGCGGCCGCCGCGGCCGCGGCCCCCGCGCCGGCGGCGCCGGCGGCGCCCACGCCTGAGCCCTCGGGGCTGGCGCCGCTGCCCGAGCCGACGCGCATCGTGATGCCGCCGCCCGGGCCGCCCAGACCGGCGCCGAGGGCGCCGGAGACGCCGGGCGGGGGCTGACGGCGAGGGAGCGCGGACGCGCGGGGGTCAGAGCAGGCTGGCGAAGGCCACCAGCAGGCGCCCCACCGGGACCCGGCCGCCGCCCACCACCAGCACGTCGTTGAGGATCTTCCCGTCGTCGCCGCGGGCCTTCCAGGGCTGGCCGGCGTTGACGCGCAGGCGCACCACCCCGCGCCCGGTGCGGTGGAACACGGTGGCGGTGCCGCCCTCGGTCACCCGCTCCACGATCCCCACGTGCTCGGGCGCACCGCCGGGGCGGTCCGCCAGGAACACCAGGTCGCCGGGCGCCGGCTTGCCCTTGCGCAGCGCCTTCTCGCGCCTGGCCAGGGCGTGCAGGGCGGCCACGTCGTCCACCCCGGCGGGCAGGGGCCGGCCGGCCTGCTGGTAGGCGGCGCGCACCAGCGCCGCGCAGCCGTCGCCGAAGCGGACCCCGTCCACCACGATGTCGCGCCGCCCCACCAGGCTGCGGGCGGAGTCGAGGGCCCGCTGCACCGCGGCGTCGCGGCCGCCGCGCGGCGGCGGACCGGGCGGGGGCGAGACAGCCACCGGGCCGGCACCCCGTTGGAGGGTGCCGGCCCGGCTCTCCCGGGCGGGCGGGGGCAGGTGGGTGGCGGCTGGCCTCGGCGCTCCTGTCGCGCAGCCAGCGGCGAGCGCGGCCACGACGAGGAGCTTCCGGTGCGGCGCCATCGGCAGGGGATGCTACCGGCGAACGGCGCGGCGTCCATTTTCCGGCCGCGCCGGCCCGCGCCCCGGCCGCCGCCCGGGCCTTGCGGGGTCGCGGCGCAGCCGGTATGACCTCGCGCCCTATGGTCCGAGATCGCGTGATGGAGCTGGTCCGCGCCGCGCTGGCCCGCGGCGCCGCGGAGGGGCGCTGGCCCGACGCGCCGGTGGCCTTCAGCGTCGATGCGCCGCGCGATCCCAGGCACGGCGACTTCGCGCTCAACGCCGCCATGGTGCTGGCCAAGGCGGCCGGGCAGCCGCCGCGCCAGCTGGCCGCCGCCATCGTGGAGCTGCTCCGCGCCGTGGACGTGGGCGGCGACCTCACCTCGCTGGAGATCGCCGGCCCCGGCTTCATCAACCTGCGGCTGGCGCCCGACCTGTGGCTGCGGGCCCTGGAGCGGGCCGTGGCCGAGGGGCCGGCCTACGGGCGCACCGCGGTGGGGCAGGGGAAGAAGGTCATCGTCGAGTACGTCTCGGCCAACCCGACCGGCCCCATGCACGTGGGCCACGGGCGCAACGCCGTGACCGGCGATGGGGTGCAGAGCCTGCTGCGGTGGGCCGGCTTCGACGTGACCCGCGAGTACTACGTCAACGACTACGGCGCCCAGGTGCAGACCCTGGCCCGCTCGGTCCACCTGCGCTACCAGGAGGCGCTGGGGCGCCAGGTGGTCTTCCCGCCCAAGGCCTACCCTGGCGAGTACGTGAAGGAGATCGCCGCCGGCCTGGCGGCCGAGCAGGGCGACCGCTGGCTCGACGCGCCCGAGGCCGCCTGGCTGGACCTGTTCCGCGATCGCGCCGTGGAGCACGTGCTCGGCATGATCCGGGGCGACCTGGCCGCCGTGGACATCACCTTCGACCGCTGGTCCAGCGAGAAGGCGCTCTACCAGTCCGGCACGGTGGACCGCTTCGTCAAGGACCTGGAGGCGCGCGACCTGGTGTACGTGGGCAAGCTGCCGCCCCCCAAGTCGAAGAAGGGGGCCCCCCCGCCGCCGCCGCAGCCCGAGGAGGACGGCGTCACCGTCGAGGACGACCTGACCCTGTTCCGCTCCTCCGCCTACGGCGACGAGGTGGACCGGCCGGTCAAGAAGGCCGACGGCACGCCCACCTACTTCTGCGCCGACATCGCCTACCACTGGGAGAAGCGGCAGCGCGCCGAGCTGCTCATCGACGTGCTGGGCGCCGACCACGGCGGCTACGTGCCGCGCCTGCACGCGGCGCTGCAGGCGCTGGGCTACGCCCGCACCGACCTGCACGTGGTGCTGATCCAGATGGTCAACCTGACCCGCGGCGGCGAGGCCGTGAAGATGGGCAAGCGGGCCGGCAACGTGGTCTGGCTGCGCGAGGTGCTCGACGAGGTGGGGCGCGACGCCACCCGCTTCGGCTTCTTCACCCGCCGCTCCGACGCGCCGCTGGACTTCGATCTGGACCTGATGAAGCAGCAGACCATGGACAACCCGGTCTACTACGTCCAGTACGGCCACGCCCGCCTGCACGCCATCTTCCGCAAGGCCGCGGAGTCCTCGGTGGCGCTGCCCGCCTTCGACCTCGGCGACGCCCGCGCGCTCGACTCGCCGGAGGAGCAGGACCTGATCCGGCGCATCGCCGCCTTCCCCGACCTGCTGGCCGGCGCGGCGCTGGCCTTCGAGCCGCACCGGGTGGCCTTCTACCTCCAGGAGACCATCGCGGCCTTCCACTCCTGGTACACGCACGGCGCCCGCACCGGCGAGAAGGTGGTGGGGTCCGACCCGGTCCGCACCAGGGCCCGCCTCTTCCTGTGCCGGGCCCTGGCCCAGGTGCTGGCCAACGGCCTGGCCGTGCTGGGCGTCTCGGCCCCCGAGCGGATGGACAGTCAGGAAACTGGCGATATCACCGCCGACGCCTAGACTCGCCGCAGCGCGCGGCCGGGGGCTGAGGGGCCCTTCCAGGGCCGCGGGATCGGTGGGGTCATGGACGGCGACAACGTGAAGGTCAGGGACCGGGTCGAGCTGGCGCTGGACGGCCGGCAGATCGCCTCGGTGGTGGTCGGGGCGCTGGTGCTGCTGGGCGTGGTGTTCGTGCTGGGCCTCAACATCGGCCGGCAGCTGGCGGTCAAGCAGCTGGAGGCCACCCGCGGAGACGCCCTGGCGGCGCTCGACGAGCCGCCGGCCACGCCGGCCGGGCGCGAGGACGCGCTCACCTTCCACGACCGGCTCACCAGGGATCGCGTCCCGCCGCCCGAGGAGCCCGTCCAGCAGGCCGCCCCGCCGGCGCCGGCCGCGGTGGCAGTGGCCGCGGTGGCGATGGCCCAGCCGGCCCCCGCGGCGGTCGAGCCCGCGCCGGCCGGCCCGCCGGCCGCGACGGCCGCCGCCCCGGCGGTGGCCAGCCCGGCCTCCAGGCCCGCGGCGCGGGGCGCCTTCGCCGTGCAGGTGGTGGCCACCCCGAGCAAGGTGGAGGCCGACCGCCTGGCCGGCAAGCTCAAGGCCTGGTCGCCGCGCGTCGAGGCCGCCGAGATCTCCGGCAAGGGGCGCCTCTACCGGGTCCGCGTCGGCGGCGCCTTCACCACCAAGCCCGAGGCCGAGAGGTTCCTCAAGGGCTTCACCGCCAGGAGCGGCGCCAAGGGGTTGGTGGTGGCCTCCCGCTAGGCTACAGTCCGCCGCCGCATGAGCACCTTCGACCAGCCGAAGCGCGTCGAGAAGCCCTGGGGCTACGAGCTGTGGTGGGCCCAGTCGGAGAAGTACGTGGGCAAGCTGCTCCACGTGAAGGCCGGCTTCCAGCTCTCGCTCCAGTACCACGTGCAGAAGGACGAGACGATCCACCTGGCCTCGGGCCAGATGGTGCTGGTGCTGCAGCAGGACGGCCGCCTGGTGGACCACCCCTGGCAGCCGGGCCAGAGCTTCCGGGTCCGGCCCGGCACCATCCACCGGATGCGCGCGGTCACCGACTGCGACGTCTGGGAGGTCTCCACCCCCGAGGTGGAGGACGTGGTGCGGGTGCAGGACGACTACGGCCGCTAGGCCGCCAGGACCTCACGGCCCCCGCGCCAGCCGCAGCAGCGCCAGCGCCGCCACCAGCGTGACGGCGGCGAAGAGCACCGCCACCACCCAGCGCAGGTCGCGGGTCCGCTGCCGCCCCCGGGTGGCGCCGAGCGCGGCCAGGTCGGCCACCCGCTCCCACCGGGCGGAGGTCTCGCGGCGCACCAGGTCCTCGTCGCCGAGGAACCCCTGGCGGTGCAGCGCGGCCAGGTCGGCCAGGGAGGGGACGGTGAGCTCGCGCCCGTCGCGATCGCGGACCAGGTAGCGCACCGTCGCCCTCAGGCCGGCCCGAGCTCGGCGCCGATGGCCTCGGCCACCCGCAGCCCGTCCACCGCCGAGGAGACGATGCCGCCGGCGTAGCCCGCCCCCTCGCCGCACGGGTAGACGCCGGGCAGGCCAGGCGAGACCAGGTCCTCGCCGCGCAGCAGGCGGCAGGGCGCGCTGGTGCGCGACTCGATGCCGATCAGCACCGCCTCGTCGGTGACGTAGCCGCGCATGCGCCGGTCGAAGGCGCGCAGCCCGGCCTTGAGCGCGTCGCGCACCGCCGCAGGGTAGAGCGGCGAGAGGTCGGCGTGGGTCAGGCCGGGCCGGTAGCTCGAGCGGCCCGGGGGCGCGCCCGGCGTGCCGGCCAGGTAGGCGGCCAGCCGCTGGGCCGGGGCCCGGAAGCCGCCGCCGCCCAGGGCGAAGGCGGCCCGCTCCCACTTGCGCTGCCACGCCAGGCCGGCCAGCGGGCCGGTGAAGCCCTCGGCGGCGTAGTCGGCCGGCGAGACCGCCACCACCACCCCGGCGTTGGCCAGGGGCGAGGAGCGGTGGCTGTTGGACATGCCGTTGGTGCAGAGCATGCCGGCCTCGGTGGGGGTGGGCACCACCACGCCGCCGGGGCACATGCAGAAGGAGAAGACCCCGCGGGCCCCGCCGTCCACCACCGGGTTGTCGGCCAGCTTGTAGTCGGCCGGCGGCAGGGTCTTCGGCCGCTCGGAGAGGCCGTACTGGATCCGGTCGATGAGCGGCTGGGGGTGTTCGGCGCGGAAGCCCACCGCGAAGGGCTTGGCCTCCAGCGGCCAGCCGCGCTCGGCGAAGAGCTCGAAGAGCTCGCGGGCGCTGTTGCCCGGCGCCAGCACCAGCCGGTCGGAGTCGAGGGTGCGGCCGTCGGCCAGGCGCAGGCCGGTGAAGCGCCCCTGGCGCAGCTCCAGGTCCACCGCCCGGGCGCCCCACAGGAACTCGCAGCCGCCGGCGGTCAGCTCCGCCACCATGGCCGAGATGGCCGACGGCAGGAGATCGGACCCCACGTGCGGCTTGCCCTCGGCCAGGATGCGCCCCACCCCGCCGAAGCGGGCGAACAGCTCCACCACCGTGCGCACCGCCGGGTGGTGGATGCGGGTGCCCAGCTTGCCGTCGGTGTAGGCGCCGGCGCCCCCCTCCCCGAAGTTCATGTTGGACTCGGGGTCGAGCGTGCCGTCGCGCATCAGGGCGGCCACGTCGCGGCGCCGCGGCGACACCTGCCGGCCGCGGTCGACCACCAGCGAGGGCACGCCGCGCTGAAGGAGCCCCCAGGCGCAGAAGAGCCCGGCCGGACCGGCGCCCAGGATGATGGGACGGGCCGCCGGGGGCCGGACCCGGGCCGGGGCGGGAGTCGCGGGGGGGGCCGGCACCACGTCGGCGGGCGCGCCGCGGACCGGCCCGGCCAGCGTCACCTCCAGGTTCACCAGCCAGCGAGGCCGGCCCTTCTTGCGGGCGTCGAGCGAGCGGCGCACCACCTGCGCCTCCGAGAGCGCGCCCGCCGCGACGCCCAGCCGCTCGGCGGCGCGGCGCACCAGCAGCGCCTCGTCCTCCTCCAGCCAGAGCGGGATGTTCTGCACTCGGTACCGCATGGCGATCAGCTCTCCGCTCTCCTGGTTACCGGCCGCGGCGCGGCTGCGCCCCGCTCCGGCCCTATCCCCCGTCGGCCTCGCCGGGGGCGCGAACCCAGGTACGCACCAGCCCGGCCGCACGGGCCATTCGCGAACCCGCCTACGCACCTCGACGCCTGCCCGCACGGCGGGCAATCCGGCTCAACTGCCTGCAACGCCTGGCGATATCGCCCCTGGGCCAGGATTGGCCCCCCGCTTGCTGTCCTCCGGACCACCGACAGAGCGGCCCACGCTTCACCGCCCCGGGGGAGAAACCCAATGGTACCAGCCATGCTCGACGTCAAGGGAACCAAGATCCTCGCCAAGTCGCTCTTCAAGGAGCTGCGCGGCAGCGGCTACACGCCGAACCAGATCTTGAGCCTCTCCACCGAGCTCATCGACCTCGTCACCCAGGACCTCAAGGCCGGGCACGATCTGCCGCCCGCGGCCGCCTCGCGAGGCGGCGACGCCGGCGGCTGGCGGGCCGCCCTGTAGGGCCGGACCCTTCGCAGCGCGCAGCACCGAGAGGAGGACGGCGCCCACCCGCGGCGCCGTCCTTTTTTTCCCTTTCGGGACGGGACCTTTCGTCACGTTGACACCCCCGTCCTCTGCAAGTAGTTTCTGGCCCCATTTCACCACCATCACCTGGGGAGGAGCCACCATGGCGCGCATTGCTATCAACGGTTTCGGTCGGATCGGGCGCTGCGTCCTTCGCGCCGCCATCAAGCGGGCGGAGAAGGACCTCGAGTTCGTCTCCATCAACGACCTCACCGACACCAAGACCCTGGCGCACCTCCTCAAGTACGACTCGGTGCACGGCGTCCTCGACGCCGAGGTGAAGGCCACCGCCACCGGCATCCTGGTGAACGGCAAGGAGATCCAGGTCACCGCCATCAAGAACCCGGCCGAGCTCCCCCACGCCGCCAACAAGGTGGACCTGGTGATGGAGTGCACCGGCCTGTTCACGGCGCGCGAGAAGGCCGAGACCCACCTGGCCGCCGGCGCGCCGCGGGTGCTGATCTCCGCCCCCGCCACCGGCCCGGACATCACGGTGGCCTTCGGCATCAACCACACCAGCATCGACAAGGCGAAGCACAAGATCATCAGCAACGCCTCCTGCACCACCAACTGCCTGACCCCGGTGGCCAAGGTCCTGCTCGAGAACTTCGGCATCAAGCAGGGGCTGATGACCACCATCCACAGCTACACCAACGACCAGAACCTGCTCGACCTGCCGCACAAGGACCTGCGCCGGGCCCGCGCCGCCGCGCTGTCGATGATCCCGTCCTCCACCGGCGCCGCCAAGGCCGTGGCCGAGGTCATCCCGGCGCTCAAGGGCAAGCTCAACGGCTGCGCCGTGCGCGTGCCGACGCCCAACGTGTCGCTGGTGGACCTGACCGTGCAGCTGGAGAAGGCCACCACGGTGGAGGCCATCAACGCCGCCTTCAAGGCCGCCGCCGCCGGCCCGCTCAAGGGCGTGCTGCTCTACTCGGAGGAGCCGACCGTCTCCATCGACTACAACGGCAACCCCCACAGCTCGATCTTCGACGCCACCAACACCGCCGTCATCGGCGACGGGACGCTGGCCAAGGTCTTCGCCTGGTACGACAACGAGTGGGGCTTCTCGAACCGCATGCTCGACGTGGCCAAGTACCTGCTGTAGTCCGCGCCGCCAGGGGGAGGGGACGGCCATGCCCATCAAGACCATCGACACCTTGCAGCTCGCGGGGAAGCGGGTCTTCATCCGCGTGGACTTCAACGTCCCGCTCGACGAGCAGGGGCGGGTCACCGACGACGCGCGCATCCGCGCGGCGCTGCCGACCATCCAGTTCGCCATGGCCGCCAAGGCCAAGGTGATCCTGGCCTCCCACCTGGGCCGCCCCAAGGGCAAGCCGGAGGACAAGGAGAAGTTCACCCTCGAGCCGGCGGCCGTCCGGCTCTCCGAGCTCCTCTCCCAGGACGTCATCCTGGCCGACGACTGCGTCGGCGACGGGGTGAAGAAGCTGGTCAAGGACCTCAAGGAGGGCGGCGTCCTGCTGCTCGAGAACCTCCGCTTCCACCCCGAGGAGGAGAAGAACGACGAGGCCTTCTGCAAGGAGCTGGCGTCGCTCTGCGACGTCTGGGTCAACGACGCCTTCGGCACGGCCCACCGGGCCCACGCCTCGACGGCGGGCATGGCCCGCTTCGTCAAGGAGAAGGCGGCCGGCTTCCTCATCCAGAAGGAGGTCGAGTACCTCGGCAAGGCCCTCGGCAACCCCAAGCCGCCCTTCGTGGCGCTGGTGGGCGGCGCCAAGGTGTCCGACAAGATCAAGGTGCTCGAGAACCTGATGGCCAAGGCCAGCTGCATCTGCATCGGCGGCGCCATGGCCTACACCTTCCTGAAGGCCATGGAGATCCCGGTCGGCAAGAGCCTGGTGGAGGCCGACAAGCTGGAGCTGGCCCGCCAGATCATGGACAAGGCCAAGGCCAGGAAGGTCGACCTGCTCCTGCCGGTGGACCACGTCTGCGGCGCCGAGCCCAAGGAGTCGGCGCAGCGGGTGGTGGTGGCCGAGCGGGCCATCCCCGACGGCCTGATGGGGCTCGACATCGGCCCCCGGACCCTGGACGTCTACCGGCAGCGGGTCCTCTCGGCCGGCACGGTCTTCTGGAACGGCCCCATGGGGCTCTTCGAGCAGAAGCCCTGGTCGGAGGGGACCTTCGGCATCGCCCAGGCCATGGCCAAGAGCCCGGCCATCACCGTGGTGGGCGGCGGCGACAGCGCCGCGGCGGTGGAGCAGGCCGGGCTGGTCGATCAGATGAAGCACGTGTCCACCGGCGGCGGCGCCTCCCTCGAGTTCATCGAGGGCAAGGAGCTCCCCGGCGTGAAGGCTTGCGAGGAGTGACCGTGGCCCGTCAGAAGTTCGTCTGCGGCAACTGGAAGATGCACAAGACGGTGGCCGAGGCCACCGCCCTGGCGAGGGAGCTGGCCGAGGGGCTGGCCGGGGAGAGCCGCGTCCAGGTCGCGGTGGCGCCCACCTTCACCTCGCTGGGCCCGGTGGCGGCCGCGCTGCGCGGCACCCCCGTCGAGGTGGCGGCCCAGGACGTCCACTGGGAGGTCCAGGGGGCCTTCACCGGCGAGGTGTCGGCGGCCATGCTGGCCGACGTCGGCGTCCGGCACGGCATCGTGGGGCACAGCGAGCGGCGCCAGTTCTTCGGCGAGACCGACGAGTCGGTGCGCAAGAAGGTGGGCGCCCTGCTGGCGGCCGGCCTCGCGCCCATCGTCTGCGTCGGCGAGCTGCTGGCCGAGCGCGAGGCGGGCCGCACGCTGGAGGTGGTCGGCCGCCAGGTGCGCGGCGGCCTGGCCGGCCTGGGCGCCGAGGCGCTGGGCTCGCTCACGCTGGCCTACGAGCCGGTCTGGGCCATCGGCACCGGCAAGACCGCCACCACCGCCCAGGCGCAGGAGGTCCACGCGGCCATCCGCGCCATCCTGCGGGAGCTCGGCGGGCCGGTGGCCGAGGCCATCCGCATCCAGTACGGCGGCTCGGTGAAGCCCGAGAACGCCGCAGAGCTGCTCTCCCAGCCCGACGTCGACGGCGCGCTCGTCGGCGGGGCCAGCCTCAAGGCGAAGGACTTCATCGCCATCGTGAAAGGTGCACTCCGTTGATCACGCTCGTCACCATCCTCCACGTCTTCGTCTGCATCTTCCTGATCCTCGTCATCCTGCTGCAGGCCGGCAAGGGTGGCGGCATGGGCGCCGGCCTCGGCGGGGCCGGCTCGCAGACCGTCTTCGGCGGCCGCGGCGCCCAGACCTTCCTGGGCAAGGTCACCAGCGTGAGCGCCGGCATCTTCATGCTCACCTCGCTGACGCTGGCCTACAACTCGTCGCACTCCCAGTCGGTGGTGGACGCCCACCAGCCGGAGGCGCCGGCGGTGCCGCTCCAGCAGGGCACGCCGTTCGCGCCGCCCGCCCCGGGCCAGGCCGCGCCGGCCTCCACGCCCCCGGCGCCGGCGCCCGCGCCCGCGAAGTAGCGGGCTCGGCCTGGTCGCGCCCCACCGGGCCGACCGGGCGCGGCGGCGCCCATGGCTGGGCCGCCCTCCCGGGTGGCCCGGACCGGGCCGGCGGTGCGCCTCACCCGCCCGGGCGGCGCCACCAACGAGAAAGGGATCCGGCCAGCGCCGGATCCCTTTTCTTCGTCTCGAGTGCCCAGGGCGGGATTCGAACCCGCACGCCTTACGGCGCCACCCCCTCAAGATGGTGTGTCTACCAGTTTCACCACCTGGGCGTTTTGCGGCGTCGGTAAATAGCAGAGGCACGGGGTCCCTGCAAGCGCGGCCGCGCGGCCGTCACGAAATGGCAACGGCGCGGACGAGCGGTAGAATCGCCCGATGGCCGAGTCGCCCCAGCGTGAGCCGCGCGTCGCCACCGAGCTGCGCGTCCGCCTCTCCTCGGGGCAGGGGCTGGCCCTGGCGGAGCGCTCCACGGTGGACCTCTCGCGGGGCGGGGTCTTCGTGCGGACGCTGGAGCCGCAGACCCCGGGCACCCAGCTGCAGCTCGACCTCTCCCTGCCGGGCGGGTACGGCGCCATCCGCGCGCGCGGCGAGGTGATCTGGACCACGCCCCCGTCGGCTCCCGGCGAGCCGCCGCGGTCGCCCGGCATGGGGGTCCGGTTCCTGGCGATGGATCCGGCCAGCCGCGCCACCCTGGACCGCTTCGTGGGCCAGCTGGGCGGGGCGCCGGTGAGCGACGAGCCGCCCCGGCCGGCCGGCGAGGATATCCAGGGCGAGGACGTCTTCCTGGGCTTCGACAGCGAGCTCGACCTGGACGCGGCGCCGCCGCCCCCGCCCGTCGCCCCCGCCGTCGGCCCCCTGGCCCCCGTCGTCGCCGTGGCCCCGTCGGCCCCCACCGCCCCGGCGCTGGTGCGCCCCCGCTCGCAGCGCATGGTGGGCATCGACCTGGGCACCACCAACTCCTGCGTGGCGGTGGCCCGCAACGGCCGGGCCCAGGTGCTCACCTCGCGGCTGGGCCACCGCACCATCCCCTCGGTGGTGGCCTTCGACCCGCACGGCCGCTTCCTGGTGGGCCACGCGGCCAAGGCGCAGATGGTGGTCAACCCGCGCCACACCGTCTACGGGTCCAAGCGGCTGGTGGGGCGGCCCTTCCACAGCCCCACCGTGCAGGCCTGCCGCGATCGCTTCCACTACGACATCGTGGAGGGCGCCGGCGGGGTGGCGGCGGTGCGCTTCGCCGGGCGCGAGTTCTCGCTGCAGCAGGTGGCGGCCCTGATCCTCACCGACCTGCGCGACACCGCCAGCCTGGCGCTCGGCGAGGTGGTGGAGCGGGCGGTGGTGACCGTGCCGGCCTACTACAACGACCACCAGCGCAACGCCGTCCGCGAGGCCGGCCTGCTGGCCGGCCTGGTCGTCGAGCGCATCGTCAACGAGCCCACCGCGGCGGCGCTGGCCTTCGGCTACGGCAAGGGGCTCGACGAGCGGGTGCTGGTCTACGACCTGGGCGGCGGCACCTTCGACGCCTCGGTGCTGGAGATCCAGGGCGACGTCTACGAGGTGGTCTCCACCGGGGGCGACACCTTCCTGGGCGGGGTGGACTTCGACGCCCAGCTGCTCGACCACCTGGCCTGGGCCTTCATGCAGCAGCACGGCGTGGCGCTCCCGGATGACCGGGTGGTCTGGCAGCGGCTGCGCGACGCGGCCGAGGACCTCAAGGTGACGCTCTCGGAGCAGGAGCGGGCGGTGGCGCGGGTGCCGTTCCTGTTCCGCTCGGCCGACGGGAGGGACCTGGCGCTGGAGGTGGAGGTCACCCGCGCCGAGCTGGAGGAGCTGACCGGCCGGCTGGTGGAGCGCAGCCTGGAGACCTGCCGCGAGGTGCTGTCGGCGCGCGGGCTCGGGCCCCAGGACGTGCAGGAGGTCCTCCTGGTGGGCGGGCAGAGCCGCATGCCGCTGGTCTGGCAGGGGGTGCACCGGCTCTTCGGCCGCGAGCCGTCTCGCGGGGTCCACCCCGACGAGGCGGTGGCCATCGGCGCGGCGCTGCTGGCGGACTCGGCCGGGCGGGTCGACTCGGTGGTGCTCATCGACGCCCTGGCCATGGGGATCGGCGTGGGGCTGCCGGGCGGGCGCCTGGCGCCGGTGCTGCCGCGCAACACCCGCCTGCCGGCCCGCAAGACCTACGAGCTCGCCACCACCCACGACGGCCAGACCGAGCTCGAGCTGCAGGTGTTCCAGGGTGACTCGGCCCGGGTGACCGACTGCGAGTTCCTGGGCACGGTGCGGGTGGCCGGCCTCCCGCCGGCGCCTCGCGGGACCCACCGGGTGGCGGTGGAGTTCGCCATGGGACACGAGGGGATCCTCTCGATCACCAGCCAGAACCTCACCACCGGCGCGGTGGCCGCCACCGAGCTGGCCACCCGGGACACGCCCGAGGCCGCACGGGCCAAGCTCGGCGTGAGCGGACCGGCCGAGGCGCCCCGCGGCTCCCGGCCCATCGAGCCGGTGCACAAGGCAGGCAAGCCGGGCTTCCTGGCCCGGCTCTTCGGGTGGCGCCGGTGAGCCGGCCGCTGGTGGTCTTCCTGGCGCGGGCCGGCTGGGAGGCCCGCTACCAGGGGACCATGCTGGCGGTCACGGCGGCGGCGCTGGGAGACCCGGTCACGCTGGCGCTCTCCTTCGAGCCGCTGGTGGCGCTGGTGCAGGGCCGCTTCGACGAGGGGGCGCCCGCCACCGCCGCGGCGGCCCGCGTGCCGTCCCTCACCGCCACGCTGGACGAGGCCCGGCGCGAGCTCGGCCTGCGGCTGGTGGCCTGCGAGACCTCCGTCCGGCTGGCCGGACTGGAGGTGGAGGCGGCGCGCGCCGCCCTCGACGGCCTGGAGCCGCTCCCCTCGCTCTGGCGGCTCGGCCAGCAGGGGCGGGTGCTCTGTCCCTGAGGTGACCGCGGCGCCGCCGCCCTGGCGGCCCCGCCCGGCCGGGGGGCCGAGGGCCGCAGCCTCGCCTTGCCCGTCCCGCGGCTGCGGGCTATAGGCCCTGCCATCCCATGGACCTCGCCCAGAAGAGCGCCCTCGTCATCGGCGCCGGTGGCCTCGGCGGACCGGCGCTCCTGGTGCTGGCGGCCGGCGGGGTGGGGCGCCTCACGGTCATCGACGACGACGCCGTCGAGACCTCCAACCTGAACCGGCAGCCGCTCTTCGGCGAGGCCGACCTGGGGCGCCGCAAGGCCACCGCGGCCGCCGAGCGGCTGCGCGCCCTGCACCCGGGGCTGCGGGTGGAGGGGCTGGACCGGCGCTTCGACGCCGCCGGCGCCGAGGCGCTGGTCCGGGCGGTGGATCTGGTGGTGGACGGGTCCGACAACTTCGCCACCAAGTTCCTGGCCAGCGACGCGGCCACCCGCTGCGGCAAGACGCTGGTGCACGGCGGCGTGCTGCGCACCACCGCCCAGATCCTGACGGTCGTGCCCGGGCTGTCGGGCTGCGTGCGCTGCCTCTTCGAGGGCCCGCCGCCGCCCGGCCAGGTGCCGTCCTGCGCCGAGGCCGGCATCGTGGGGGCGCTGGCCGGCCACGCCGGCGCGCTCATGGGCGCCGAGGCCTTGCGCCTCCTCTCGGGCGAGCGGGGTGCCTACGCCGGGCGCCTGCTGGTCTTCGAGGCCCGCACCGGCCGCTCCCGCCTGGTGCTGGTGCGCCGCCGCCTCGGCTGCCCGGCCTGCGCCGGGACCCAGCCCCTGGCCGACGCCGCGGCGCCGGCCTGCGCCGCGCCCGCCGGCGGCCCCGGCGCCGGGGGAGCGGCGTGAGCGCCGCGGCGCGCCTCGACCTGCGGGACTCCTCCTGCCCCATCACCTGGGTCAAGACCCGCATCGCGCTGGAGCGGCTGGCCCTGGGCGAGGTCCTCGAGGTCTGGCTGGGCGAGGGCGAGCCGGCCGCGTCGGTGCCGCGCACCGCCGAGGAGGAGGGGCACCAGCTGGTGGCGCTCGAGCCGCTGGCCGCGGGGCCCGGCGCGGCCATCCGCCTGCTGGTCCGCAAGGGCGCGCCGCCGCCGGCGCTGCCGTGAGGGAGTCGACATGCCGGTGACGGTCTTCATCCCCACCCCGCTGCGCGGGCTGACCGGCAACCGCAGCCAGGTGGCCGCCGCCGGCGCCACCGTTCGCCAGGTGCTCGACGACCTCAGCCGGGCCCACCCCGGCCTGCGCGCCCGCCTGCTCACCGAGGACGGCGCGCCGCGCCGCCACCTGGGGCTCTTCCTCAACGACGAGGACGTGCGGGCCCTGGGCGGCCTCGACGCGGCGGTGCGGGAGGGCGACGAGCTCCAGCTGGTGCCGGCCATCGCCGGCGGCGCCCCGGAGCTCACCGAGCACCACATCGCCCGCTGGGCGCGGCAGCTGCTGGTGCCGGGCTTCGGCGCGGCGGGCCAGGAGCGGCTCATGGCCGCGCGGGTGCGGGTGGTGGGCGCCGACGCGGTGGCCGGGCCGGCCCTCGTCTACCTGGTGCAGGCCGGCGTCGGGAAGCTCTGGCTCGACGACCCGGACCTGGTCGGCCCCGCCGACCTGGGCGGCTGGCTCTACGGGCCAGAGGCGGCCGGCCGGCCGCGCGTCGAGGCGGCGGCGGAGGCCCTGGCCAGGCTGTCGCGGTTCGTGGTGGTGGAGCGCTACCCGGCGGGAGGGGTCCCCACCGCCACGCTGGTGGTGGCCTCCTCGGCCGCACAGGCCCTCGGCTCGGCCGAGCCGGCTCGCCGCGCCCGGGTGCCGCACGTGGTGCTGGAGGCGGACGGCGACGGCGGCGCCTTCGTGTCGGTGCCCCCCGGCGCCCCCTGCTACGCCTGCGGTCGACTCTCCACCGGCAGCGGCCGCCCCCCCTCGCCGGGCGCGGCGGCCCTGGCGGCCCTGGCCGCGCAGGAGCTGCTGCTGCTGATCGCCGACCCCGGGGCGGTGACCGGCCGGCGCGTCGAGATGATCCGCGGGATCTCGGCCCACCGGCCCACCGCCCGCCTCCCCGGCTGCGCCTGCAACCCGCCGCCACCGCCCGGTGCAGCCGCCGGCCCCCCCGGTCCCGGCGAGGGAACCGCCGGGTCGGCAGGACCGGCCGGAGCCGGCCAGGGAGCCGTCCCGGGTGGACCGGCTGCCTGAGGAGCCGCTGCAGGCGGCCGTGCCCCGGCTGGTGGCGCTGGCCGAGGCGGAGCCCGGGCGCGAGGCCTGCGGGCTGGTGGTGGCGCTCCCTGGCCGACCCCCCGAACCGTGGCCGTTCGCCAACGCCGCCCCGGACCCGAGCCGCCGCTTCGAGCTGGCCCCGCGCGACCTTCTGACCGCCCTGACCCGCCTGGATGAGCTGGGCGGGGCGCTCCTGGCCATCTACCACTCCCACCTGTCCGGAGGTCCCGGCCTGTCGGCGGCCGATCTGGACGCCGCCCTGGCTGGGGGGCAGCCGCTCTGGCCTGGGGTGGCGCAGCTGGTGGTGGCGCTGGAGCAGGGGCGGGCGGTGGCGGTGCGCTGCCACCGATGGGCCGGTGCGTCCTTTGAGGGGCGAGACCTCTGGCGCGCCCCGGGCGGGGCGTGCGTCCGCGACCCTCCACCGTAAGCGGCTGCCATCAGGCTGGAAAATGATCGGTGAGGGGCTGCGGCGATTTGGCAAGAGGCGTGGCGACCTGTATACTTTGGGTTCACACTCGTGCGAGGTTCGAATGGAACTGCAGCAGAGCCCTGGGTTCGTCCTCTGGCTCACCGGCATGAAGAAGGCCGGCAAGACCACCCTCGCGACCCAGGTCGCCCAGCGCCTGGCCCTGGCGGGCCGCCCGACCCAGCTGCTCGACGAGGACGGTGAGGCCAAGTTCCTGCTCGAAGGGGTCGGCGGGGGCAAGGACGGCCACGCCGAGGTGGTGAAGCGGTTCGGCTACGTCGCCAAGGCGGTCGCCAAGGCCGGCGGCATCGCCGTCTGCGCCGCGCTCTCGCCCTACCGCGACGCCCGCGAGGCCCTGCGCAAGGAGTCCCGGCGCTTCGTCGAGGTCTTCGTCGACGCGCCCATGGAGACCCTGCTGCAGCGCGACGGCAAGGAGGGGCTCTACCGCAAGGCCCTGGCCAGCGAGATCCAGGGGGTGGCCGGCGTGGACCTGCCCTACGAGCCCCCGGCGCACGCCGAGCTGATCGTCCGCACCGACCTCGAGCCCCTCGACGCCTGCGTCACCCGCGTCTTCCAGTCGCTGGTCGACGGCAAGTTCATCGGGCCCACCGAGTTCGGTCGGCTCACCGGCGGGCTGAAGCCGAAGCGCAAGTCCACCCGGCAGCCGCCGGCGCCGAAGACCGCGCCGGCCGCCAAGGGCGCCAGGCCGGCCGCCAAGGCCGCCCCCGCCAAGGCCGCCCCCGCCAAGGCCGCCAAGGCCGCCAAGGCCGCGCCGGCCAAGGGAGCCAGGCCGGCCGCCAAGGCTGCAGCCAAGCCGGCCGCGGCCGCCCGCAAGGCGCCCAAGAAGGCCGCCGCGCGCACCGCGCGGCGCTGAGCCAGCGCGGGGCTATAAGCAGGGCGTCATGGAGCCCTCCCTCGACGCGCTGCGGAGCGACTCCGCGCCGAAGCTGGCGGCGCTGCGGGTCTCCCTGCGGGGCGGCGGCGGCGCGCTGGTGGCCTTCTCGGGAGGCGTCGACTCGACCTTCCTCCTGGCGGTGGCGCGCCAGGAGCTGGGTGACCAGGTGGTGGCCCTCACCAGCCACTCGCCCAGCGTCCCGGCCAGCGAGCGGCTCGAGGCCAGGGCCCTGGCGCGGCGCCTCGGCGCCCGCCACCTCGAGGTGGAGAGCCGCGAGGGCGACGACCCGCGCTACGTCGAGAACTCGGACCAGCGCTGCTACTTCTGCAAGGCCGAGCTCTACCGCCTGTGCCGCGAGGCGGCCGCGGGGCTCGGGCTCGGCGCCGTGCTCGACGGCTTCAACGCCGACGATCGCCGGGACCACCGCCCCGGTCACCGCGCGGCCGGCGAGGCGGGGGTGCGCTCGCCGCTGGCCGAGGCCGGCCTCGGCAAGGCCGAGATCCGGGCCTGGAGCCAGGCCCTGGACCTGCCCACCTGGGACAAGCCGCAGCAGGCCTGCCTGGCCTCCCGCCTCCCGTACGGCACCCCGGTGACCCCGGCCCGGCTGGCCCAGGTGGAGCGGGCCGAGGCGGCGCTCCGGACCCTCGGGCTGCGCCAGTTCCGGGTGCGTCACCACGGCGAGGTCGGGCGGGTGGAGGTGGCCGAGGAGGAGCTGGAGGCGGCCTTCGCCCGGCGCGCCGCCCTGGCCGCGGCGGTGAAGGCCGCGGGCTTCAAGGCCGCCGCCCTCGACCTCGAGCCCTTCCGCTCCGGCCGCCTGAACGAGCTGGCCGGGCTCACCCTCCCGGTGGTGCCATGATGAGAACCCTCGCCGTCGTCGCCGCGCTCACCGGAACGCTCCTCGCCCTGGCGGCGCCGGGCCAGGCCGCCGCGCTCGAGCCGCGCTACGACCACCGCGACCAGCGGGGCGGCCTGGTGGCCCTGGAGTACTGGCGGGAGGCCGTCTCCGTGAGCGGGGAGGCCTCGCTCACCACGGTCAGCCCGCGGCTGCGGCTCGGCTGGGGCTTCGACGTCTCGGGGGAGGGCGATGAGCTCCTCTTCGGCGGCGCGGCCAGGCTGGACGGCTGGGACGATCCGGAGGGCAAGCGCTTCCTCTTCGGGCTGGACGGGCGCTACCGCGGGTACTTCGGGACCGAGGAGCTGAAGACCTTCTTCGAGGTCGGGCTGTGGGCCGAGCTGAAGAACCGGCTGGCGATCGGGCCTTTGGTCGGGGTGGGACTGGCGTACGACCCGTCGCGGGCCTGGGGCGGCTTCGTCTCGCTCGGCTTCGCGACGGCCATCGGCGAGGCCCGGATCGCGGCGCTCGGCCTGTCGGCCGGCGTCCAGCTCCGCTTCGACTAGCGCCGACGCTCAGGTCAACCTTCCTGCCCCCTTTAAGGGGTAGGCCTGTCAACTATTCTGCGGCTGGGAAACTTTCTTGCGAGGTGGCTATCGGGTGGTAGCGTGTGTGCAAACGTAATCATTTGTATCCAGGAGCCCACATGACCGCCCCGCTCGAGACCACCCAGATTCCCGCCGACAACCAGCCCCGACTGGAGCCCATGCTGGTTCGGCTTCCGCCCGCCTTCGCCGCCGAGCTCCGAAATCTCGCCAAGAAGACGCGGGTTCGGCAGTCCGACTACCTGCGCGAGGCGGTGGCCGACCTGCTCGCCAAGTACGGGCATCTTCCCGCAGTCGACGAGGCCGACGGCGCCCACTGAGCCAGACCGCATGGGGTGAATCAGCCCCATGGAACCATCCCGGGAGGGTAGCTCACGCGAGCCAGCGTGAGGCCCCATCCGGGAGCTCGGACCCCGCGGTATCGACCGCGGGCCGCCAGGAGGTCCGCCAGCTCGGTGGTCGGCGCGAGCCCCAGGCCGGCCGCCACGGCCGTCCCCACCAGGTTCCGCACCATGGCGCGAAGGAACCCGCGCCCCTCCAGCACCACCGCCACCAGCGGCGCCCCCTCGGAGACCAGCACCTCGGCGCGCGTCACCTCGCGCACCATGCTGCGCTGGTCGCCGGGCCGGGCGAAGGCGGTGAAGTCGTGCTGGCCCACCGCGTGGGCCAGCGCTGCCCGCATGGCCCCAGCGTCGAGCGGCCTGGACCCCACGCCGGGGAACCCCCGCTCGTCCGGCAGGGTCCAGGACCAGGGCGCCAGCTCGGGCGGTGGCGGGGTCCCCACCAGGTAGACGTAGCGCCGCCCCAGGGCCGAGGCCCTGGCGTGGAAGCTGGGCGGCACCCGCGCCGCCTCCAGGCACAGGAGCCCCTCGGGCGCCGCCTCGTTGATCGCCGATCGCAGGGCGTCCAGATCCAGCGCCGCCCGGGCCCCGAAGGTCACCACCTGGTCGAGGGCGCTGACCCCGGCGTCGGTGCGCGCCGCCACCTCGAGCTGGGCCTTCACGCCCAGCCGCAGCAGGCCGGCCTCCACCGCCTCCTGCACGGTGGGCAGGCCAGGCTGCCGCTGGAAGCCGCGGAAGGCCCGCCCGTCGTAGAGGAGGCGGAGTGCGTAGCGGCGTCGTTCCACGGCATGGTAACTTCAGCACGCTTCGGAGGCGGGCGCGAGCCGCGGCTCGAGGCGCTCCCTGGATGGCCCCCGACGCAAGAGCCCCGCCCGTGATCCTGGACCCCGCCCTCGACGGCGGCGAGTGGCTGTTCCAGCGCGACGGGCAGGTCTACGGGCCGGTGGAGGGGCGCCGCCTGGCCGAGCTCCTCTACCAGGGCGAGCTCTCGGCGGTCACCCTGGTCTCGAGCGGCGACGGCGCCTGGCGGCCGCTGGTGCAGGTGGACGTCTTCCTGGTCCACGTCCGCAAGGCCGAGGCGGCCGCGCGGGTGGAGCAGGAGGTGACGGGGCGGCGCGTGCTGCAGGTGCGGCGCCAGCGCACCCGGGTGGCCGGCCTGGCGGTGGGGGCGGTGGCGGTGGTGGTGGCCGCGGGCGGCGTGGCCTTCCTGGCGTCGCGCGGGCCGGCCAGGCGCGACCCGCTGCTCGACGACTTCGGCGCCGGCATCACCATCGCCGCGCCGGCGCGGGTCGGGGTGGCGCGCCGCGCCGATCCGGCCGAGGTGGAGGTGGCGCTCGATGGCCCTGGCCCGCGCGCCGCCCCACGGCCGGCGGGCGGGGGCGGGGCGGCCCGGGACGCCGCGGCGGCGCGAGGCCCCTTGGCCGCGGCGGAGGCCGGGCTGGTGGAGTCGCGCTTCGACGAGGGGCGCATCCAGTCGGCCGTGGCGGCGCAGCAGCGCTCGCTGGTCCCCTGCCTGCGCGCCCAGGCGGCGCGCAGCCCGGACGTGGAGGGCGAGGTGCCGCTGGAGTTCACCATCGGGAACGAGGGGCGGGTGGTGCGCGTGGCCGTGATGGATCCTCGCCTGCGGCAGGGGCCGCTGCGCGACTGCTTCGAGCAGGTGCTGGCCGGCTGGACCTTCGATCGGTTCCCCGGGGAGCGCCCCACCGTCTCGCTGACCTTCCGGGTCGGGCCGTGAGCGGCGCCGCCGACACGCTGGCGGCCCGCGCCGACGCGCTGCCGCAAGGCTCGCTGCGCCGCCGCGCCATGGAGGGCGCCCGCCGCTTCAAGGCCGCCTGGGTCGAGTTCGCCCGCCTGCTGGCCGAGGTGCGGCGGGACGAGTCCTGGCGGGAGTGGGGGTACCCCAGCTTCGATCGCTACTGCGCCGGGGAGCTCTTCATCAAGAAGGCCACCGCCGACAAGCTGACCGCCAGCTACGGCTTCCTGGAGCGGCACGAGCCCCGCATGGCCGAGGGGACGGGCGACGAGGCCGCGCCGGCCTTCGAGGTCATCGAGGTGCTGTCGCGTGCCGAGGCGGCCGGGCGGCTCTCCGAGTCGGGGTGGCGCGAGCTCCGCGAGGAGGTGCTGGAGCGGCCGCCGTCCGCGGCGGCGCTGGCCCGCACGCTCACCGAGCGGCTCGGGCCGGCCCCGGCGCCGCCCAGGCCGCCTCGCCAGGAGCGGCTGGCCCGCCTGGCCGCGGCGGCCCGCCGCCTGGCCGAGGCCTGCGCCGCCGAGGGGTCCCTGCCCAGGCCGGTGACCGCCCGGGCCGAGGCGCTGGCCGACGAGCTGGAGGCGCTGATCGGCAGGTCCTGAACCGGCATCGCCCGGGGGCGGCGCGCGGGTCCCGGCGCCCGCCCGTCGGGGCGGCGCGGGGCGGGCGCCCGCCCCGGCGCGGTGTTAAGAGGCTCCGGTCGGCCGGGTTTTCCGGCGGCCTCCAGATTCTGCTACCATCCGCCGGACGAGGGACCACGAGTGAGCCGCAAAGAGCACCACCACGGAAACCTCTCCTGCTCGTTCTGCGGCAAGGGCCAGCGCGAGGTGCGCAAGCTCATCGCCGGGCCGACCGTCTACATCTGCGACGAGTGCATCCGCCTCTGCAACGACATCATCGCGGAGGAGGCCGAGCGGGAGGAGGGGCGCCCCAGCGTGGCGCTGCCGACCCCGGCCGAGATCAAGAGCTTCCTCGACGACTACGTGGTCGGGCAGGACCGGGCCAAGAAGGTCCTCTCGGTGGCCGTCTACAACCACTACAAGCGCGTCTACTCGCGCAAGGCGCCCCGTCCGCCGCGCCCCGGCCAGGCCCGGGCCGCCAGCGACGACGTCGAGCTGCAGAAGTCCAACATCCTGCTCATCGGCCCCACCGGCTCGGGCAAGACCCTGCTGGCGCAGTCGCTGGCCCGCTTCCTCAACGTGCCCTTCACCATCGCCGACGCCACCTCGCTCACCGAGGCCGGCTACGTGGGCGAGGACGTCGAGAACATCATCCAGAACCTCCTCCACAACGCGGACTACGACGTGGAGAAGGCCGGCCGCGGCATCGTCTACATCGACGAGATCGACAAGATCGCCCGCAAGGGCGACTCGCCCAGCGCCACCCGCGACGTGGGCGGCGAGGGGGTGCAGCAGGCGCTCCTCAAGATCATCGAGGGCACCCGCGCCAACGTCACCCCGCGCGGCGGCAAGAAGTACAACCAGCAGGAGTACATCCAGGTCGACACCTCGAACGTGCTGTTCGTGGTGGGCGGGGCCTTCTGCGGGCTGGAGCAGGTCATCAAGCGCCGCGTCGGCGTGAAGGGGCTCGGCTTCGGGGCCAAGATCGAGCAGAAGGAGGAGGCCAGCCTCGGCGAGATCCTGGCGCGGGTCGAGCCGCAGGACCTGACCCGCTTCGGCATGATCCCGGAGTTCGTGGGGCGCCTGCCGGTCATCGCCACCCTCACCGACCTGTCCGAGGACGACCTGGTCACCATCCTCACCCAGCCCAAGAACGCGCTGGTGAAGCAGTACCAGAAGCTCTTCGACCTCGAGAAGGTGAAGCTCTCCTTCACGCGCGAGGCGCTCCGGGCCACGGCGCGCGAGGCGATGCGGCGCAAGTCGGGGGCGCGCGGCCTGCGCGCCATCCTCGAGAACGCCATGCTCGACATCATGTACGACGTGCCGTACCGGGAGGGCGTCAAGGAGTGCAAGATCACCGACGGCGTCATCCTGAACCGGGAGCCGCCGGTCCTCTCCTTCGAGAAGGAGAAGAAGCTGGCCTGAGGTGGCGGGGCCCGCGTGGCCCCGGGCGCGTCGCCGGTTCGCACACCGTGCCCCCCGGGCACCGCGACCCGGTGCGCAACCCTCCGGGATCAGGCCGCTTCGGTCCGGCATCGCTCTTGCTCTCCGGTGTGTGACGCCGCCTGCCCACCTCCCGGGAGGGAGCCTGGCCTGCGGCTGGAGGCACCATGACCAAGACCACCCTGACTGCGCTCACCCTGGCCGCCGCGGCGCTCCTCGCCGGGCCGGCCGACGCCCAGGACCGCGGCTGGGACGACGCCGGCGAGCTCGAGGAGGCCTGGCCCGACCAGGGCCGCAGCGCCGACGACGACGGCTTCGACGTCTCCATGGAGGACGAGGGCGGCGTCTCCCTCTCCACCTTCCAGGAGCCGCTCTCGCCCTACGGGGCCTGGCAGGACGTGCCGGGTCACGGCGAGGTCTGGCGCCCCAGCGTGCCGGCCGGCTGGCGCCCCTACTACTACGGCCGCTGGGAGTGGACCACCGAGGGCTGGCTGTGGGTCTCCGACGAGCCCTTCGGCTGGGCCACCTACCACTACGGCCGCTGGAGCTTCGACCGGGGGCTGGGCTGGTTCTGGGTGCCCGGCTACCAGTGGGCGCCGGCCTGGGTGAGCTGGCGGTACAGCGGCGACGTGGTGGGCTGGGCGCCGCTGGCGCCGGGCCTGTCGCTCTACGTCACCGACTTCGCCTTCGTGGACTTCCACTGGACCTTCGTGCCCACGGTGCGGTTCTGCGGCACCCCGGTGTACGGCATCGCCTACGCGCCCGGCCACGCCGGCCGCTGGTACCACGCCACCCGCCCGGCGCCGCCGCGGCCTGGGTACCGCCCCGAGCCGGGCCGTCCCCGCCCGCCGCAGCCGTCCTGGGGTGGACCAGCGCCGCGCTTCGTGGAGGATCGCTCCGGCCGACCGGTGCGGCCGGCCCGCATCGTGGCCGCCCCCGGTCCCGCTGGCGGCCGGGTCCGCCCCGGCGAGATCGGGGTCTACCGGCCCGAGGCCCGCCAGGACCGCGGCCGGGGTCGCGACGTCCTCCCCGGCGCCGCCGCGCGGCCGCGTGGCTTCGACGATGGCCGCGACCGCGGCGGCAGGTGGGAGGGTGGCGCGGTGCGGCCTCGCGGCGGCGACGAGCGCCGCGCGCCGGACCGGCGCGACGGCTCGCCCAACGGCCTCCTGCCCCGGCGCGGACAGGACGCCCGGCCGGCCCCGGCGCCACAGGGCGGGGAGCGGTTCGACCGCGGCGGGTCAGCCCGGCCGTGGGAGCGGCCGGCGCAGGCCGCTCCGGAGCGGGGCGGCAGCGCTCCGCCGGAGCGCCCGGCCCCGCGGCTGAGCCCGCCGCCGCAGCGGGAGCCCACGTCCACCCCGGCGCCGGCGCCGCAGCGCTTCGACGACCGGGGCGGGCGCAGCGGCGGTGACCGCAGCGGCGGTGACCGCGGCGGTGGTGGTCGCGGTGGCGGCGACCGCGGCGGTGGTCGCGGCCGCTGAGCGAGGACGGCGCTGCCCGAGGGCGGCGCCGAACCCTCGGCGCGGGAGGTGCGGCGCGGCCGAGGCCGAGGCCCGGCCGGCCGCTCAGGCCGAGGTCACCCGCACGGTGGTCTTCATCTGCCGCCCGGTGTCGAGGTCGCGGGCGCTCATGGTCAGGATGCCCTCGACGTTCACCTCGAAGAGGATCTCGAGCTGGGTGGTCCCGGTCCGGGCGGGCCGGACGCCGCTGAAGGTGAACTCGCCGAGCAGCTCGTTGTGCCGGGTGGCCGGCTGGTCCCCCTGGAAGATGCGCATCACCAGCTCGGTCTGCTGGTCCACCGAGTTGGTGGCCCGCACCGCGCGGGCGTTGGGGATGGCGGCGTTGCGCGGGAAGACCACGTGCATGGCCCCGCCGGCCTGCTCCAGGCCGATGGCCATGGGGATGACGTCGAGCAGCTGCAGCTTGAGGTCGCTGTTGTCCTGCAGCGAGCGGCCGTAGAGCGCCGCGCCGATGGCCACCGCCTCGTCCGGGTGGACGCCCTTGGAGGGCGGCTTGCCGAAGAAGCGGGTGAGCCGCTCCTGCACCGCCGGCATGCGGGTCTGGCCACCCACCAGCATGATCTCGTCGATGTCGGCGGCCGAGACCCCGGCGTCCACCATCACCGCGCCCAGGATCTTGAGGCTGCGATCCACCAGCGGCTGGGTCAGCTTCTCCAGCAGCTTGCGGTCGAACTTGACCTCCATGTTGAGCGGCTGGCCCTGCGGCGTCATGGTGATGAAGGGGATCGAGAAGGGCGCCTCGGCGCGCGCCGACAGGTCGATCTTGGTGCGCTCGGCCAGGTCCTTGATGCGCTGCATGGCCACCGGGTCGGTGGACAGGTCGATGCCGTGCTTCCGCTGGAAGTCGTCCAGCACGTGGCGGATCATGGCGTTGTCGAAGTCGATGCCGCCCAGGAAGATGTCGCCCCCGGTGGCCTTGACCTCGAAGACCCGGTCGCGGATCTCGATGATGGAGACGTCGAAGGTGCCGCCGCCCAGGTCGTAGACCAGCCTTAGCCTTCGATGCCGTGGTCCAGAACCCGCTGGTCGAGCCGCTTGCCGATGCCGTAGGCCATGGCGGCGGCGGTGGGCTCGTTGATGATGCGGACCACCTCGAGATCCACCAGGCCGCCGGCCTCCTTGACGGCCTGGCGCTGCCGGTCGGTGAAGTAGGCCGGCACCGTCACCACGGCCCGCCGCACCTTGAAGCCCAGGTGATCCGACGCCACGTCGCGGATCTTGGCCAGGATCTTGGCGCTCACCTCGTGGACGTGGAAGGCCTTGCCGTGGCAGTCCACCTCGACGTCGTTCTGGCTGCCGGCGTGGACCTGGTACTGGACCGAGCCCTGCACCGACTCCACCACCTCGTCGCGCGGGGCGCGGCCGATGAGCCGCTTGGTGGCGTAGAGGGTGTTGCGCGGGTTGAGCTGCCACTGGCGCTTGGCCTCGTGGCCGATGAGCTCGTTGCCCTTGTCGTCGATGGCGAAGATGGACGGGATGATGTAGTCGCCGCCCTTGTAGGGGACGAGCCTCACCTGACCGTCGCCCGAGGCCACGGCCGCGCAGGAGTTGGTGGTGCCGAGGTCGATCCCGATGATGGTGTCGGGGGGGAGCTTCTCCATGAGTGGACCGAGCGTACTACGGCGGCGCGTCGCGCGGGCGGGCGCGGCGCCGCGCCGCGGGGGCGGCGGTCACCGGGAAGGGGGGGGCGCCTGGTGGCCGGGCGGCGCCGGCGGATCGCCCGGCGGCGGCGGGAAGGCGCCGGGCGGGGCGGCGGTGGCCGGAGCCTGGTCGGGCGGCGCCCCGGTGCGGAGCATGATCCACCAGGCCACGCCGTCCGGGCCGAGGCCGGCCCGCAGCGCGCAGCCGGGCGCCAGGGCCAGCGGCGTGGTGGCACCCCCGGGGAGGTAGACGAGGGTGTTGCGGTCCCAGCGCACCTCGACCGGGCCGGCGGCGCCCGCCACCGAGGCGGCATGGCGCCGCTGGTCGACCGACAGCACCGTGCCGCCCACCACCCGGTCCGGCGCGGCGGGCGCGGGCGGGGCGGGGGCGGCCCCCCCCGACGGCGGCGTGGCCGCCTGGCCGGCCGGGGGCGCCGACGGCCGGACCGGCGCCGCCCCGGCGGCGGGCGCCTCGGCCCGCGCCCCGGCGAGCGTGAGCAGCGAGGCCACCAGCGTGGCGGGCCAGCGGCGGGCGGGCATGCCCGGCATGGTAGCCGGACCGACGGCCCGCGCGCCGCCTCCTTGGGGTACGATGCCGCCCCTTCGCCAACCCGCCGCCCCCGAGGAGGAGGCCCGATGGACTCGCGCGTCAGCTGGGACGAGTACTTCATGAACATCGCCCGGGTCGTCGCCACCCGCGCCACCTGCGATCGCAAGCACGTGGGCGCCGTGCTGGTGCGCCACAAGACCATCCTCTCCACGGGCTACAACGGCTCGATCCGGGGCCTGCCCCACTGCTCGGAGGCCGGCCACATGATGGAGGAGGGCCACTGCGTGCGGACGGTGCACGCCGAGGCCAACGCCATCATCCAGGCGGCCAAGAACGGGGTGGCCATCTCCGGGGCCACCATCTACACCACCGCCTCGCCCTGCTGGCCGTGCTTCAAGGTCATCGCCAACTCCGGGTGTGCCCGCATCGTCTTCGGCGAGTTCTACCGGGACAACCGGATCTTCGAGTACGCCCAGCAGATCGGCATCGAGCTGGTGTCGCTGGACGTGCCGGCCAAGCCGGACCTGCAGCCCGCCGACACCGGCGCCCCTCACCCGGTCACCGGCCCGAAGACCGCCGCTGGGAAGGCCGCTGGGAAGGCCGCTCCGCGGAAGGC